>JBEQAZ010000069.1:0-1557 GCA_041640055.1 Candidatus Nanohaloarchaea archaeon | reverse complement strand
CTATTGAAAGAGACGAGGATCTTAATGACTGGGAGAGTGTCCGTGATTCACTCAATGAAGTTGATACAGATTATGTGATGGATCAGCTCGATGTAATGGGCAAAGCTGAACTAACATATTCCGATGGTAAAACCTCCGAATGGAATGAAGATATCGCTGAAAAATATCAACAGCTGGTGAAAGGCTTTGGAGGAGAGGAACAGGTCTCACAGTACCTCGAGATAGGGGGGAACGGAGTAGCTGTTGCCGTAGAGTACGATGATGAACCTCTCTTCACCGTGAAAGCTATTGAGAGATATCCACTGGCAGTTGATGGACCTGATACGGATTTGGATACCGCTCTCTGATTTTTTAATTTAACTCGAAATCGATACCAGTTAACTCCTCACTTACAGCCCACAGCTTCTCAGCAGTTTCCTCATCGTAGGATCTTTCGGAGCTTTCCTGCTTCACCGGGTAGCCACGCATGTTCTTGAAGCCGCCAGGCCCTATGTAGTCTCCGCTACTGGCTTTTTCGCTTGTTGCTGCATAGATCATCGGCAGCGCTCCCTTCTCTGCACTCTGAGCCAGTACCTTGTTCATCGCCTTCATGAAGTATTTCTTAACTGTTGAACCTTCTTTCTCCGGTCCGCGTGTCTGGAGATTGGTTGCAGCGTAACCTGGATGAACAGCTACTGATTTCGTATCGAGTCCTTTTTCTTTGATTTTTCTTTCCAGTTCGTAGGTGAATAAGATGTTTGCCAGTTTCGAGTCGCCGTAGACCTGCATCGGTTCGTAACTTTCTTCATGCATCAGGTCATCGAAGTCTATTTCTCCTCTTGTGTGTATACCGGAGCTCTGATTCACAATCCGCGCTTCCTCAGAGTTTTTCAGTGCTGGTATGAGTTTTGCTGTCAGTGCAAAGTGTCCTAGGTGGTTGACGCCGAACTGTTTCTCAAACCCATCTTGTGTCTCCTCTCTTGGGATAGCCATAACTCCTGCGTTGTTGCATAGGATATTGAGCTTCTGATTATTGGCTTTGAACTCCTCGGCAAAATCTCTGACTGATTCGAGACTCGCAAGATCCAGTTTCTTGACCTCAAGATCTGGGTCTTCTAACTCTTTCTCTATCTCTTCTTTAGCTTCTTTCCCTCTTTCGATGCTTCTACATGCCATCACTACGCGGGCATTATTCTCTGCTAGTAGTTTGGTGCCTTCGAAACCGATTCCGGAGTTGGCTCCGGTTACGATAGCGATTTTTCCTTCCAGGTCTGGTATATCCTCAGCTGTCCATTCAGAATTCATACAAAGAACTCAGGTATCTATTCTTGTAGGTGTTTCGGTTCGATATTCTTTCCTTCAAAAATGATCTCTGCATCTTCCTGCATCATAAGTGAGAACTCGTCTTGGAAAAGCCCTAGTAGCTGGCAGTTCTCCCATTCAAGATCTTCTCTTTCCATCTCGTCTTCCAGTCGCTGTTCAGGATCTTCTGCTTCTGAGACTTCCTCCATATTCAAGTCTGGCTGTATGAAAACTATGTCATCGTCTCCACGGCTGAAATCGATTTTTGACTTATCC
>JBEQAZ010000068.1:0-1577 GCA_041640055.1 Candidatus Nanohaloarchaea archaeon | reverse complement strand
AGGTAGTATTCCTTCTCTTCAGCTCCGGAAACCTGGTATGCACAGGCGGACGGACCTACGAAGATGTCAAAGAAGGAATCCAGACACTGGAAGAGAACCTCAAAGACATAGGAGCACTTTAAAACCAGTCTCCCCTCTCTCTCTTCCAAAATTTTTTCTTTTACTTACTTTTTCTATAAATTGACCGATATCAATGAACAACTTCCATGTAGCAGCCGGCGTAATAGCAGAAAACCAGGACGGAGAGATCCTCATGGTTCAGGAAGCCAAAGAACATGTAGAAGAAACATGGAACTTTCCCGGCGGCCAGTTAGAACAGGATGAAACACTGGAGGAATGCGCACACCGTGAATTCAAGGAAGAAACCGGCTACGAAATCGATCTCCAGAACCTTCTAGGCGTCTACCTCGAGAAAAGCCAGCGCACAGGCAAAACGGTCATAGTCTTCATGTACAGAGCAGAACTGGATGAAAAGATTAAACAGAGGGAAATGCAGGAAGAAATACTCGACCAGAGCTTCTTCGACCCAGAAAGTATCACTGACCTAGATCTGAGAAAGGAAAACAGGAAGAAAATGCTAAAAGATTATAGAAGTGGAAAGTCCGTCTCCAAGGAAAGAGTAGTAGATACCTTGGATATGAGCTAAAAATGCTCTAATCCATCTCTCTCAACGCCGACTCTATCAACTCAGCTACCTTCAGATCTTTCTCGGTAATAGTATTTTCTTCATGACTCCAGAGATCAATCTCGACAGCTCCGTACTCAACCATTATCTCAGGATGATGGTTCTCCTCCTCGGCTATCTGGAAAACTTCATTAGCGAACTCGACACACTTCGAGTAACTTTCAGACTCGAACCGGGTTGCGAGCTTACCGTTCTCTAAACCCCACATAGTCAACTCATCAAGTTTCTCTTTCAACTGTTCATCAGATACTCTATCGGCCATAAACAACCTTCTATGTTAACACTTTTTCACTTTTACCGAACAAACTTGGTACATGGAGTACGGGGAGGCGGTAAATGAATTCGAAGAACTTTTCTCTACAGAGATGTACGAAGAGGTAGCCCGAGCTGTACAGAGCGGAGACACCTCAGTAGTCGTCAACTTCAAAGAAATGGACATATTCAACCCCGAACTCGCAGAATACCTTAAAGATAATCCGCAGGACGCGATGAACGCTTCAGAAGAAGCAGTAGAAGGAGTAGACATCGTATCCGATGAAGATCTCAGAGTCCGGTTCACAGAGATGCCGGAAGAGGACTTCGTATTCCTGAGAAACCTGCGTTCCCAGCACATCGGCAAGTTCGTACCGATTGAAGGAATGATCAAAAGAGCATCTCAGGTCAAACCAGAAGTCGTATCAGCAATATTCGAATGTTCTCAGTGCGGCGACCGCTACGAAAAAGAACAGGACTCCAGCGAACTCAAGTCCCCATACAAGTGTGACTGCGGAAGCCGAAAGTTCGATGTAGTCGAGAAAAAGATGACAGATACACAGACCATCACGGTCGAAGAAAACCCTGAAAGCCGTGAAGGAAGCGAACAGCCATCAACACTATCAGTAAGGCTGGAAGG
>JBEQAZ010000067.1:0-1639 GCA_041640055.1 Candidatus Nanohaloarchaea archaeon | reverse complement strand
CTTTCAGTTTTTCGTGTATCTTCTCTCCATGTCTGCTGGTGTATGATGAGATCATGAATGAGGACGAGGCTGCCAGTATAATTCCCTGGAAGGCATCCTGGCTAATCAGTCCGCTGATGAAGGCCTGAATCGCTATGATCAGTGCGAATTCACTTATCTGGTCTATGTTTGCTCCTGTTAGATGTGCTGTTCTCTTGTCGTATCCCTGGCCTATGAGTACTGTAACTGCTACTGCTGGTTTGACTATCTGCGAGAAGAAGAGGAGTACTGCTGCGATCATTATAGTTTTGAGGTTAGGGAATACCATCAGTGCACCGATGGAAACGAAGAACAGTACGGAGAAGAAGTCCTTCAGCGGTTCCATGGTGTCCACAACTTCGATGTTGTAAGGGAATTTGGAGATTGCGATTCCTGCTGCGAAAGCTCCTACAACTGTTGAGAGCTGGAAGTACTGTGCCAGAGCTATGAAGCCAGTCAGGAAGCTCAGGCTAGTCAATACCATTAGTTCTCTGTCTTCGTCGATGCCTTCTGCGATCCAGCTGAACACGTATCGTCTGATAAGGCCTGCTGTGATGAGTAGGCTTAGTCCGAAGAGTGCATGAGTTAGTATGTTATTTGAGTTCGAGTAGAACGAGTTCAGTGTGATTACTGCTGTTATGGCGATCAGGTCCTGTATCAGCTGTGTTGATTCAGCCAGTTTTCCGTGAAGGAGTTCTATCTCGATTTCCTTGTTGACGAGTTGCATTCCAATGAGTGAAGAGCTTAGTGAAGCGGCAATGCTGACATATATTGCGTCCATAACGTTGAGGCCTATTATTAGACTTGTTATGTATGTGAAAAGGCCTACTACTGTTACCTGTACAGTTGTCATAGCTTGGCTTTCTTTTGCCACTGATTTCAGTCTTTCAGGTTCAAGTTTAAGTCCGAATATGAATACTAGGAATGCTATTCCTATCTCTGCGATTGAGTAGAAGTTGGTAGGTTCTATGAAGTATCCTACTATCAACCCTGCTCCTATGTATGCGGGCAAGTAGGGGTGTGAGTAGCGGTCCAGTATGAAGATAAGGATCGAAGAGGCCACGAATACTGCTGTCAGAAGAGTAAGTATCTCAGACATCTCTACCACCCCAGTCTATTCTTTCGAGGTCTTCCTTTACTTCCTCGTGGAACAGTTCCTCGTCTTCTAGGTATAGTTTTAGGTATTCTCCCATTTTCTCTCCGGATAGCTCGTTTTTCTGTATAACGTAATGGGCGCCGAGGTCGTATAGTTCGGCTGCGTCCTCGAGATCTTCTGCTTTCACGAATACGGTCGCTTCTGGTTTTGCTTCTTCAACTACTTTCCTGTTGATGCTTGGGTTAGGTACAAGGCTTAACACAAACTTTGCCTTGCTAATCTGGGAGGCATTCCTGATCTCTCCGTGTGAGAAGTCTCCGTAGATGTATTCGTAGTCGGAATTGCTTAGGTTCTCCACGTTTCCGGGGTTTCTGTCCACTACCATGACCTTGTCGAAAGATTCGTCGAGGATTTCAGCTGACCTTCTTCCGATGAAGTCGTATCCTATTATTAGTGCATGATCTTCTAGCCTTTCGACTTCTACGTCTTCCTTTGCTTCGGAGTCTATCTTTGCCAGATAGTGCT
>JBEQAZ010000066.1:0-1643 GCA_041640055.1 Candidatus Nanohaloarchaea archaeon | reverse complement strand
AGCTTTCTCTCTTGTCTTCAGGTCTCTGCTCCAGACGATTTACTGCACCTTCTGCTCGATTATTCATGGAGAAATGAGGGTGGTAAGGTCTTTTTTCACCTCCAAGCGCTTCATATACGGACCAGATGGTTTCTATATCCGAAGAAGTTTCTTCTAATTGCTCTATATGTCAGTACCTCGTTAGGTCATGGCTTGGATCATATCCCTGTTCCTCCATGCTCCGTCTTCTTAGCTGCTGGTAAATCGGGCTTTCCCATGGCTGGTCGCCGAATACTTCGTCCCAGCCAAGTTCGTATAAACCGTTTCTGTACCATGCTGAGCTCGGATCTTCCGGAGGTGAAGTCAGGTCTGCGTCGATACTTTCCTCTAGAACCTGTTTGGGTACCAGCATCTTGCCGTGGAGTTCGAGGAACATCTCGTTGACACGGCCATCCTCGTCCTCCTCTAGATGCAGAGTATCGAAACCATTCTCCTGAGGCTGGTGAGCAGGATTGTATATGTTGAAGTCGATCAGCGATCTTTCAGGCAAGTCTTCATAATTATCATGTCTTATTTTGAATGCGCCTTTCCTGTAGTTCGGGTTCCCGTCCTTATCTGTACCTCTCTTTGTATAAAGTGCGGCGGATTTGACCTGTACAGGCCAGCCTTCCGCACGGTCGCTGAAACCTATTCTGATATCTACAGCGCCGTTGTCTTCAAGTTGAGCTCCGTAGTCGTTTGCTGCGTATCTTTCAAATATGTTTCCGATTTTCTTCACGCCGTCTCGGTTGATGTGCGCTCGGTCCGTTGATTCCTCTCCGGATACCTGAGCAGCTTGGACGGGATGCCAGTGTAGTATATCGCTTCCGGCTAGTTCGGCGAAGTCGGATGGTTCCTCAACTTTGTCGCCGTTCAAGAATTTAGTTACTGCGTCTCCCCATTCCTCCATACAGGTGTAGTAGAATGTAAAGTTAAATTTGGTTCGACTCAGCGAATTTCGCTTAGGTCTCTATTTTCCAGGTACTTTTCAAGCCGTTGAACTGAGGGTATACTGTAAGCTGAGTGGTAATGGAATTCCTGTTCGCCATATTCCTTTGGCTTCACCCATTTGATCCTGTCGTGTTCATGTGATGCTGGTTTGGCCTCTGTATCTTCTGTCTCGGTGTAAACTATGTACGCGTTGGCACATCCGTTCTCATCTTCAATTTCTACTCTTGCCAGATCCACAAATTTGTCTGCATCAAGACCTGTTTCTTCTTTCAGTTCTCTTGAGGCAGCTTCAAAGCGGTCTTCGTCTTCTTCTATTTTACCTCCTGGGAGCTCCCATTTCTGCATCTCTCCTTTCCTGCACAGAAGTACTTTTCCACCGTTTCTTCTTGCTACTACACGGACTACCGGTGTTCTTTCATCGCTGTAATCCAGTTTCATATCTGTATCATCTCAGTATATTTTGTCTTTGTTAAGGTATTCCTCTAGGTACATCATAGGTACGATATCGTAGCCTGCATCGCTGTGCCAGTCCATCTCTAAGAATTCTTCCGGACTAACCCATTTGAACTCGCTGTGATGACCTTTCTCACCTATCTCCGGTTCTCCTTCAAATTCCTTGAAATGTACTATATAGCACGATACTAGGTGGTCGGATTCGACCTCTATCCGGACTA
>JBEQAZ010000065.1:0-1650 GCA_041640055.1 Candidatus Nanohaloarchaea archaeon | reverse complement strand
ACAAAGGTGCTGAATAGCATCACGCTTTTCACATACTCCTGTCTGTCATCACCTCTAGCTCCCTCGAGATAATCGTCAAGGTAATCAATTCTCTTTTTCATAGCTGGTACCTCAGTAACTTCCTCGAAATCCTCAGAAATACCCAGGATATCCAGTAGATGACTGTAGGCATCCATATGCCTTACCTCGCTTTCAGCAAATGTCATTCCTACGCTTCCAATTTCGGCTTTTGGCATATCCTCGTAGATTTCGGCCCAGAAAGTCTTGACGCTGACCTCGATCTGCGAGATGGCTAACATAGTCTTCCTGATAACACTTTGTTCGACATCGGAAGTGTTTACCTTGAAGTCTTGGACATCGCCGGAGAAATTGAACTCGGTATGCACCCAGTAACTGTTCCTGATTGCATCCTTGTAATCAAGGAAGTCGCTGTATTCATATGGTTTTAATTTCGTGCGCGGTTCGAAAATATCGGTTTCCCCCATACCATTAGATCAGATAACCCTCATTATATATGTTGTGTGTTAATCGATTAGACCCACAACATGTAGTGTGTTTGAAGTTAACAACCACTTTTAATGACAATCTGTTTTACCCAAAAATCGTCGTCTTGAGAACCACCAAAGAATTCTATTCGCACTACATCTTACCCAATCCAAAACAGGAGTTCAATAAACGACATAATTCTTGAGAAACAATTCGGAAAAATACCTCAATCTGTCTTTCGAAGCGGAGCGTGACTGATTGCTTCTGCTGTATCAGCAAGATCGCTTCTCCCAGCCTCTCCAAGTATATTCAGAACTTCTTCTTTTTCGACTGCTAGTTCGCCGTCAAGAATTGATTCAGGATTGTTGCGGGCTTCTCTTCCTGTTGCTTTGGCCAGCAGGAAGGGTACTTCTAGATATCCTCTTATCTCGGAGTCTTCCGGAATCATCTCTATGTATTCTTGTGCTCCATCTGATTTCTGTTCTGCTCTTTCCAGCATTCTCATCGTAGCCGGATTCACAACTTCTGAGTTTCTGTTTCGCAGTGCTTCCTCAAGATCGCTGTGGTCTAGGTTTTCTTCAAGTGCTTCTTCTGGTATGAAGATCGCTGATTCTTCTTCCAGGTCTTCTACAGGATCTTTGATTATGTTGACGGTTTGTAGGTACTGTCCGAAGTCCTCGTAGTTATTCCATAATTCTTCTGGAGTCTCTTCGTGGTCTGAGAATACTCCTGTCAGTAGTTCGCCGACTGTTCCGGCTACATAATGACAGTATTCGTGTAGTTCGTCGAATGTATGTATTCTGATACCGTCTTTTCCGTTCTGGTACGCTTTTCTGGAGAAATTTGCCATTCCCTTGGACATCTCTTCTACAGCATCTCTCATGTAGCTCTGTACTTCTTCGTCAAATGTCTGGAAGCTGCTTGTAACTGTATGAGTGTTTTTCACTAGGTCCCAGTAGCTTGAGTCTTCTTCAGGTTCTACACGGGATAATGTATCTCTTACGAACTCGGCTACATTTCTCTGATCTGGCTCCTCCAGTACTTCACGGTATCTGTTGAGTAGTTCGTATTTTTCTTCGCCGTCAAGCTGTGAGGAATCCTCTATCGTATCTGGTATCCGGCACATCAGGTAGCCGACCTGGACCTGTCTTCTGAGATCGCCTG
>JBEQAZ010000064.1:0-1700 GCA_041640055.1 Candidatus Nanohaloarchaea archaeon | reverse complement strand
CGATAAACAAGTACCCATACGAAGACGCCATCAAAATGATCCAGCTACCAGCAGAAGAAGGGAAAAAGGTACACCAGTTCGACGAAAACAGCTTCCGCCTGTATGATCTACCAGCACCGGACGAAGGACGAGTAGTAGGACTAATCGGAGAGAACGGAATCGGAAAATCCGTGTCGCTAAAAATACTTTCAGGAGACATCAAACCCAACCTCGGAAACTGGAAGAACCCTCCGGAATGGGACGAGATACTGAAGAAGTACCGGGGAACCGGACTCCAAAACCATTTCCAGAAACTTGAAAGTGAAGGAATCGACCAGGCATACAAACCACAGCAAGTCGAACGGATACCGGAAAAATACGAAGGGGAAGTAAGAGAACTGCTTCAGAAAGCAGATCAAAAAGATAAACTAGAAGAAACCACAGAAAAACTTGATATCAAACACCTTCTGGATAGAGAAATAGAACACCTGTCCGGAGGAGAACTACAGAGAGTATCAATCGCAGCAACACTTCTCAAAGAAGCTGACTTCTATGTATTCGACGAATCCTCCTCCTTTCTTGATGTAAAACAGCGTTTGAAGGCAGGAGGAGAAATCAGAAGCCTAGGAGAAGAGGAAAAAGCCATGGCAGTAGAGCACGACCTAGCAACACTAGACCTGATCGCGGACGGAATCCATATCTTCTACGGAGAACCAGGAAGCTACGGAATGGTATCCGACGCACAGTCCACAAAAGAAGGAATCAACAACTACCTGGACGGTTACTTACCTTCAGACAATGTAAGATTCAGAAGCAACAAGATCAAGTTTGATAGAACGAAGAGAAGCCAGGTAGAAAACAAACCGGTAGTACTCAGCTTCCCCGGATTCAAGAAAGACTTTGGGGAAGACGAATTCAGCCTAGAAACCAAACCAGGAAAACTACACGAAGAAGAAATACTAGCAATATTCGGAGAAAACGGACTAGGAAAAACAGTATTCGCCAAGATGCTCGCCGGCGGTATAGAACCGGATGAAGGAGAGTCCAGCGATCTATCGATTTCATACAAACCACAGTACCTGGAAGCCAGCGAAGCAACGGTAAGAGAAGCTATCTCAGAACACGCAAACCCGGAAAGCAAGAGATTCGAGAACCGGATCGGCAACCCGTTAAAACTGGGAGAGCTGTACGAACAGAACTTGAAGGAGCTATCAGGAGGGGAACTCCAGCGCGTCGGAATCGCCATCTGCCTTTCAAGAGACGCAGATGTATACCTACTGGACGAGCCATCCGCATACCTGGATGTAGAGGCAAGAGTCGAACTTGGAAGAATGCTGAAAAGATTTGCACGGAAATCGGAGAAGCCACTGATGGTTATCGACCACGACCTGCTACTACTGGACTACATTGCTGATCGAGGAATGGTTTTCAAAGGAGAACCAGGAGAGGAAGGAGAGGCAGCAGAACCGGTCAAGATCGGAAATGCGATGAACAGCTTCCTGGAAGAAGTGGACATCACCTTCAGAAAAGACCCGGATACAGGGCGACCACGAGCCAACAAACCCGGAAGCCAGAAAGACCGAGAACAACGCCAAAAAGGCGAATACTACGAGAAATGATAAACAATGGATAAGTCAAAAATCGATTTCAGCCGTGGAGACGATGACATAGTTTTCATACAGCCAGACTTGAATATGGAGGAAGTCTCAGAAGCAGAAGAT
>JBEQAZ010000063.1:0-1753 GCA_041640055.1 Candidatus Nanohaloarchaea archaeon | reverse complement strand
GATGAAAACTCAGATGACCTTCACAGGGTATTCGAAAACTCAGGTGAAGCAGAGGTAGTATCAGATTATCCTACTACAAAGGTCTTGGAAGAAGCATACGAAACAGTTGTGGAAAACGGTTATGACCCGGAATCAGCACTCTTCGTCGCCCACAATGCTCACATGCATAGAGTCCTTACTACGGCTGAAGAAGTTGGCCTAGACGGCGAACCTTTCCTCAGGGATGAAGTAGAATGGCCGGAAAACGACAAACAGGAATGGGTCCGAAGTCCGGAGAACTGGGCTCGTAGAGAACCTCTTTCTCGTGCCCACCACCGGACTTACTTCAATATGCCGGGAGCGAAAAAAGGCTCTAGATAAATTAGGTCTATAGATAAAAATTAGAGAAAAAAGACAGAGGAGTTATTCCTCTTCAGACATTTCTTTAACCTTCTTCATACGGAATGTTTCCTCTCGCTCGCTTTCCTCAAGTGTTTGGGACACATAGTCAAGTGAATCCTGCATCTCAGGGATTACTTTGTGTTCCAAGGCGTTTACTCGTCTTTTTGTCTTCTCTATCTCGTCAAGGAGTCTGAGGATCTTTGTCTGTGTCTCAGCTGCCTCGATAATCTTCTCCACAAGCTCTTCATACTTGTCTGCTGTGGAGTCGATTCTTGAAGTGGCTGAGGTGATCCCGTACTCCCGTGAAAGGATATCAGTCCTCACTTTCTCTGAACTGATCTCAGGTACGACTACTCCCATGATGTTGGATGTTGTGGACTCTACCATCGGTTCCATGTTGATGGACATCGCGTTGGATCTTACTGCGTCTTCTCCGTCGTATACTTTTGCCATCAGTAGTTTGAGCCGTGCCTGGCTGTAAAGATTGGCCAGTTCCTCGTTTACATCCTGAGCGTCATCGATAACCTGCATGAATTCATGGATGAGGCCATCTCTCTTCTTCTCAAGGATTTCGTGGCCGTTCTCTGCTAGTTCGATTCTTTCCTTCAGTCTGAGTTCCTCGCTTCTTGTAGGGCTTACATCCTCAGCCATGAATCAATTCACCTCTATTCCTCGTTTCCACGGTTTTCAAGGTGTTCTTTACGGGTTTCTGGGTCGATTCTTGTGAGTTCGTCTTCTGGAAGGATTGATAGCAGGTCCCATCCAATTTCCAGTGAGTCCTCGATATCCCGGTTCTCGTCGAATCCTTGGTTGATGAACTGTTTCTCGAACTGTCTTGCGAACTCGAGTACCTTTTCATCTCTGTCGGAGAGTGCGTCTTCTCCAACAATTGATACAAGGTCTCGAAGGCTTTCTCCTTCAGCGTACATCGCGTACAGCTGATCCTTAACATCAGGATGATCCTCACGCGTAAATCCTTCTCCGATACCGTTGTCCATCAGTCGGGAAAGGCTTGGAAGGATGTTGATTGGAGGCTTGTAGCCCTTGTTGTCAAGGTCTCTGTCGACTACGATCTGTCCCTCTGTGATGTATCCTGTGAGGTCTGGGATTGGATGTGTCTTGTCGTCGTTAGGCATCGTCAGGATCGGGATCTGTGTAACTGAACCGTTTCGTCCTTGGATCAGTCCTGCTCGTTCGTAGAGTTCTGCCAGGTTGGTGTACATGTATCCTGGGTATCCTCTACGGCCTGGGACTTCTTCTCTTGCTGCGGATACTTCTCGCAGTGCGTTGCAGTAGTTGGTCATGTCTGTCATGATGACCAGTACTTCCATTCCCTGATCGTATGCCAGGTACTCTGCTGTCGTGAGGGCTA
>JBEQAZ010000062.1:0-1778 GCA_041640055.1 Candidatus Nanohaloarchaea archaeon | reverse complement strand
GACGATCAGGAGATGGCTGAGAAGATTTCCAGTCAGTACGGACGGAAGATATCCAAGTCGCTGCGTTTCGTTGAGGATAACCGTGAGAACGATGATGTGATTTACGAGGAGAACATCGGCGTGATAGATGCCGGCTCAAACATCAGTGATGACTTCATCGGTACCGTGACAACTATCTCCATGAGCAACGGATTGTTCAACTCACCTGTTATCATGGGACTGGCTGAAGCCGAGAAAGACAAGATCAAGGTCTCCACCCGGGCCGACAAGGAAGTTGTTGAAGCCGGATTGAACCTGGGAGAGATTATTGGAGAGATCTGTGAGGAGCTTGACGGTGAAGGAGGAGGACATAACATCGCTGCTGGAGCGAAGATACCGGAGGAGAACAAGCACAAGTTTATCAACCAGGTGGAAGAGAAGATAGCAGACGAAGTGACGGAAGCATAGGGAAAAGGGTCCCACCGTTTATAAAGTTTTAATTCTCGAGTATGAGATATGGCTAAGGCTGTAATACAGAAAAACTGGTATGAAATACAGACACCGGAAATATTCGATGAAGATGTAGTAACAGAGACACCTGCAGAGAAGGACTCTCAGGTAGTCAGCAGAAGAGTTAAGGAAAGCCTAACCGAACTGATGGACGATACCAGCAAGTACTATGTAGATGTCGAACTCAAAGTAACAGAAGTTGAAGGAAACAAAGCCTTCACAGAAATTGACGGAATGGAGTGCAGCAAAGAGTTTGTCTCCAGAATGGTAAGAAAGCGAAGCAACCGGTTCGACTATGTAGAGGACTTCACAACCAAAGACGACAGGGAAGTAAGAATCAAGTTCGTCGGAGCGACACTGAAGAAGACCTCCAAAAAGAAACTGAACGAAGCAAGAAACCGGATTCAGGAAATCACTGAAGAAAAGACAAGCGAACAAACCTACGAAGAACTCATGGAAAACATCTTCCAGGACAATCTTCAGGCAGAGCTCAGAGACGCAGTAGACGAAATCTACCCGTTCAGAGAACTGGAAGTCCGGAAAACAGAACTCAGAGAATAAAACCCTCTAAATTTTTCTTAACACCTCTCTCTTTTCTATCAAAGTCTATAAAGAACTAATCGATCAAAACTCAAAGATACACTGCTACCACCTTGGGCCGGTAGCTCAGTCTGGCAGAGCGCTTGGCTCTTAACCAAGTGGTCGCGGGTTCAAATCCCGTCTGGCCCACTCAATTCTCTAAATTCTCTACGCCAATCCCTGAAGAAGACACAAGTAATTGAGGTACTTACTGCAGTTGTTGTGAACTGTTTCACTTAAGTTTTCGGAAGCGTTGAAAAACGAGTCTAACAGATTACTTTGGGGAGGGGTTAAAATTTGAGTGTTGAAGATGCTTTGGACGGTTCTTCTGATGACGAGTTAAATCCTGATATGCTTGAAAATGGTGAGGCGTGGAGCAGGCTATCTACTGTGAGTTCTGATCATCCTTATCCGACTCATCAAGTTGGAGGTGTGGGTCAAGGACTGGGTCTTCTGAAGGTTAAGGAGACTCCTGAAATGGAAAATGAGTTACTTGTTGTCTACAAGTTTGTCTCAGCTGGAGAGGATGAGATATACACGAATATAGCAGGTGAAGCTCCTGATATCCCATACCGTGGATCTACCTTACAACCGGTTCGACGATAGAGAATCTGCCGAGGACTATATGGAGTTTGCTATGGATTACGGTGTGGAGAACATTCTCAGAGAGTACGGGCTTAGGACGGCTAAGAACAGAAATTTCTGACCGG
>JBEQAZ010000061.1:0-1808 GCA_041640055.1 Candidatus Nanohaloarchaea archaeon | reverse complement strand
GACACACTCAAGAACAAGTACTCTGATAGAAACGAAATCAAGGTTCACGGCCCTGGAAACAGCAAAATTTTCGTGGATAAAGGTTTCGAGGATGAAGAAGCAGTCTACCGGATGATGGAAGAAGCTATGATGCGGGACGGTGGAAGAGGATGCATAAATATGAGCCATATCATTACTACAGGTGATGCGGAGAAGATCGCAGATGAGATGGCTTCAAGAGTTACTGGACATGAAATATTAGATCCAACTAATGAAGATGCTGTAATACCTGCTTCTCCAAACCCTGAGAGAGCAGAGAAAATCAATAAACTTATACAAAGAGAGATAAACGGATCTAAATCAGAGGATATCACACGCAGGATAGGTAAAGACGATAGAATAGTACGGAAGAATAATACAACCTTCCTGAAACCAACGGTGCTGCTTTTGAAAGATAGTTCTGATCAAGATAAGCTTTTCAAGGAGTATCCTTTCCAGTACTGTACAGTTACCGAGGTTTCAGAGGAAGAAGTAGATGATAAGCTTTCAGAGACCTTGACACTGAGCATGTTCACAAAAGATGAAAGCAAGGTAGAGTCGGCTCTTCGAGATCCGTCAATCGAAAAAGTGTACGCTAGTCAAGATACCACCTGCGATATCGATCTCAGAGAGCCTCATGAAGGCTATCTGCTCGACTTTCTTTTCAAAAAGAAGGCATTCCGACCTCGGTAAGGAATGATAAAAGAATAAACTCTAACTCTAAAACTATGGCAGCCTGTTCAAAATGCGGAAAAGAGTCAATGAGCTTTACCTGCAGTTATTGCGGGAAGAGCTTCTGCTCGGATCACCGGCTGCCTGAGAACCATGACTGCGATAAGCTTGAGGAAGAGCTCGAGAAAAAGCAAGAAGAGGACGACAAATGGTTCGAGAACAAGGATAAGAACAGTGAGGAAAAGAGAAGAGGTAGGAGACAGCCCCCAAAGAAACCGAGCCTTGCGGAAGATATACTGAATGTTTTCAAGGACAATATAAGTTATAGTATAATCGCAGTAACCGTATTTTTCTTCGTTCTCCAGCCTTTCCTTCCTGGTGTAAGCCCTCCTATCTCACAGGAAGCATTCCAGATGGTTCAGAACAACCCGTTCGAACTGAGCCCTTTGATACTGTATCCATCCCTTGAATACTTGATGGAAAGACCCTGGACTTTGTTCACAGTGATGCTGATGCATGGCGGACTGCTTCATATATTCGCGAACATGGTGACCTTCTACTTCTTCGGAAAACCGATAGAGAACATCATCGGCGGAAGAGAAACACTGAAACTGTACCTAGGCGCAGGGCTAATTTCCAGCCTGGCAATAGTCGGATTCCAGAACCTGCTCAACATGATTCATGGAGTTGGCATGTCACCGATTGTAGGTGCCTCAGGAGCAGTTGTAGCCTTTATTGGCGCAGTCGCGATGCTTTACCCTGACGCAGAAGTACTGCTTTACTTCATCGTTCCTATGAAGATAAAGACTGCGGTTTACGCATTCGGCGCCATCGAAGTAGCTAACATAATACTGAAACTTTTCAATATCTACCTGCCTTTAATCGGAGGTTTTGCCAGTTCAGCACATCTTGCCGGTCTCCTGATAGGTATCTGGTACGGTAGAAAGATTAAGGATAAAGCAGGTCGGATGAGCGTGTTCGATCCTATGCAGTTCTAGGGAGTAACTCTCTTGTTCTCGAAATATGTTACACCGCTCTCTGAGTCAACTACCGCATAGAGCATCTTTGCTCTGATATTGTGTGCCAGTCTTACAGTTCTTGACATCTCCTCGAACCCT
>JBEQAZ010000060.1:0-1838 GCA_041640055.1 Candidatus Nanohaloarchaea archaeon | reverse complement strand
TCTGACCCTCATCATCCTCATCTATCAATGAGATGATTCCTTTCGGATAACCATCTCTGCATATCATCAGGCTTATCCCGTCTTTATCTGATACAACCTCTTCGATAAATTCCTCTTCTTCATCAAGGTTCTTCGGACGGGTGTTGCTCATCCAAACTCTTACTTCCGGATGGTTTACGCCGTCTCTCAAGAACTTTGCGTCCTCTCTTTCAATAGTTCTGAGATTTACATCTTCTCCTTCGATAAAAACTGGACCTGGCATACTTTCAACATGTATTTTACTGGTTTTTACATGTTCCGCAGCCTTTCAATCCGTTTCTCCAGAGGAGGATGAGTTGAGAACAGGGAAGCCTTGTTCTTGAACGGGTTCGAGAAGTAAAGATGGCTTACCGCCTTGTTCGAGTCCATGCTCGTACTCTGGTTCTGAATCTTCTCAAGCGCTCCAGCCAATCCCTCCGGGTAGCGGGTCATCTCAGCTCCTGTAGCATCTGCCAGGTACTCTCTTTTCCGGCTCATCGCCAGTTGTACAGCTCTTGCGGATATCGGTGCGAATATAGCCAGTAGAAGGCCGGCTGCTGCAAGCCATGGTGGCGCGTCATCGTCAGCTCCGAACCACATACTGTGTAGGAGTAGTTCGCTGAGAATGCTGATAACTCCTATCAATGCGACTGCCAGAGTCATGAACATCACATCTCGGTTCTGGATATGTGCGAGTTCGTGTGCTAGGACGCCTTCCAGTTCGTCTTTGTCCAGTTTCTCGAGTGCTCCTGTGGTGACAGAGATTTTTCCGTTCTCAGGTTTGCGTCCTGTTGCGAAAGCATTGATCTCCGGCTTGTCCTGTATGTACAATTCGGGTTTTGGTAGTCCGGATGCGACTGTCAGTCCTTCTACAAGGTTATGGTACTGTCTGTATTCGGTTTCGGAGGCTTTCTGTGCTCCTGTTACCTGTATTATCATTTCATCGCTCTTGAAGTAGGAGAATAGAACATAGATGACTGATACAGCGATTCCAATTGATAGAATCAGGAAAGGACTCATCGTAGGTACGAACATGCGTCCTGTAACAAATATCAGTGCCAGAAGAATCAGTGGGACTATGAAAAGTAGCGCATAACTTTTTCTCTGGTTCCACTTGATCTGATCTTCCAGCATCATCGGTCTAACTCACTTCTCTACTCTGATTGACCGGAGAAATCGACTTCCGGTAGTTCACGGTCTGCTGTCTCGATCTGGAGCTGTTCCTTCTCGCTGTGTCCGAAAATGTTAGCGAACACTACTGCCGGGAATGTCTCGATTGCGTTGTTGTATTCGAGGATTGCATCATTGTAGTGCTGTCGTGCGTATGCAACCTTGTTTTCGATGCTTGAGAGCTCCTGCTGTAGTTCTTTGAAGTTTTCACTTGCTTTCAAGTCTGGGTAGTCTTCTGCTACTGCGAAAAGGGATTTGAGTGCTTCCCCCATGTCATTACCTGCTTCTGCTTCTTCCGCAGGGCTCTGTGCGTTCATCATTCTTTCACGGCTTTCAGATACTCGGTCCATAACTTCTCTTTCATGCTCCATGTAGCCTTCTACCGTTTCCATAAGATTGGGTATGAGATCAGCTCGTTTCTTCAGCTGTACATCTATCTGGCTCCAAGAGTTATCGATACGGTTTTCTAGAGTAACAAATCGGTTGTAGTAGTATACTGTTAGCAGACCTGCTAGAATTACCGCACCTATCGCACCGTATAGAACCGTTGACATAATAATTGCAATTAATTCTGAAGCTTATAACACAACTCCTCTGAAAAACCGTGGTCGGTGACAATCAAAATAAATAAAAGAAATTACCTCTAATCT
>JBEQAZ010000059.1:0-1881 GCA_041640055.1 Candidatus Nanohaloarchaea archaeon | reverse complement strand
GAGTTTAGAATCGTCTCCACCACCTCATGAACAGCAGTGTCAGGAATACTCCGTAGAAAACCATCATGTACTGGTTGATCACAATGATTGATGCCTGTTTAAGTATCACACCAATCCAGTGGAGTAGTGCTGAGCCTGCCATCAAAAGGTTTACATAGAAAAACATGTTGAAATCCATTCGGGATTCCTTATCCTTCAGCTTCATCTTTGTCATCGCTGTCTCACGGTCACGGCCTAACTTGAATATTATGAGTCCAGCCGCAACTCCCAGTGTTACTGACGAAATACCTAGAGCGATGCTCAGAACTGAAGCCATTAATCAATCATCATCTTTATCCGTATAAATAAGTTACAAATACTGATAGAAGAGTCGACTATGAAGCTGATATCAGCCGCACCATCAAACACAGAAGTACTATTCAGACTGGGAGTAGAGGACCAAATACTGGCTACTACCTCACTTTGTGACTATCCTGTAGGCGCCCGAAGAAAACAATCGATAGGAGGATGGAGCACGAACGCAGACCTGGAAAAAGTTCTCGAAAAAGAACCGGACAAAGTATTCACCTCCGACCGTTTGCAGAAAGATTTCAGAGAAAAACTGGAGGAAGCTGGAGTGAAGACAGTACATGTAGAACCAGAAACCCTTGAGGAAGCATACAGTAGTATAGAGAGAATCGGCGAAGAGGTAGATCGGAGCAAAGAAGCAGAAAAACTGGTTCAGGAAATGAAGAAAAGAATCTCAGCTGTGGATCTTGAAGGAGTGAAGATATACTGTGAAGAATGGAGCGACCCTCCTATGGTTTCAGGCAACTGGATCCCTGATCTGATAGAGGAAGCCAACGGCCAGTATATGGAGGTCGATGGGAGAAGCAGAGAAACCGATGCAAAGGAAGTTGAGTCATTTGATCCGGATCTAATAGTTCTGAATATCTGTGGAGCCGGTGAGAAGGCAGATAAAACAGAGGTTACCGAACGCGATGGCTGGGAGGAACTGGGTGCTGTGGAGAAAGGTAATGTATTTGTAGTGAATGATTCCCTGTTGAACCGGCCCGGACCTCGTCTAGCTGAAGGAGTTGAAAGGTTGGAGGAAATAGTGGAGGACGAGATGAGGTAACCGTTTTAAGATTCTCAACATGACTGACACTGTAAGGGCTGTAACCTGTCGTGATCAGAGAAACACTTTCTAAGGAAGAACTTGAGAAAATAGCCGGAGAATACGAAGTAATTTATACTAAAGACAGCTCAATAGCCGAACTGGAAGGATTTCGAAACCTGGAGACAGAAATAGGTATAACAGAAGACCAGTCACGGGAAAAAGCAGTAATCAATATCAGAGAAGAACTCGGCGGTAGCTGGAAACAGGCAGCGCATCTGGCAGACAGCATAATCGACTGCTGGCGACACACAGGTAGCCCGGAGAACATACTGGAGTATAGCGGTTTTGAAGGAGAAGAAGTCGAGGAAGCGATCAAGATAGTAAGAAACAGCGATACATATTTCAGCAGACTTGAAAGCCACGACTTCCCGGAAAACACAGGTTTCCTTCTAAAAGATGATTTGAACAAGGTTGAGGAGAAAGCCCTTTCCCAGCTCGAAGATATAGAGTACTTTAAGGACTCAGGCTTCGAACCAGAAGAGTTCAAGATATTCACATCTAAGAATCAGGTTGTCACATCGGTTGTCGAAAACATCAAGAACCTGAACCCAGACGAAACAGGTGTTATCGTCCAGGAGGACTCGGAGTACAGCGCCTTACTAAAGTCTCTTCTGGATTCTGAGGATGTATCCTACCATCGCTCACAGGACATAACTGATAGCCCACACTTCAGAAATATTATAAGCCTGATCAGGACCGGCTTAACCGGTAATAGAGTTCGT
>JBEQAZ010000058.1:0-2006 GCA_041640055.1 Candidatus Nanohaloarchaea archaeon | reverse complement strand
CTCAATAACTCCTTAAAAATTTACAAAGGAGTTAACCTATACACGCAAGGACCGGTAGCTTAGCCAGGTTATAGCGCCACGCTGATAACGTGGAGATCCCCAGTTCAAATCTGGGCCGGTCCACTTTCTATATCAATCAGTTTTTCGTATCTAACTGTATGCACTGGATTCAGAAGAAGTTGATGCGTTATCATCATGGTTATTTCATGGCTGCAGGTCTTGGAATGTTTCTATTAGGTTTTGTTCTTCAGGTATCTTTCAGTCAGGAGGCGTTGGAGTTGAGTTCTTTCCAGGTTTTGACTGTTGTTGGTGCTCTTGTTCTTGGCTGGGGAACTGGCAGATGTGATCAGAAGTGCGTGACCTGAATATTTATCTCGGCGATTCTCAACTGTTATCGTATGGAAAAGGTATATCTTGTGACCGGGAACAGCGAGAAGCTGGAGGCGGCAGAACACGCGTTAGGCGACTCTTTCGATATCAATCAGATTGATCCTGACTTGCCTGAGATACAGGCTGACAGCAGTTTGAAGGTTGCAAGACACACGGTAGAGCAGTTGATTGATGAGTACGATGCACCTGTTATCCGTGAAGATCACAGCGTATACTTGAATGCTTTCCAAGGCTTTCCAGGACCCTACATGAGTTACTATGACAGGAACATGCCTGTAGAGGATCTTCTGAAGATGCTTGAAGGAGTTGAGGACAGAACCGGTTACTTCGAGATATCTACGGTTCTCGGACTTCCGGATGGCGAGATCAGGGAGTACAGTTTCCAGGTACCTATCGAGTTTGTGGAAGAACCGAGAGGGGATAAAGGTAACTGGATCCAGGTGATGAAGCTGGAAGATGGAGAAAAGACTTTTGCAGAGTCCGATAGCAGTGAAAGAATGGATAAATGGAACAGGAACTTCCGGAAGATCGCGGATGAATTGGAAGAGTTGAACCGCGGTTAAAAAGTTTACTTTTTGATAACAACAAGTATGGCTCCGTCTCTTGAACCGGACTATGAGAAAGATCTTGACGACCTTTCTGACCTTCAGATGGCGTCACATCTTTACGGAATAACAAAAGCCAGACATAAAGAGCAGGTCGAGGAACAGCTGGAAAATGTGTACGAGAAGGTTCAGGAGTACAGGAAGGCGAAGATTCCTGGTACCCGTGAAAGCAAGATGGAGAAAGGCACAGAGCTCTGGGCAGAAGCAGCCAAGTACTGGGACATGACAGATAAATATGATAGCGATGCTCTGGCGGCTACGACACCTATTTTCGTAGTTCATTCTGAAGGAATCGGCGTAGGGATGCAGGAATCGGATGACCTTGAGGACCTAAGAGAACGGCTTGACGGCGGTATAGAAGGATTTTAATCTAAGATGTATGTAGATTACCACATCATTTTTAACTTCTTGATAACGAATCCAGTTTATAGTGAGTGACTCTCTGGAATCTCAGCACACCAATGTTGTTGAACAGTTAGAGGCTCACTTTTCTCCTTTACTCGACCGTGAAGAAGTCCGCTGGGATACAATCCTGGTCGAGGAAGATGAACCTTCACAGCACCTGGATATTGAAGCTACTCTGGACCGAGAAGTTGATATTGCACTGGTGAATGGTACAGAGGCATATGTTCTTGAGGTCAAGACTACGGATAACGATATCAAAAAGGCTGAGGACCAGGTTGACGAGATAGTGGATTTCTTCAGCGAAGCAGGATACGATGTCTGGGGCAACTACCTTCTGGAGGAGCGTAACGAACATATGGACTCGGGGGAACTGGCTCAGAAGATCCACAGCTTTTTCGGAGGAGTATTCAGCAAGGAAGATCTTTCAGGTATCATACATTACCAGAACAGCTGGGGAAGCTTCGGTTACATCAAGAGTTCGGTTTCCAGAGACCTGACTGATGTCGATCCCTACAGAAGCTTTCATGTAGACAGCTCTCCGTACGACCTGGAGATGCTGGGAGAAAGAGGTGTGATGGAGTCGGATGACGGCGATGTTTACAGGTT
>JBEQAZ010000057.1:0-2032 GCA_041640055.1 Candidatus Nanohaloarchaea archaeon | reverse complement strand
AAGTTTTTTGTCAGCGGGTGTTCTCGTCATCATCTCCTCTTGAGGTTTCGAGGTCAGTCGATGTCAGTCCGCTTTCATCATCCAATAAATCAAATGTGGGGCGTTACTTAGAAAAACCCTTCCCTCATTTGCTGGTTAGAGGCGGCAGGTGTAAAAACCAAAACTTTATATATTTGCTATGATAAAGTAATAACATGAGCTTGTCTTCTGAAGGATTCGATGAAGACCCTGAAATCGGGGATGAAGAACTGGATGATATCGTCGGCAGCTATGTTGAGGAAGAAGAGCTAGACGGGGTCACTATCGAACAGCACCGCCGATTTGGAGTATATCTCGGAAGAAAGAATAACGAAGTCAGGATCGGTCTTTCAGAAGAAGCAGCCACAACAGACAGAATAACACCTGCCGAACAAAACTTTGTACTAGCACATGAACTTGGCCATGACAGAATGGAATCCAGTAACGGAAATACAGAATACAGCAAGGAACACGGTCTGATGGAAAGACTGGAGGAAGGTGCAAGCTCTTTACCATATATCACTCTTTCTGAAACTGTCGCAGAACTATCAGCTCTGGAAATCTCAGATTCTGAAGACGCGCCCGGCTTCCTAAACCGAAATCCTTTCAGAGAGGAGCATGAAGGAGAATTTACAGATTACGGTAGGTTAAAGAAAAAAGAGCACGCTGCCAGAACTCTCAGACCACATATGGAGCAGCTGAAAGCAGCTGATACAGATTCCCCGAATGAAATACTGAATGCTTATGATGTTTCTACCCTGCCGGATACCTTCCAGAACACCGCTCATTACTCTCACTCCTTGAAAGCAGATCTGGGGGACTTTGATTCTCCGGTGATGGATGAAGTAGGACCTGCTAAAGTACATTACAACCATGGCGAGGATTATCAGTTCCTGTTCTGGACAGATCTCCTTCAGCAGATACAGCGAGTGAAAACTGAAGATATAGATAGAACCAACTTTCTCACACATTACTGGGCTGACAAAGCCACTTCATCCCTGCCAGGACCCAGAAATGAACCTCATTTCGAGGTAATAGATTCACATATTCCTGTGGAAGCCAGTGAGTATGAGGATCAAGGCCTGGATCTTCATACCGGAGAGGACATACGAGAATCATTTACAGATGTATACAGAGTTATTGACAGTAACTCGGATGAGATTTTCAGCGATCTAGAACAGTTCACATACGATAAGGCTACTGAGGAGATGGAAGAGTTCGTGAACCGTTACGATTTTGATGATGAACTGGATGAAGATACCTATCCTGGAATCGTAGCCAATCTTGAGAATGGATCTTATGAGGTGGAAGGTGTCGACTATCCTCACCATGTAGGTTGTACATTAAGCAAGGTTCTCTACGACAACGGAGTAGAATCAACAGAAGTAGTGAACAACCTAGATGAATACAGAGAAGTAGCTGTACAGGCAATAGAACTCGCAGCTGAAAAAGGAGTGGAGATGGATAAAGGAGAAGCCGATCCATCCCACGAAGAGTACATTCAGGAGCTAGACGGTATAGTAAGTGCTGCAGTCTAATCTTCCAACTATCAAAGCTCTATCCTCTTTAGCAACTGGGCGTTGAAAGCCACAATAATCGTGGAAAGCGACATTATCAACGCGCCAACAGCCGGCTGTAATGTGAATCCGATAGGTGCTGCGATCCCTGCTGCTAAAGGTATTGCGAACGCGTTGTATCCTGTGGCCCAGAACAGGTTCTGTTTCATTTTGGAGTAAGTTGCATCACTAATCCTCATGATCTTCACTACTCCCAGTGGACTGTTGTTAACGAGTACGATGTCTGCTGACTCAACTGCTACATCGGTACCTGAACCTATGGCTACTCCGATATCAGCTCTTGTGAGTGCTACTGCATCGTTCACTCCGTCACCTACCATCATGACTTCTCCTTCTTCCTGAAGCTCCTGGATCTTCTCATCCTTTTCATCTGGGAGCACTTCCGCGAACCAGTTATCGATTCCGAGTTCTTCTGCTACTGCTGAGGCAACATCTTC
>JBEQAZ010000056.1:0-2130 GCA_041640055.1 Candidatus Nanohaloarchaea archaeon | reverse complement strand
TCCCACGGATCTTTTCCTGCGTCGTTTTCTCCCCAGGTATCCGGATTGACATCTGTACCTACTTCAGGTCTGTCAAGAAATGGGTAATGTGGCTGCATGTAATGTACGATTAATCTTTCCTCATCCATCTGTCGTGAGAGGTCTATGGCCGCATCGGTTATAGGTCTTGGCATGATAGCTCCTTTATCACTATCGTGAGCGTATCTCCACGCCTCTTCCATGTGAAGAAAGTCGTCGCTGTCCAGGTAATCATCTGAGAACCCGTTTCCTGTAACCATCAAAGTGTTGCTTTTCTCGTCGCTGAATTCGTCGGAGAAGTTTCTTCTCATCCATTCATCTGAAGCACCTGCCTGTGAATAGAAGGTATCGAAGTCTTCATCCACAAAATCGTAATCCTGTTGCACTTCCTGCATCAGGTCAGGTCGACAGGCATCAAGAACAATCATCGCATCCCATTCCTGATCGTATACAGGTTCTCCCTGATGGGTTTTCCCGGTTACCTGGTAAAGTCCTTTCAGTGCGGATGAGTAACCGAAGTATGATGCACGGATAGCTGTATCTCTCACTCCATCCTCCTGAAGGCTTTCGATGCCTGCTTCCAGAACTTTACCGGGATAACTCACAGTGTTGCTACCTATGTAAAATAATTTAACAGCTCGGACGATGCATGGCGTGACTCATATAACCTTGAGACAACCACCTCGTTATTATGACTGACCTACTTTACTATCCAGGAAACGAGTACGAGAAAGAGTTCAAAGCAAAGGTAACCAAGGCTAAGGAGGCTGACGGATATGTCTGTCTTGACCAGACACTTTTCTACAAGGAAGGTGGTGGGCAGCCTGCGGATCATGGAAGACTTTCCTGGGATGGCGGAAAAGCACAGGTAACAGATGTGCAGAAGGAGCACGGTGAAATACGACACTACATAGACGGTGATATCCCGGGGCCAGATACCGAAGTACACGGCAGGATCGATTGGGATCGCAGATACAAACACATGAGAATGCATACTGCCCAGCACATCCTTTCCTGGGTAGTACTGAATATGTATGATGCTTCCACAGCAGGAAACCAGATACATGAGGATTACAGTCGTATCGATTTCGAACCAGCTGATTTCACAGATGAAGAGGTCGAGAAGATCGAGAAAGGAGCTAATGCACTGATCAAGAAAGAGCTAGAAGTAGAGAAGAAGGAGATGGATCGTGAACTTGTCGAGGAAAGAGTTCAGGAAGGAAGAACCAACCTTGATATCATTCCTGACAACATCGATCCGCTCAGAGTGGTCATCATCGGTTCAGAAGACCTCTGTCCTTGCGGCGGAACACATGTTGATAACCTGAAGGAGATTGGAAAGATCAGGATCAAGAACAGAAAGAGTAAAGGCTCAGATGTAGAGAGATTAGAGTTCGAACTTGAAGAGTAAAGATTTTTCTCTCTTCAATCTATTTTCTCTTCTATAAAACTGTTTTTATACCATTCTTCGACAAGATCTGAAGTATTGGGCTTTTCTCCGTATGGTTCAGGCCAGTCCCAGTACCTGAAACCGTTTTTGTTGAATTCTACCTGTTCAAAGACCTTATCTACGGGTAGTATCAGTTCTCCTACCAAAGCTGATTCAACAGGCTCCATATCTGTTCCTTCGTTCACATTTTCTACTGGTACGGGCAGTTTCTGTCTTTCATCATCCGTGAACGAGCTTCTTGGGTAATGTACAACTGTGTGAAGCAGTGCGTCCTGTTCTGCCAGTTTTTTCATCGAATCCTCTCTCATGTAGATTCCTCCCGGCCTTGAATACCATCTTCCTTTTCCATCTTCTCCTTGACTGGCGAGAATTGCTGCTCCTTTGGCCTGGACAGGTACATCCTCGAATACTCCGTCTGTCACTACAAGGTCTACTTCTCCGTCGTTCACTCTCTTCATATCGTATGTACTTTCCAGGTAATCTTCCACCATGTTCCCTATATCGTCGGTATATCTTCCGAGATGTGGTCTTCCCCAGCTTTCTCTCTTGTCTTCAGGTCTCTGCTCCAGACGATTTACTGCACCTTCTGCTCGATTATTCATGGAGAAATGAGGGTGGTAAGGTCTTTTTTCACCTCCAAGCGCTTCATATACGGACCAGAT
>JBEQAZ010000055.1:0-2180 GCA_041640055.1 Candidatus Nanohaloarchaea archaeon | reverse complement strand
CTCAGCCCAGCAGAAATCCAGTCAATCAACACAGTCTTCAAGCCTGACGGACAAAGCAAGAAAATCGTTGTAAGCGAGGAATACGAAGGAAAGATCAACATGAGCAACGAAGAGTTCGAACATGTCGTCAAAGAAGTAACAGGCGAAGAATACGAACTATCCTTCGAATAATTTCTCCATCTCTCTTTCTTATTACAAATTCCTGTAACACCCAAACTAGGAATTAAGTAGATAACCCACTCAGTAACGATATTATGGCAACAGGAAAAAACTCCGATAAATACATTGTCGTGATAGACCAGGACAAGATCGAACCAGACCTGGCACGGGAAACAGTAATCAACTACGACCCCTTGAACAGAGCAGGAAAAGAAGGCGGATTCTACATCAACGAAGAAGAGGAACTCCACATAGACGACGAAGATGTAATGGAAGCACACAAGATGGCAATCAACAAATACCCATACGAAGACGCCATCAAAATGATCCAGCTACCAGCAGAAGAAGGTGAAAAAGTCCACCAGTTCAGCGAGAACAGCTTCCGACTATATGATCTGCCAGCACCGGACGAAGGCCGCGTAGTAGGACTTATCGGAGAGAACGGAATCGGAAAATCCGTTTCACTGAAAATACTGGCAGGAGATATCAAACCCAACCTGGGCGACTGGAATAACCCGCCTGAATGGGACGAAATACTGAAGAAATACCGTGGAACCGGGCTCCAGAACCATTTCCAGAAACTTGAAAGCGAAGGAATCGACCAGGCATACAAACCACAACAGGTCGAAAGAATACCGGAAAAATACGAAGGAAAAGTACAGGAACTACTGGAAAAGGCCGACCAGAAAGACAAGCTGGAGGAAACCGCCGAGAAACTTGATATCAAACATTTACTTGACAGAGAAATAGAACATCTCTCCGGCGGAGAACTCCAGCGTGTTTCCATCGCAGCAACACTACTCAAAGACGCAGACTTCTATGTATTCGACGAATCAAGCTCCTTCCTAGATGTAAAACAGCGTTTGAAGGCCGGAGGAGAGATCAGAAGCCTGGGAGAAGAGGAGAAAGCTATGGCAGTAGAGCACGACCTGGCAACACTCGACCTGATTGCGGACGGCATCCATATCTTCTACGGAGAACCTGGAAGCTACGGAATGGTATCCGATGCACAATCCACCAAAGAAGGAATCAACAACTACCTGGACGGCTACCTGCCATCAGACAATGTAAGGTTCAGAAGCAACAAGATCAAGTTCGACCGTACCAAGAGAAGCCAGGTAGAAAACAAACCAGTAGTACTCAACTTCCCCGGATTCAAGAAAGACTTTGGAGAAGACGAATTCAGCCTAGAAACCAACCCCGGAAAACTTCACGAAGAGGAAATACTTGCAATCTTCGGAGAGAACGGACTGGGTAAGACAGTCTTCGCGAAGATGCTAGCCGGAGGTATAGAACCGGATGAAGGAGAGTCCAGCGACCTCTCGATATCATACAAACCACAGTACCTGGAAGCCAGCGAAGCAACAGTAAAGGAAGCTATCTCAGAACATGCAAACCCGGAAAGCAAGAGATTCGAGAACCGGATCGGCAACCCGTTAAAACTGGAAGAGCTGTACGAACAGGATCTGAAAGAACTATCGGGAGGAGAACTACAGCGTGTCGGTATCGCTATCTGCCTCTCACGCGACGCAGATGTCTACCTGCTGGACGAGCCATCCGCATACCTGGATGTAGAGGCCCGAGTAGAGCTTGGAAGGATGCTGAAAAGGTTCGCAAGAAAATCAGAAAAACCACTTATGGTAATTGACCACGACTTACTTCTACTTGACTACATAGCAGACCGTGGAATGGTATTTAAAGGCGAACCAGGCGAACACGGAGAGGCCGCAGAACCGGTCAAGATCGGAAATGCGATGAACAGCTTTCTGGAAGAAGTGGATATCACCTTCAGAAAAGACCCGGATACAGGTCGACCACGAGCCAACAAACCCGGAAGCCAGAAAGACCGAGAACAACGCCAGAAAGGCGAATACTACGAGAAATGATAACCAATGGATAAGTCAAAAATCGATTTCAGCCGTGGAGACGATGACATAGTTTTCATACAGCCAGACTTGAATATGGAGGAAGTCTCAGAAGCAGAAGATCCTGAACAGCGACTGGAAGACGAGATGGAAAGA
>JBEQAZ010000054.1:0-2237 GCA_041640055.1 Candidatus Nanohaloarchaea archaeon | reverse complement strand
AGGAAGTGGAGAAATCTTTCGCAGAAAAATTTGACTTCTTGACTCGCTTTGACAAACGAGACTATGCGATAGGTTTTCTAACTGCTTTACTTGTCGCCAGTCTTGGCTTGAATGTTTTTCAGATGCATGGTGATTCGGATAAATATGTAGAACCAGAAAGAGCAGGCAATCTGACAGTCAGTGCTGTAAATGATAATATACTGTATCCTTCACCGAACAATGTTACTGCGACTCTTGTGAATGTGACTGAAGATGATCAGTACGGTTTAGATAACTTCTACCGTGTCAGGATGAATGTAAGCAATCCGGCCGGAAGCCAGATAACAAGTGTATACACCAAGAAAGATGGTTCAGTTGCGTTCCTGCAGTTCCCTCGAAAGCTAGGAGACGGTTTTGAGGACGGGAGGTATCACTGATGAACTGGAAGATACCGATATTAACCTTGATTCTGGTTATCGGGGGGACAGCAGGTTACTACGAATTCTTCGGAGACAGCGAAACCTATGAAGGGGTAACGGAGATGGTGCCGATCATAGGAGACCAGGAACCAGAGAACAAGATGTATGTAACATACACTGGCTCGGAAGAGTACGGAGATATTCAGGTGACTCCAGAGTACCTTAAACTAGCTAACTCGACTACGGGAGATGTGCAGAGAACTTATGATGGTGTAAACAAGACATTTTCTCTCAGCGAACTGGATAGAACGCCTGTTTTCAGCTTTCCAGCTTTTGAAGAGTACGATATACTGGTCAGCTTTGATGTAAATGATCCTCAGAACAGATCGCTGCTTTACAACGAACTGAATCAGATGAGGTACAGGAATTCGATTGACTTTGGTTCCCGTGAAAGTTTCAACATCACAGTTGATGTGAAAGGAGCTGAAACCGGTGATCAGCTTGTCTACTCCCCTGAACTTGATTATCAAAGTCCTTCAAGAGACTTCAAGTGAATGAATTCCTTCTATAAACGCTGTTTTATCGACAGCGAAGTCAGAAGGTTTAATCAGGTACAAGCGAGATTTCTCGATATCTCCAGCTACTAGATATTCGCTGTTCTTATCCAATAGACTGGTGAAGTAAGGTTCACTTCTTGGCTCTAGAGCAATTTCTTCGATCCTTTCTCCTCGTTCAAGATCGACTAGAGCTACTTTCCCATCTACCATGTTAGTTACTGCGACTTTATCTTCACTTGTTCTCTGTATACCATGCGGTACAAATGTGGTTGGGAGCAGAACTGTGCTGTTTCTCTTATCTTTGATTTCTGACACAAATCCTTTCGTCACAGTGTGTATATGTCCTGAAGTATTGACCTGTAATCTTTTTCTTCCCGCTACATAGATATTTTCGTTGTTTACAGAGAAAGAACCCATCCAGCTTCCGGTTTTGATATCTCTTTCAGCTTTCAGATTTTCGTTAAACACTTGAATGCTGCCGTTTATGTTACCTGCGTAAAGACTGTTCTCTTTATAGATTAGTTGATGAGGGCTTCTTCCGGTCTTTATCTCATCTAGCGTCTCTCCGTCTCTCGTTATCTTGACTATTTTACCTGAGTCCTCATAAGCAAGGAAAATCGCTTCTTCTGAGACAGCGAAGCCATGAAAACTCTGATTTGAGGAATAAATCCTATCCGTATTCTCTTCTACCCTGTAAATTGATGAATTATTACCTGACTGGGTAGAAGCAAATACTGTTTCCTCTGATCTCTTTATTTCATGAACAACACCATCAAGATCTGCTATCTGACTGGTCTCACCTCCTTCAAAAGATACTATCCTTCCATCATCTGTCCCGGCCAGTATATCTTCTTCACTACTTGGAGCAACTGAAAGTAAACCCAGTGCCATAGTCAGAGCTGTTAAGGATGAGATCAGAATCTTACTGCGTCTTTCCATCTATCTACTGTATAGGACAGGGTCACCAATAAAAGCTAGATTTAAGAAATATTTACCAATGCGGTTGAAACTACCCGTTTACACCTTGATTTTTCTAGCACTTTTATCTGCCGCAGTATCTCATCCCAGCGATGACACTGGTTCAAACGGTTACACTGTTTCAGACGATGCTATTGAAAGCTCTGTAGATTTTACTGATCTTGAACAGGACTGGAGGTACACTCAGGAAATCAACATGCAGCAGAACTGGGACGGCAACCTGGCGTGGGAGGGAACACACAAGGTCTTCTCAGTGCAGGTCAACACGAAGAAACTTATTGAGGAAGGTAAGATGAGGGAGGAC
>JBEQAZ010000053.1:0-2479 GCA_041640055.1 Candidatus Nanohaloarchaea archaeon | reverse complement strand
GGAAGCGACCTACTACCGGAGTTCAAGACCGAAGAACGCTGGGACTTACATCTAGTAATGTTCGGAATAGGTGTCGCAATAATGTACTCGATACCTTACCTGAAGTCAGCCGTCGCACTTTAGATAAATAAAGAAGCTAGGATAAATTAGAACTCTTTAAGCAGGTCGCTCAGCTTTCGGGCAATCTTCTGGCCTTTATCGGTCAGATAGATTGTTTTCTTCCTCCCTTTTTCCTCTGTCTCCACAAGATTATTCTCCTCGAATCTTTGGATCACACGTACCGCGTGCGAATACGTACAGTCAACGGACTTCGACAGTTCTGAAGCGTAGTTTTCAGTGCGCGGATTGTTTATTTCTATAAGAAGTCTTACCGGCTTTTCACGCACGAAAAGCTCTCTAAGTGGTTCTGACACCTATAATTTTCCTCCTCCCCTCTAACAATACAGTACAGGTTTTGATACACTTAACGTCTAGGGTTGATAAAACCGGGTAAAGGTGTGCTTTTTATGCGTTTATGGAAACTTTACTGACTGTGAAGAACCTATGGAATTCTCAAACACCAAGATGAAGGACATGATCAAAGATGAAGGAAACAAGAGAGTAGCAGAGGATGCAGCCGATCTACTAGGCGAAGTTCTAGAAACCTTTGCAGGAGACGTCGCAGAAGAAGCGATCGCAATCGCAAAGGAAGACGGAAGAAAGACAGTCCGTAAAGAAGACGTCAGACAGGCTCTCCAATAAAAACTCTCTTCTTTTTCCTCCTATTTTATACACCGCAAACTGTCGTTCAGCAAGTTCTACAACCCGTAAATCACCACAGATTTAAGGTTTCCAGCTTATCTATATTCCATGAAGATGGACAAAATAATTGATCTCATAGTCGAGGAATCAGAACTTGAGGAAGACGGCGTAAGAGAGAAAGTAGAAGAAAAAATGGAGGAGTTCTCCGGCCTAGTATCCGAGGAAGGAGCAGCTCACCTAGTAGCTAAAGAACACGGCGTACAGATCTCAGAAACAGCAAACGAAGATCTCAAAATAGATAATATCGTACCGGACATGCGGAAAGTAAACTTCAAAGCCCGCGTAGTCAACATCTCCAGCCTCAACACGTTCGAAAGAGACGACGATGAGGAAGATGGAAGAGTACAGAACATGCTTCTCGGAGACGACACAGGAACAATCCAGCTGACTCTCTGGGACGAACAGACAGAGATTGCGGACAAGATAGCAGAAGACGACGCAATCGAAATCAGCGGCGCATACACAATCGAAGACGACGATGGAAACGCAGAAATCCGGCTCGGCGACAACGCACAGGTCGCAATGGCCGACGAAGACGAAGTACCTGAAGTCGACGAAGAAACACGACAAGCCAACACTACAACCGAAAGCAGCATAAGAGAAGTAAGATCAGAGAACAGCTCTTACCAGATCAAAGGCATGCTGATGGCGATGTACACGAACAATCCTTTCTACCGTGTAGATCCTGAAAGCGGCGATACAGTAAGGGAGAATGATGACGGGGAATTCGTAACTGATGAAGGAAAGGAAGTTGAAGATCCAAACCACCGACTTGCAGTATCCGGCGTAATCGACGACGGAACCGGAAACATGCGAGCAGTATTCTTCGGAGATACAGCACGCGAACTTCTCGGAATGAGCGAGAAAGAAGAAAAAGACGGCGACATGGACGCAGTCGAAGATGGAGTCGAAGAAGCAATCGGCAAGGAAATCGCAGTAGAAGGACGAACACGACACAACGACTACTTTGACAGCCTTGAAATACTTGTCAACGACATCGAACAGATCGATCTTGAGGAAAACATCGAAGAACTACTTGAAGTACTTGAAGCATAAATAACAGAGGAAGATAATCATGACAGACGACATAGAACTGGAAGACCTGGACGGCGTAGGAGGAAAAACAGCAGAAAGACTGAAGGAAGAAGGCCTAAGCAACATAATGGAGCTAGCAAATATGAAGGCTGGCGAACTATCCGGAAAGGTCGACGGAATCGGAGAATCAGCAGCAGAAAGCATCGTTAACTCTGCAAAAGACCTTGCAGACGTAGGAGGATTTGAGACAGGAACTGAAAAGATGGAGCAGCGGGAAGAAATGAAGAAGATCGGTACCGCAAGCAGCCAGTTCAACGACCTTCTAGACGGCGGAATCGAGACACAGGCGATCACAGAACTCTACGGAGAGTTCTCCGCAGGAAAAACACAGATCGCACACCACCTAGCAGTCAACGTACAGAAAGACGAAGAAGATGGCGGAATGGGTAAAGGCGCGATCTACATCGACACAGAAGATACTTTCACTCCTGAAAGAGTCGAGCAGATGGCAGAAACACAGGGAATGGACCCTGACGAAGCGCTCGACAACATCTTCGTAGCACGAGCGATGAACTCCGACCACCAGATGCTTCTAGCTGAGAAAGCCAAACAGATCTGCAACAACAACGATATCGGCTTGATT
>JBEQAZ010000052.1:0-2602 GCA_041640055.1 Candidatus Nanohaloarchaea archaeon | reverse complement strand
GAGTACGAACTCCCAATAGAAGAACTGGACCAGAGATTAGGATATGTGACCGAATGGGATCCAAATAGATCATTGCCAGAAAAGTTATCTGAGAGTAAATCAAAGGAGTATGGGAATTCTTACTTCTACGCATCTTCAGAAGGAACAAAGGCAGTGAGAAAAGGCGGAGGAGTTGGAATGAGTGAAAGATCTGGGAGATATTCTACGCTTATAGACAGAAGTCCAGATTACAAGTCAGATTCGATAGGTTTCAGATGCGTCTACACCAACTGAGACACATCAGCACCTCAATTTATATGTGAAAAGCGTTATCTGTATACTATAGAAAAAATCTGTAAATCAACGGTCAAGAGAAAGATGAAGATAATATGCGTTTGATGCGGAAGACAGTTTTTATTGTAGTCCTAGCAGTACTATTATTGGGCTTTACAGGTTCTGCTGCCGCAAACTTAGAATGTGAGACAGGAGATTTATCCGGAAAACCTGCTGATAGCACATGTCATGTAAGTTCTATTGTAGAAATAACTGGTGAATCTATCACTTCATCGGACAATGTATCTGTGGAAGTTGAAAGTGGCGGAAGAATATACACAAATCATAAAACCGAATCAAATAACCCGACCGCAGATATAAACTTACCGAATGGAGATTTCGTGGTAAAATCAGGAGGGGTAGTACATGCAAATATCAACATATCAGCATACAATATATTCGTCAGAGAAGGCGGTATAATTGATGCAACAGGTCTAGGATATCAAACAGTACCAGGTAAATCAAACTCATGTCCCTCAGGAAGAATCGCTGACTCAAAGGACTTCTGCTTGGCTAAAGGTCCAGCAGGGGGAGGTGGGGGAGGTACAAACAGTGGTACAGGAACAGGTGGAGGGGGCCACGCAGGAAAAGGAGGTACATTCGATAATGACGACAGCTCCTACAGATCATCCGGAGGAGGCAGAGGTACGGTTAATGATCAAACATATGGAAATCCGAAGAAGGCGTTAACATTCGGATCAGCTGGAGGATCAGGTGCGGGTAAGCCTGTGAAAGGATTCTTTCTCAACGCTGAAACAAGAGATGGTAAGATTGCGGCTTATGAAGTCGATACCAAAAAAGACGCACTAGGCAATGCCTATCAGTCCTCATATGACGCGAGTAAATTCCAGGCAGCCAGAGAAATACTGAAAAACGCATCTGACGGCTTCACTTGGAATGGACAACTAGGTCTGCGTGATGACCCCAGTCACGATCTTGCGGATTCTGATAGATGGCATCCCAACAACGATCAGTACAGGGTAGATAATCCAAATGACATTACTATGGGTGCGGGAGGAGGAAGGATAAGATTAGTTGCCAGTAACAAAGTTAATAACTCAGGTTTCATACTTTCCAACGGTCTAGACGGTTCAGGAATAGCTAATAACGATTATCCGGGAAGCGGTGGTGCCGGCGGAAGTGTTTTCATCTCATCAGGAGGAATATTCGGTAACGGCAAAATCTGGACGGAAGGAGGAGACTACGCAGAATTTATTGACGGAGGAGAATCCAACCAAGGATCCCAAGGTGTTTCAGCAGGCGGCGGAGGAGGATACATATACTACGAGTATTCTATAGCTAATCAGAACTGGGATCTAAGCGCAGAAGGAGGACAGGGAACCGTAAACATAGGTACCATAGACAGCAACGGTAAAGACTTCTCCGGAAACCAGCCAAAACAAGATTCACCTTCAAGAGATCTTGTTGCTACAGCAGGCGAAATTACAAGCAAGATCGCCTTCGCAGCCTTCGTCAACGAGTCAATAGTGAATCCTGGCGAGACCATAAAGGTCAACGGAACTGCCTCTTCGACAGTGACAGTCAATATAACCACACCTGATGGAGACCAAAAAACAATCAATGACACGATTGAACCAAGAGAAAACGACGGTTACTACAGTGCTAATATAAGCGTACTAGATATAACATCTGAAGAAAATCTTGGTAACTACACTCTTTCCGTATCTTCAACGATATCAGGAAATACAATTACTGAACAGTTCCAAATCTCTCACAGAAAAATACAGATAAATCAAGACTCGGACTATATACTGAAGCCTGGTGAATCCTTCAACTTAGAGGCCACACTACACAAAGTAAAGGAAAACAACAGCGGCGGAATCAATAAAACCGATTACTCCGATAAAGTAATTGATTTCGGATACTTCTCCAGTTCAAACCCGATAAACACAATAAGTACTACAACCGACTCAAACGGCAAATTCTTCTACAGCGATTCAGTACCCACTACAAAAGGTAAGAAATACTACCGGACGAAAGATGAGAACCAGAACGGGATAACCGGCTTCGATCGAAAAAACCTGTCCTGGATGAATGTAAACGATACGATTGTAGATCCAGGTCAGTACATCCAAATAAACGGTACAGCACATAAAACTGTAAAATTCGAGATCGAGAAGCCTGACGACACATTCCTGGATAAGGGAACCGTCGATCCGAACGCAAACGGTTACTTCGAAGTCAGTAAACAGGCCCTTAATCGTTCAATCATAGATAGCGAGGAAGACCTAGGGAACTACACTCTTAAAGTTCAGACAGAGCTAAACGG
>JBEQAZ010000051.1:0-2739 GCA_041640055.1 Candidatus Nanohaloarchaea archaeon | reverse complement strand
ACTTACGAGGATGGTTCTTTCCGATGTGGAGACTTGAATCCATCGGATTACAGTGAAGGAGAGCACAGTATCTATGCTCAGTTCTACGACCGAGCAGGAAACATGGAGGAGCAGAACCTTGGAAGTTACACATTTGATACGGAAGCACCGGATATCAACAATCTCGATATAAGTCCAGAATATACTAACACCGAACCTAATGTAACGGTAGATGGAAGTGATTCCGGAAGCGGTCTTCAGGATGTCGAGTACATGTTCTCGGACAGCGTCAGTCCTGGTGAAGGCTCCGATGTATCCGCAGACTTTGAAGACGGCGAAGTCGAATTCAAGCCAAACCTGAGAAACAAGGAAGATGGAGAATACACATTATATGTAAGGGTTCAGGACGGCTCCGGAAAATGGTCCGATCTAGAATCACAAACCTTCACCCTGGATAGAGGAGCACTACCAGACCCAGCACTTCAAATAGATACTTTGAACATCACTTCCGGTAGCTCAACCTCATTCGAGGTAAATGTCGAGAACAACGGCAGAGTACCTTTAATGGATGCTGACCTACAGTTCGGAAGTGGAGTTACCGGTTCTCTCGAAGGTATCAGCGTGGAAGGAGAGTCTTCCGAGACCTACAGCGTGGATGTATCGACTAATGAGTCCTTCGGTCAGATGCAGGCAAGTCTGGAACTTGTCTCAGATACTGTTTCTCGGAACATCACTGTACCTGTGAATGTAAGGGCTTCTGATGAACAGAAGCAGCAGGTGGACGATAGGATTCAGGATTATAACGGCCAGCTTTCAGAGCTGAAATCTGATCTTTCCCGTCTTGAGGAGGAAGGAGCCTCAAAGGAACTTCTTGATGAGATGAGATCTGATATAGAACAGTTCGAATCAAACCTGGACGAAGTCAAGTCCGCAACACTTGACGGGAACTACTACACGATCGCTTCGAAACTAGATAGCGTTAATAGTACAGAATCTGAAGCTGAAGATACGGCTTCTGAAGTAACGGAAGAGTTTAGATCGAATCAAAGACAGCAGATGCTTATGATAGTTGCCTTTGTCTCACTTCTCGCACTTGGAGGCGCAGCAGTGCTTTACCACAGAAGTGAGTACTACATCGATCCAGAGGACATCCCTGTAAGTGCTGACACTCTTTCGATGGAGTCGTTTGACCGTGATGAGGTAATCGAGAAAGTTGAGAGCAAACTGGACGGTATTCTGGAGAGTAGTGAGGGAGATGAGGGAAGTGATTCTGATGATTCAGATGGTCTTTCCTGGAACTAGAGCAGTTTCTCTGCGTCTTCGAAGCTTTCTTTGATCAATCCTTTGTCTCTTATAGTTGAGATTAATTGGTACATTTCGGTGCTGTAGTTTTCATCGTTTACAGCGCTGTCGACTACATCTTCGATAAGTACCTGTGTTTGAGGGTCTTCCTCAAGTTTCTCTACGATGGTCTGGTCGGCTCTGTTGTTTGTGAGGTACTGTGATACTGCGGGCTGTGTTACATCCAACTTGTCAGCTATCTCTCTCTGTTTGTATCCGTAGTCTTCGGATAGCTTGGATGCGGCTATACTTCTTATGGCTGGTAGAAGTTCTTCCACTATCACTTCGATTTCGTATTTCATAACAGTGTTATATCTGGGTAGAATCTTATATATTCCAGAGGTAAGAAGAATCGGTAGACTGGGAATTAAAATAGAAGAATGAGGTGGATGGTATCAGTAGTCTGCCTGCTGTACATCACGGCTGAGCTTCTCGATATCCGCGGATAGTGCTTCCAGCTTTCTGCTGACTCTTTCCTTTTCCTTGATGATGTTCTCTACTTTCTCGTACTTTCTTGCGGATCGATCCAGGTCATGTTTCTCTACATATGCTGCATCGGTGTCCATCATCTTGTCGATTATTTCCTCTGCGATTTCGCCGAGAAGCAGGTTCAGTCCGTAGTATACATTGCTTCGTACATACTGGCCTTCATCGGCTTTTTCTCTAACCATTCTTTTGATCCGTGCGTGTGTGAAAGGAAGCTCGGATACTTCTACATCTTCGGGTACATCAACCATTGTTATCAGTAAAAAATTGGTTGCTAGAACCTTTTAAGCCTTTCCAGCCCTCTAAATCAGGTTCTCTTACAGCCATTAGTTATAAACCAATCAAAACCTGTATACATCAATAATGAGAGGTGTTTCCAACCTTTGAATGATTTATTGGACGCTGCCAACGAGGAGGACGAACAGGACCAGAACTCCGATGAAACACTAGCTGAAGGTGGAGAAGCCTCCGAGGAGCGTTTCCGCGAAGTCAAGAAAGAATCAGCGGGCTCTGATCAAACTGCTGCCGAGAAGAGATTTGAAGAGCTGAAAGAAGAAGCCAAACAGGAGTTCGTGGAAAGACAGAGAAGAAGAGAACAGGAAGATGAAGAAGAGGCAGAGGAAGAAGACGAACCAGAATTTATAACATACTAGTCCATAACATCATCCTGTAATGGAACTGGACCGAGTACCTTCCATAGCCAAGTACCTTTCACTGGTATTTCTGGTATCATGGATTGGAAGAAGCACGGTCTGGAACTTTCTGCCGATATTTCTCGAAAGACATATCACAAGCGTATTCCTGCTGGGAATCGTAACAGCACTTCCCGCAATCGTACCTGTACTTATCGATATACCTGTCGGCAACCTATCACAGCGAGCAGGAGAAAAAATAGTCATGTTCATGGGACTTATAGCAGGAACAATGCCTGCA
>JBEQAZ010000050.1:0-2802 GCA_041640055.1 Candidatus Nanohaloarchaea archaeon | reverse complement strand
CGTCTTTTGCTGCCTCCGCCGCTTCCGATAGAGCTTCTGGGAAGGTCGGATGTGCGTGAATAGTATTCGCAAGGTCGTCAAGATGAGCCTGCATCTCCAGTGCAAGAGTTGCCTCCGCTATCATATCAGATGCCCGAGCACCCACTATCTGCACCCCTACAAGTTTCTCATTTTCGTCCGCTATCACACGTACGAATCCGTCGTCCTTGCTCGTTGAGAGGGCTCTTCCGGATGCTTTGAACGGGAATCTTCCTACCATGACCTCATCATACTTCTCCTTTGCTTCGGTCAGTGAGTCGCCTACTACAGCTACTTCTGGGTCTGTGTACATGGCTTTCGGTATGTATTGGTTGTCAAACGCTGCGTTGTTCCCTGCAATCACTTCTGCCGCCACTTTTCCTTCTCTGAATGCTTTGTGCGCCAGTAATGGGTTTCCGACGATATCTCCTATAGCGAATATGTCGTCGTCCTCTGTACGCATCTGTTCGTCGGTCTCGATGAAGCCGTGTTCATCTCTGGTTACATCGGTATTATCGAGTTTGAGGCCTTCTGCTACAGGTTCCGGTGTTCTTCCGACCGCCACCAGCACATAATCTCCTTTGATTTCGATTTCGTTGCCGTTCTCCTCTTCAGCAACTACTACTGGTTTATCGTCGTCGTTGTAGATCACTTCTTTGGCCTGGACATTCGTGTACAGTTCGTCGCCGTAGTCGGGACTGACTTCTTCTAAGTGTCGTACTATGTCTTCTTCGAAGTTTTTCAGGACTCGGTCTTCTGCCTCGAGTACCTTTACAGTTGCTCCGAACTTGCAGAACTTTGTTACTGCTTCCATACCGATGTAACCGCCTCCGATAACCACTATCTCGTCTGGCACTTCGTCTACCTCCAGCATTTCTCTTGATGAAATCACTCGATCCATATCAAAGCTCATGCTTGGTATCTCGATTGGCTGTGTACCGGTCGCTATCACTGCTTCCTCGAAGTTGATTGTCTCGGTATTATGTTCTTCCTCTACATGTACGGTGCTGGAGTCCTCGAAGTATGCGGTTCCTTTCACCATCTCGATTCCCAGGTCATCGAATATCTGAAGTATGCCTTGGTCAAGCTTCTCAACGGTCTCATCCTTCCATTCCTGGATCTTCTCGAAGTTCACATGTTCGCATTCTGCTTCGATACCGATTTCGTTCCAGTGCTGGATGTCGTCATGGAACTTTGAGGCATGGATAATTGCTTTGGCTGGTATGCATCCGTGGTTGAGGCATGTTCCTCCTACTTTTTCTTTTTCTACTACTGTTACATCTTTTCCTCTTTGAGCAGCTCTAATAGCGGCGTGGTAGCCTCCAGGACCTGCTCCGATTACCAGTACATCTGTACCTTTTTCGATATCTCCTACGACCATAATTTTTACATCTCCATAAGCATTTTTTCCGGGTTCTCCAAGTTTTCCTTAATCTTGTTCATGAAACGGGCGGCTGTCGCACCGTCGATAACACGGTGGTCATAGCTGAGTGAAAGCTTAACTGTTGTTCTTGGGACAACTTCTCCGTCGACGACTTCTGCTGTTTCCTGTATACGGCCAAGCCCCAGGATCGCTGTCTGAGGCGGATTGATTATTGGCGTGAATTCTTCTCCCCCGATAACTCCTACATTTGTTATTGAGAATGTTCCTCCATGCATATCACTCATCGTTACCTCGCCGTTCTGAGCTTTCTCTGCCTTGTTGACAACTGCTTCCGCTAGTTCGATTATGCTTTTATCGTCTACATCGTCGACTACAGGCACCATCAAACCTCTTTCAGTATCTACAGCTATATTGAAATTGTAATACTGTTTCTCGATAATCTCTTGGTTCTCCTCATCGTACTCCGCGTTCAGCTCAGGATATTCCTCCAGTGCTCTCAGCGCAGCCTTCATTACAAACGGCATGTATGTTAGATGTACCTCGACCTCATCCTTCTCCTGATTCCGGAGCTCAGCAAGCTCTGTGAGATCAGCTTTCTCTACATGGGTTACATGAGGAGCTGAGAACCGTGATTCCTCCATCTTCTTGGCGCTGGTTCTCTGGATATTGTTCATCTCAACTCTCTCAACTTCTCCTTCCTCAGTACTCTCTGTTGAGGAAGTTGTACCGGATGGTTGTTCTGATGTTGTGCTGGAGGTATTTGCTGCCTCAATTACATCCTCTCTTGTTACCTCCCCGTCTCTACCGCTACCTTCAATCTCTGAGATATCGATTTCCTTTTCACGGGCGAGTTTCCGGACGGATGGACGAGCCTTCGCTCCAACAGTGCTTGAGGTGTTAGAAGAGGTTGAGGTTTCTTCTTCAGTATCTTCAGAGTTTATGCGTTCCCTGACCTCTTCTTCGTATATTCTCTCACCGGTTTTGATTGAGGCAAGGTCTATTCCGTGTTTTTCAGCTAGCTTTCTGACTTTTGGCAGAGCCAGAACTTCTTCATCGGAACTGGTGCCTCTTTCTGTTGATTCTTGTTTACTTGTTTCGTCATTTTGTTCTGTTTCTTCAGTTTCTTGATCTTTTTGCTCCTGTTCTTCTGTTTCTTCTTCTGTATCTAGTATCATTATGACATCTCCTACGGAGACTGTGTCGCCTGGAGAGGCTTTGAATTCCTGTACTACTCCGTCTTTAGGTGCTGGTATTTCCACTACTGCTTTGTCGGTCTCTGCTTCTCCGACTACTTGATCTTCCTCTACCTCGTCGCCTTCTTCGACTTTCCAGTCTAGGAACTGGCCTTCTGTTACTCCTTCACCTGTGTCAGGGAACTCGAACTTCATTCAGACCACCTC
>JBEQAZ010000049.1:0-2879 GCA_041640055.1 Candidatus Nanohaloarchaea archaeon | reverse complement strand
GCTCCTGCTATGTCTCCGTTATGAAGGTTTTCCAGTGTTTCAAGATGTTCTTCTTCTCTGAGTACTATCTGTATCTGTTCTTTTTCTCCTCTCAGATCCAAGAAGGCTATTCCCCCAAAGTCACGGATTTCCATTATTCTACCTGCTGTCCTAAATTCCTGTTCCGGTAGTTCAGCTTCGTCTGTTCCTTCGTGCTCAGTTATCTCCTCTACTGTATGCGTTCGAGAGTAGTTATGAGGGAAGGGTTCCTCACCGTTTTCACGGAGTTCGGAGATCAGTTGTTCGCGTTCTTCCTGTTCTGAACTCATGGAAGAACACCTTGGATATAGCTGTGGCTGTTAGAATGATTTTGAACTAACTGTGTAAATGTGGCCGATCTTAAAACAGTCACCAGTCATTGGTACGAACCAGTTTTTCTAAATCATATTTAAGTACCTTTCGATAAGTAGAGCGATTGATGTGATTTAGATAAGAATACTGAAATTGTCTTTCGAATATCATAACTTTATAAGGTTTTTTCGTATTATTTTGGTTGTGATTCATAATGAGCGTAACAGCAGGTAATTCAAATTCGGATTTCGGAGTCGAAATGGCATTAAGTACGGTCGAAGATGTAAGTTTTGACCGATTACAAGGAGTGCTTCATGGAGAATACCATCAGGCACGCGGTACTCTTGACCTTGACGAGGAGTACGATGTCACAGTTACTGAAAGAGATGAAAGCTATCATGTACAGGTAAGAGGATCTGAAGGCATCGAATACGAGTCATATGTCGATTCAGAAAATCCTTACGAGGATCTTCCAGAGAGCAGTGAAGATCTCTACAACATTCTTACCGAAGAGGCTCTCTAGAACCTTTCTCCTCAATCTTCTTCTGACAGAACCATGTAGGTCTGTGTAGATTCAACGCCTTCAATAGCTCTTATCTCGTCCACGACCCGATTTACTTCTTCAGAAGTATCTCGTTCAACTTTAACAATCAGATCGATATCTCCGGCTACCTCGTATACATCAAGATTATCAGGGAAATCCGAAGTTATCGCATCGAATGATCGATCAGCAGAGACATTTACGGAGATGAATGCCGAGATACTGTTCTCGGGATTAACTTTCACAGTATATTTCTCTATAAATCCGTCTTCTTCCAAGGAATCAACCCTGTTCCGCACTGTTCCTTCTGAAACTCCTATCCTGTCAGCTATATCTGTGAAGGACGCACGGGCATCTTCCCTCAGAATCGAAACTATCTCCTCATCAACTTCATCCATATGGGAAAAAGATAACTCACATGTTAATAATTTTTCGATAATCGAAGAAATCCGGAACTGCAATGTTAAGAAAGTGGTATAACCTTTGTTGATATTTCAATAATTCATGAGGGAGATAGACCAGAAGAAACAGGTAGAGAGATATTTCCGCTCCTTTCTTGAGAAGCTCCCTTACCGTGATGTGTTAGATCTTTTCCTCATGTTTATAGATAGTAGACCTTCCTGTCTCCTGATGAACCTGGAAGAGAACGAGCTAGAAGAGATAAAGAAGTTCTGCCGAGACTACAATTTTTTCTACCGCATAGAAGAAGGTGAGTCAGCTCTAAGTACTACATCAATGTTTATAACCAGCGATAAGGAAAAAATGGAGATACTTGAGAAAGATAACGGTCGTTTCTGCGGTTTCAAAGACACCAAGGTAGGCCGGTTCCTGGACTTCCCTGAGGATGATGCAAAGTACTTTAGCGAAAACATTGGAGACGGACAGATCGAGCCAGAAGCCAGGAAGAAATCCCGTGAAATGATATCAAATGAAGAACTAGATCAGAGAGATATCAAATACTTGGAAGTAGCCAGTTATGTACCTAAACCAGAGGAAGAGAATATCAGAGAATGTGTAGAAACAGGTTCAGAGTACATTAAAGACATAGAAAGGTTCGATGAAGTTAATAAGGTCGATATAGGAGAGGAAATTCTGTCAAAATATATGAACAACCATTAGTCCTCTTTAGCCAGTAATTCAACTTCTTCGATACTTTCAACGCCGCCTTCGTCAGACATGACTACTTTGTAGCCTTTTCCTGTTTCTTCCGAGGCCGCGTTAATCATCTCAGTATTGAAGAGAGAATCTCTTCCGTAATCCTCGTGGACATGCCCAGACATCCAGATAGCTGGCTTCTTCCGCATAATAATTTCTCTAAACTGATCGAAACCGATATGCCGTCCGGAATTAATAGTGTCCTGAAGCTTCTTCGGCGGATAATGTGTTCCAATTATAACTTTTTCAGGGTCTCCGTGCTCCTCGATTATCTCATTGACCTGATCTTTGATATCATCCGGGAAGCTTCCTCCGATTAAAATAACTAGGTAGTCGTCATCTACATTCGCTTCCAGGAACTTGTATACAGGTACGCTGCTTTCCTCGAAACGATCTTTATCCATCGAGTCACGGTTACCTGTAGTACCTATCGCCGGGATATCGATACGGTCAAACATGTCTTCCGCGTAATCAAATCCCATGTAGTCTCCCAGGTTGATGAAAAGGTCGTAATCTCCGCTGTTAGCTTCTTCTATAGCTGCTTCCTTAAGATCTTCATCTGCGTGGAAGTCACTGGTTACAAGGAGTTTCAAACTCATATAATCCTGTTTCGGACTCGAAGTCTTTTAACGGTTACATTGCTGATCGACAACAGATATTTTACTTTTTGTGTCTCAATAGTAGTTATGGATATACGCAGTCTTGCTCTAGGCACCGGCATAGTACTACTTATTTTAGCTGGCGCAGTTCTAACTCTGAACCCTTCAGAGGAAGCTACTGAACCTGAAACAGGGTTTAATGTAGAAGTTTCCAGCCACTCTGATGGCGACGCAGATTTCATTTACAAGCCTAC
>JBEQAZ010000048.1:0-2992 GCA_041640055.1 Candidatus Nanohaloarchaea archaeon | reverse complement strand
TTCTAACCGTTTCATCGTTGATGCTGAAAAGCGTGCCGTTGGTCATTCCTGCCTGAGCAGCAGGGTAATCTTCACTCACCTGATAATAAATTCCTGTAGCAGAGGTAGTCGCAGCTGTTAAGCCGGTCAGTATGATGAGGAACAGTGCTGCAGTGATATAGTTAGCGAAGCTTCCTGCGCTGAGTACCTTTATGCGGGATTTCCAGTTACCCTGGTCCCACATTCCGTGATGCTCTTCCTCTTCGTCTTCTGATTCATCATCAGACTCATTCTCTTCAACTTCTTCGGTTCCTTCTTTTTCGTCTCCGTTTGGAAGCATCTTTTCTCCTTTAGGTTCGACGAATGCTCCCGGGATGATTCCCATGACCATCCATCCGACGCTATTAAGGTCGAAATCCTCTGAACGAGCTACGATACCGTGGCTGATCTCGTGTACAAACATCAGGACGCCGATTGAAATCAGCCAGTATTCGATTGGGATGAAAAGTGCTGCTCCTCCCATTGTGGCTTCTCCCTGTAGGCTTGGAAGAACTGCTTTTGGTCCTGCAGAGCCTCCTCCTGTACTGCTTCCGATCTGTAGCAGTGATGTTCCTATTTGCTGTGCTGCTACGAATACTGATAGTATTCCTACTGCGAATCCTGTCCATCCGTATATGTTCCAGAAGCGTGGTGTTTTCTTGGCGATCCTATCGATCAGGTCTAGACCTTTCTTGGTTCGCCGGTAGAATAGTATTGATGCTCGGTTTACATTTTTTCGGTCCTTCCACATCAGGGTTCCGAGTATTGCTACGAAAGCTATGAGAAAAATTAGCCGTGGGTTAACTTCCATCATATGTATAGAACCCGTCAGCTGTAGTTTTAAAACAGGAGTCTTTGTTGTGCAGAAGTTAAAAAATAATGACTGCGTATCTATACCTGTATGAGCGATCAACCTCTTTTCTGGAGTGACCAGTTAGCATTTGCAACCACGAAAAAATTTGAAGACAGAGATACCTATGTATGTGCCTCAGGCATTTCACCGTCCGGAATGGTGCATATAGGAAACTTCCGTGAAATAATCACCACAGACTTCGTGGTCAAGTCGCTCAAGGAAAGAGGAGAGGACACCCGTTTCATCTACTCATGGGACGACTACGACCGGTTCAGAAAAGTACCTGACAGTGTACCGGATGAATGGGAACAGTACATCGGGCTTCCGCTCTCCAAAGTACCGGATCCTGAAGAGTGTCATGAAAGCTATGCTGAGCATTTCGAACAAATGCTTGAAGAACAACTGGAAGATTTCCACATGGATATCGAGTTCATCCGGCAGACAGAGATGTTCGAGAAAGCAGAATACGCCGACCTCATCAAACAGGCTATGAACCACAGAGAAAAAATCAAAGAAATACTTGACCAGTACAGACAGGAACCGCTTGAAACACCATACTACCCACTACGAGTCTACTGCATAGAATGTGGTAAAGACTTCACAGAGGTCAAAGAATACGATGGAGAGTACACAGTTGGGTACTACTGCGAGGAATGTGATGAGGAGTTTGAACTGAACTTCAAGGAAGAAGGTAATGTGAAGCCGCCTTGGAGAGTTGATTGGCCTATGAGATGGCATTACGAACAGGTCAGCTTCGAGCCAGGAGGTAAGGATCACTCGGCCGCAGGAAGCAGCCGGGACACAGGAAAAGAAATAGTAGAAGAAGTATACGAAGACGACGCACCTATCTATCAGATGTACGACTTCGTGAAGCCGAAAGGCAGCGATAAGAAGATTTCCAGCAGCGCAGGGGAAAACACGCTCACACTGGACGATCTGAAGCAGATCTACAGTCCTGAGATGATAAGGTTCCTGTTCTCACAGAATAAACCGAAATCTGAACTAGTCCTTGCGTTTGATGAGGAGATTATCCAGGTATATGACCGTTTTGACCGTTTCGAGAAGACTTACTACGATGAGATCGAGATGGAGAATGAGAAGAAAGAGAAACACAGAGAACGGGTATACGAGATCGCGATGGTTGACCTCCCTGAAGAACAGCCTGTAAGGATTCCCTTCAAACACGCATCACTGCTGGCTCAGACCATTCCAGAAGATGAATGGAATACTACGGCTTTCGAGTCCCTCCGCTCCACAGGACACATCCCGGAAGAACTATCAGAAGAGCAAAGGGAGCAGGTTCTCAGCAGACTGGAAAAAGCAAAGAACTGGGCAAGGAACTATGCGCCGGAAGACTACCTCTACAGTATCAATGAAGAGCCTGACGAGGAAGTTCTTGATGAACTGAGTGATGAAGAACTTGAGGCAGTGGAGATCCTTTACGGTAACTTGGAAGGAGAATTTGAGGATACAGATGAGTTGGATCAGGCTGTTTTCGATGCGAAGGATGAGTCGGAGCTTTCGACAGGAGAGTTCTTCACTGCGTGTTATCAGGTGTTCCTTTCCCGTGATCAGGGACCAAGGCTTTCCACATTGATAGCTGCATTGGGAGTTGAAAAATCCAGGAAGATCATCGAAGGGTACATCTAAACCAGTTGATATGAGAGATTTCTATTTCTCCGCCGCCATCCTTTCCTTTTTGATGGTTTTAGTCTTTGCTTTCCAGGTAACTACTGGTTTTAACCCTGCATTCAGTCCTGGTGGAGATCCAATGAACTTTTTCCTATCCATATTCGGTCATGCGGACGCCGAACACCTATACAACAATATTTTCTTCATCCTGATATTTGGTTCTGTACTTGAGCTCAGAACCTCTTCCAAGATGTTTCTATCGATTTTTCTAGGGTCTGCGTTGCTTGCGAATATCTCGGCGTTTATTTTCTACGCTGAGTCTGCTATTATCGGTGCTTCAGGAGGTGCCATGGGTGTTCTTGCGGCTTTGGCTGCCTACCGTCCAAGAGATATCGGTCTGGCGCTCTGGGTACCTCTACCGATGTGGGCAGTACTGATCTCATATCTCTTGATCAATTTCGCTGGCTTAACCGGTTCAACAAATGTTGC
>JBEQAZ010000047.1:0-3057 GCA_041640055.1 Candidatus Nanohaloarchaea archaeon | reverse complement strand
GCGGTCTCAAGAGAGTCGACTATCGCAGTCAAACCTTTGCTGCGTGGCCGCTGCTTCGCCTCGTAGACTTTCTCAACTGCATCCGGGTTAAGTGCATCTGCAGCCAACCCATAAGCAGTCTCAGTCGGGAAAACCACAACGCCTCCATCTTCAATTATCTGCTTAGCTTTCTCGATATCGACTTTGAGTTTTTCTACATCCATGATGTATCGACCTCGTCTGGACGCCAGTCTGGCAGTGTTTCGGCTGATGTATCGGTTTCTCTTCCTGCCTGTAGTTCGATTAGTCCTTGGTGTGCGATCATGACTCCGTTGTCCATGAGGTACTCTGGAGGTGGTATGTATGCTTCTGCGTCTCTCTGTTCGCACATCTGTTTGATCATTTCCTGTAGCCGTGAGTTCATGGCTACGCCGCCTGTGAGAAGTGCTTCCGTTGATTCTTCTTGTGCCATCGCTCTTTCCAGTGCTTCGATCGCTGCAGAGTATGCGTGTTCCTGGAAGCTGTTGGCAAGTACTTCTTCACTGGTGCCGCCTGCTTTTCTCTGTGCTTCCGTTACCAGGCCGGAGTAGGATAGATCCATTCCCTTGATTGGATAGCTCATCTCTATTATATCATCTGTTTTCTCCGCCAGTTTTTCGATTTCTGGTCCACCAGGATGTGGGTGTCCAAGTGTCCGTGCCAGTTTGTCTAATGCGTTTCCTAGTGCTACATCTAGTGTTTCTCCGACTACACGGTATTTGTCGTTTCTGTACTGGATTATCTGGGTGTTGCCGCCTGAAACATAGAGTGTTGTCGGTCTTTCTGCGTTTGTGGTTCTTGTTCCGATTGATATGTGTGCGAGACAGTGGTTTACTCCAATCAACGGTATATCGTGTTTCTGTGCTAGACTTCGTGCTGTTACTGCACCGACTTCCAGACACTGCGGTATTCCAGGTCCTCTGGAATAAGCGATAGCATCTATATCCTCTGGTTCAAGTTCTGCTTCGTCATATGCCTGTTTGAGAAGGTGTATCGCGTTATTATAATGGTGCTCGGAGGCCTTCCGTGGATGTATTCCGCCTTCTTCCGGCTCGTACATGTCTTTCTGGTTGGCTAGTATCTCGTCTTCGTCGACTATTCCTACGCCGAATGTGTGTGCAGTGCTTTCTATTCCGAGGACCTTCATTACAAGTCAGTTGGATAATTGAAAAGTTAAAACTCCTAGTTCTCCAGTTCCTCCACATAGTCACGGAGTTTCTCTAGTGCGCGTTCTCTATGTGATACCTGGTTCTTGTAATCTGGATCTTCTCCCCAGGTCTTGTCGTTGCCTTCTGGAAGGAATAATGGATCGTATCCAAATCCGCCATCTCCACGAGGTTCAACGATTTCTCCTTCAGCTTTACCATTGAATACTTCTACCTCTTTGCTCTGCGGGTTGTAGAATGCTACCGCTGCACGGAATTCTGCCTTAACGCCTTCATCAACCAGATCTAACAGTCTTTCCTTGCCTACCATGCTGTCGAAAGGAGAGCTGAGCGGTCCTGGAAACCCGTTCAAACTGTCTACGAAGAGACCGGAATCATCAGCCATCACGAATGCATTTTCTCCCAAGTCAGTTTTCTCGATAGCCTGTTCAACTTTGAACTCTGCGATCTGCTCTATTGAATTTGACTGTGGTTCGATGGTTTCAACATCGACCTGTTCAACTTCAAACTTTTCTCCCAGAATTTCTGAGGCGTGCTTTGCTTTTCCGGAGTTGCCGGTAGCGAAGTAAATCTTCATGTAGAAAGATGCAGTTTCAGAGAATTAAAAACTGGAGATAGGGAAAAGGGAGAGAAAGGGAAAATGTGCTGGTTATTCGTGTTTGGTGTACTGGCATTTGCCGCAGCTTTTGCGGTCTTCGTGCTCTGCTAGGAAGCTGCCGCATCTTGGGCATTTTTCTCCTGTTGTACTTCCGTCTTCGTTGTATTTCTCGTAGATTGCTACTTTTTCGTGTTTGCTCATATTGTTTGACACCTCTTTAAAGTCGGTCTTGGATCCACTGTTTCAGGGTTTTTCTGTCTTTGTTCTTTTTCTCTGCTTCGAGTGCTGCCTTCAGGCCTTCTGTTTCTGCTTCTTCAAGTTCGTCTTTGGCTTCTGTGATTGTTCCTGAGACTGTTTCCTCGAACTCTCCTACCGGAAGATCTTCTGTTTCTTCTTCGATTGTCTCTTCTTCAAGGCTTTCGTCGTATTCGAAGTCCTGGTATACTTTTGCGTAAGCTGTTGATACCTGGCTTCCGTAAGGAGTTTTCACTGTGTCGATTTCGATGTTTTCCTGATCAAGATCGTTCTCTGCTGCTACTCTGTTTTTGATGTCTTCGATGCTTGGAGTTGCCTCTCCTGTGTGCGTCAAAGTGATTTTGACATTTTTCCTGTCGAGTAGCGGATTGTTCTTAACTGATTCAAGTTTTGCTTCCATTAGTATATCACCAAATTTTTATTTTGCTCTTATTGCGTATTTGCCGGGTGTCTCGATACCCATTTTCTCTGCGATTTCGCTGTCGTCCGGATCATAAATCACGACCAGTCCGCTCCATGATGTGGAGAGGTCGTTGTTTCTGCATACAGGACATTCGTCGCTGTCCTCTACTATCCGGTTGCAGTTCTTACATACTTTCTCTGCCATTTACTCGTCACCTTCGTTTTCTTCCTCTTCTTCAGCCTTCTCTTCTTCGTAATGCTCGATCCATTCGTCTCTTCCGAGTCCTGGCTGTCTCATCGTCAGGTTGATCTTGTTGCTTTCTTCATTACCGAGGCTGACTGCGATCATTCTTGTGATTACTTTGTCGTCGATTTCCAGTGTGAACTGTTCTTCTTCGGATACTAGCATGTTGTTTTCTTCGTCCAGGTTGACATATTCGTCCATTACCTGGGATACATGGCATAGACCGTCGAATGGTCCGATTCTGATGAATGCTCCGAAGTCTGTGACATCGACTACTTCTCCGCGGATTACTTCATGCGTTTCTGGGTCGAATGTCAGTGCTTCGTATTCGACTTCGTAGTGGACTCCTGCGTCTTCCGGTTCGATATCGCCTC
>JBEQAZ010000046.1:0-3085 GCA_041640055.1 Candidatus Nanohaloarchaea archaeon | reverse complement strand
TGAACTCTCAGCCCGGTATTTTCTACCATCAGGAAGCTACATTGAAGGAGTACGAGTATCCGTGGATGAAGAAAGTTGTTGAAACTCTGGCTGAAACATTTTAGCCTTCTTTCTGTTTCTTCATAGCTCTTTTGTGAAGTCTCTCCACCATTCTCAAGATGATGTCGGCTCCAACCAGTTCGTTGATCTCTTCGTGGATCCCGAAGGAGCCGTTTATCTCAAGTACATATGCTCCATCCTCGGTATTGATGATGTCGGCTCCACAGATATCGAATCCGGTTGCCCGTGCGGCCTTGATTGCTGCGTCCTTCATCTCGTCACTCATCTCTGCTTTCTGTCTTTCCCCGCCCGCTGAAATGTTGGAGCGCCAGTCATCTCCGCCGCTGCTTCTGCTGTAAGCTGTTACATAATCGCCGATCACGATTACCCGGTTGTCGGTTCCTGAATGTTCCTTGAACTCCTGGAGGCATATTTCCTGTTCGAAGCTCTTCATCGTATCCATAACGGGTTTGAGTTCGTTCTCGCCTGTTGCACGCATCACTCCCTGTCCGCCTACTCCTTTCACGGTTTTCATGATGACAGGGTAGCCTAGTCTCCGTGCTGCCTCTACTGCTACATCAGGTGATAGTGTATATACGGAGTCAGGTACTTGGACTCCGTTTTCTGATAGTATTTTCATGCTGTAGAACTTGTTGGATTCGTAGCTATATGTGTCGTTTTCTGCCTGGGTTACTACTCCTGCTTCGTTCAGTACTTCTGTCAGATGTTCTGAGAACATCATATCTCTGTCATCTGTTCTTATGTATACTGCGTCGAACTCTGTGAGGTCTGTTCCTTTGTATACTACTTTAGTCTCTTCTGCGGTATGTACAAACTGTATCCCGTCGATTGGAGCTGCCAGAACTGAGTCGAAAATGTCTTCTGCTCTTTCCATTATTAACTGGTGTTGTGTGGAGACTTCTCCGTATACGATTCCCAGTTTCATTCTTCCACCTGTGCCTTCAGTGTTTCTGCTACAGCTTCAAATGAGCTTTTGCCTGATACTTCTCTGTACATCTCCAGATCAGGGTTCGGGTTCACATCGTATACATTTTCTCCTACAAGAAGTATTTCCGCGATAGGCGTACCGATCTTCTTCACTGTTTTCTGAACTATCTCTTTCTGCGTATCTGAAATAGTAGAGTACTTTAGGCCTTCTCCGGTAAAGTCCAGACCATCGTCACTTTCCTTGACCGATATTATCTGGTCTCGTGCTACAAGGCATCTGTACTTGTCACCGGCCAGAGGTGCATGGAAGATAAGAATGTCTTCCTCGTATTCTACTCCTTCGATGAATCCCTGTACATCTTCACTTGTCTCAAGTTTTTTGGTCTCGGTCTCATCGAAATCTTCAATATGTCTTCCGATCATAGGTGTGTCCAGCTGTTTCTGAACATTTCGACCTGCTTTCTCCGAGGCTACGACTACTGTTTTTGGTGCAGGGATGTCCTGTTCGTGTAGAACATAATACAGGTAGTTCTTTTTTGCCATGATGAAGAAAGCGGTAGAGGGATAGTTCACTGCTATTCCAGCTTCTTCAGCCATCTCCAGCATCACACGGCCGAAGACAGCGTTCTTCTCAGGTAGCTGTGCGTATACGGCATCGTATTCGTGTATGGAGCTTTCTTCCAGTTTGACATCTTCTTTCCCCCGAATGATTTCCGGTGCTACTTTCTCTATGTCTATCTGGTCGACCTCTTCAAAGAACTGGTCGATCTGATGTTCCTCTTCGTCAGTTATTCTTGCTAGTTTCACTGTTGTCTCCCCCTTCTGGTTCCCATACTGTGGTTACATCTCCTTCCATCTTCCATTTATCTGTGTAGTTCTTCAGTTGCTGTGGCATCACATCTGACAGGATGCGTCCCTGCCGTGTGATCTTCCGTAGCCTTGACTCCAGAGTCTTCGAAAGCTCGTCGTAGTAGCTCTTGTCAGTATAGATCAGGTCGTTCTTGACACGCCAGAAGGATGTTGTTCCTTCAGGTGCGAGTACTATGTAGCCTAGGCCGTCTCCTGTAAGTGCTTCTTTCATTGTTTCCTTGCTTACATAGTAGACTCCGCCGTTCTCCACATTTGGATCGATGACTAGGATTTCGCTTCCTTCTACTCCTGCTGCTACTACATGCTGTTCTCCCTGTTCTGCGAAGATTGGATCACGGTTTACTCTGGCGATGACCAGTGCTCCGTCGTTGAACCAGGTCTTGAAGTCGTCTGCCACATCTGTGATCTTGTCGCTCTCGACAAACGCTGTTCTTATCTCCTTGTTGGTCATGTTCTCGATGGCTTTCATCGTCCTCTGGTTGCTGTCTCTTTCTACTTCTTCGTCATCTTCTTCTGCTTCTACTTTCTCTATCTCATCCTCTACTTCTTTTTGAGGGTGGTAGTAGCCGAAGATCTCCAGAGCCATCTCTACACATGCTTCTTTGGTGTGCTCGCTTTCTGTCTTAAAGTACTCTTTGATTTCCTCAAGTGTGTCCAGGTCGCTTTTCGCTCTCTTGAACCTGATACTTGAGTTCATGATCTCTTTGTTCGGTGTCATCACTGTGTATCCGTCGTTTGTATCTACCATGGTGCTTAGAAGCGATATCTTCCGGATTTCTCCGATTGTTCCGTTTATCTCTACTGTTTCGCCAGGTCTTATCCTTCTTGAATTCTTGAGGTATAGTCCGGATGCGTAATTCTGCATCAGGTCCTTGAACCCGAACAGTAGCAGTCCTGCGATAAGCAGTACCGCACCCCAGGTAGATGCGAACATAATCGTGTTTATTATGGTGGAGTTGAATCCGATCTGACCCATTATGATCTGTAGGAGGATCAGGTAGAGGAATCCTTTGACTCCGATATTTACCAGGTTGAAGGACTGTGATGAAAGTCCGAGTTCCCGGAGGTAGTTCTTCGCACCGACTGTTTTCAGGAAGTCGCTTGCGAATCTTGCGATCAGGTTGACCACTATTACTCCGAGGATTCCTATCAGCAGTACTGAGAGCAGGTTCGGCATCATTTCAACGGTCTGAGAGTATATGTCCTCTGTGATACCGGTGTTCAGGTA
>JBEQAZ010000045.1:0-3110 GCA_041640055.1 Candidatus Nanohaloarchaea archaeon | reverse complement strand
CCTAGCAGGCCTTCTGTCTGTCCGTGCAGCGCTCCTATTACATCTGCTTTTTCGACTACGCCTGAGGCTTTTGCATGTGCTTTAATCAAGTATTTACTGTTTTTCTGTGCTATCTTCGCCATATTCTTCTAACCTTTGTTCAACTGTATGCCGATCTAAACTGGTTTTCAGCTTTTTGCGGCGTGACTGGTGTCCTGAAATGATACCGACTCCATCGTCAAGTATCTCCTGCATCAGGTTAATCAGCTCGGTGTTCGCTCTTCCCTGTTCTGCAGAGGACTCCAGCTTTATTTCTGTAATTGTACTCGAAGTCTTAACTGACTGTTCACCGCTGTCGAGCTTAACCTTCACATAGAACTCAGTCATCTCTGGAAAAATCACATCCCTGTAAAAGTAGAGAGAATTTGGCTGCCCTGGTAACATAGGCAATCATCCCCGGTAGTCCCGTAAGGTCATGCCTACTGACCGTTTCTTTGAAATAGGGCAGCCAAAAGATTCTCTATAAAGACTAATTGCACGGTTAACTTTTTACCAGTTAACTAAATAGAAAAAAGTTGATTTAGATGAAGAACCTTCTCTCGGCCTCTGTCGGCTCGTAAACTGTCTGTCTCGACTTGGCCTGTACAGGTTCCTCGCCGTGGTACTCACGCAGGTAATCAAGGTAGGAGTACATCTTCTCCCGCGCAAACTCTCCATCATGCTCGATTAGTTCTTCAGCAATATACCGCATGTAAGCCCATTTAAAGAACTTGTTAAGAGGGTAAGCCAAGAAGCGTGGAAGATTATCAACCCCATCAGGAATATCATACTGAATATCCGTTCTGACAAAGTACTCGATCATCCCAAAGTCGTTTTCACCGGAAGGAGGCGTCTTAGTCCTTAAACGGGTTCTGATACGCATTTCTCCCAGCCCGCTCGGAAGCTCAGTCTCCGACTCCATCTTTGAGCGGAAACCTCCATCCCCTATTGATTGTTCGTAGTATTTCTCTATCGGGCGGTCCATATCGATGTTCTTGAATATGTACTTGTGGTCCTTGTAGATATCGACGATGTGCGGGCTTTCATACCATTCTACTTTATTGTGGATTTCTTCCCAGTCGCCCTGGAACAGCGGAAAGTGATGCCACACATCATCATCGTCCCAATCGCCGTTAGGACGTTTGAACCAGCCTAGAAAGTCGTCAAGTCTTCCCATAGACTAGATCACTGCCAAGGTGGCGTGTACTGTGATGCTCCGGATTTTGAGATAGATTCTTCCACACCAAACTTTTCTCGCATCAGGTTATGAAGATGTAGGACCATCTCCTCCGCCTCCTCTTCATAACGATCAACTTCCTTCTGATAAAATGTATTGTACCAGATTGTAGTAAGAATATCGTAGAACTTTGAGTCCTGGAACATAGAGGTCTCCTCAGGCCGCATGTAGTTCTCAGGTAGTCGAGACTGTGGCGTATCAGTTACGTGTTCAGGAAGCCATGGAATAGCCTCTCCTCCAGGATAAGTGGTCAGTACTGTAGTACTTGTCTTTACACGCGCCTTGAGTACATCTTTGGTTCTCTGCGACTGGTAGATATGCCGTGGTGTCTTGCAACGCCATGAAAGGTTGAAGTATATCACTGTGTGCCGGCTTTTCTCCTTCCATGCATGCATACGGATCTTGTCCTTAGCTGAAGCTGTGGAAAACTCCATACGTGCCTCTTCTACCCTGTCTATTCCCAGTTCATCTACAAGTATATCTTTCAGATCGCGGTAGATGCGTGAAGGATCTTCCTCCACGAAGAAGTGATCGGCCTTCGAAAACCCGTCAGTTTCAAACTCTGTCATCTAGCATCACCTTTCAAGCAGGTCACGGGTTCTCTCCATAACCTGATCGGTTTTCTCCTCTACAGCAGGTATGTAGCCGTGTCGGACCTCTCCGTAAAGGAACTTGTCGAACAGAGATCTGTAAGCGTAGTACCACAGAGATTTCTGATAACTGTAGCTCTCCGGGTACTCTGTAATTATTATTCCTTTGATCTGCAGATCCATTTCGCCCTTGTTCTTATCGATTTTAAGGTAGAGCTCAAGTTGTTCTTTACTGTAACGATCGAACTCCTCTACTGTTTCGATTCTGGCACGTATTACGCCTTCATCGACGTCGTTGAAGTACTTTTCTTCGGAGACATGATCGAAGCTCATACGTGTAGATAGAAGGTCTCGCAGCTCTGCGTATGCCTGTCCCGGATCTTCCAGTTCAAGAGTCTGTCTTCTGCGAGTTATCTCCTCTTCTATCTCCATAGCGTTACACTGGTTAAATTAGAAAGCTATGATAAAAAAGGATGCAGTCTCCTCTAGAAATCCTTTCCATGTTCAAGAAGTTGATCTAGCTCAAAATCTTCAACTTCCAGACCTCGCTCATCACTGTGTTCAAGAGCGTACTCTGCAAAAGCTTCGATAGATTCATCCTGTTCCCCCTTACTATCATATGCGCTTGGAAGAACCGGGACTCCTGTCGACTGGTAAAAAGTGCTGTTAAGACCTCGGCTTCGAAAACCTACCTCCTCCATCAGCTCAGAAGAATGGCTTCTGTCCGCAGAATTCATGCGGATATAAACGCCCTGATTCTGTATAGGGAAAACCTCAACGAAGTACGCCTCATCGTTCTCAACCATGGACTCAAGCTCCTCCGCAGAACCGGGGTTGGAGTCGCCATCAATGTAGTAGCCGAAATCTGTCATTCCCTGACTTATTTTATACGTGCTGTCGACGAACAGTCCTTTCACAATCTGTAAGTTAGATTTCTAACGATTAAAACAGTTTCGACAGGCTAAACAGGTAAAATAGAAATAGAAAGGAGTAGAGTGCGTTTATCGGCACTCCGGGCAGAGAAGCATACCGTTCGTCTCAATAAGTTCCTCGCTGTAGTTCTCACAGCTCTCGCATTCCCCGCTCTGAGTTTCTATATTCGGTATGGCTTCCTCGTTCATCTCTATTTCTTCGCCCATGATCTCTGCAAATCCAGGCCATGCACGGAGGATATCGCTCTGTGTAAGGATTCCGACAAGCATATCTCCACGGACTACAGGTACACGGGAGATATTGTTCTTAGCCATCGCCATCGCAACATCGTC
>JBEQAZ010000044.1:0-3201 GCA_041640055.1 Candidatus Nanohaloarchaea archaeon | reverse complement strand
GATGCAGCGAAAGTTCGACTCAAGCTTCCACGGATTCGAGATATCCGTAGGAAAGGAAGACCAACTAGAAGACCTTTTCGACGAAGAAACACTTGAAGCCGTACAGGAAGTAGCAGAGGATAATATCGATCTGAAGAAGGAGAAGCTTGAAGGAGAAATCGAGCTCAGGTTTAACCAGAGCAACGGACTTGAAAGAATCAAGAAAGCCGTAGCGAACGATCACGACGGCGTTGAGATAACATATGTTTCTGCACCGAACTACTCCATCACTGCCTGGGGCCGTACAAAGGAACTGGCGAAAAAGAAAATGGACAAGACACTTGACCAGGTAAGAAGCAAGGCAGAGGAACTTGACGGCGAATTCGAATTCTCGAAAGCTTGAGAACTCTTATTTGACCTGTAGAAAAGGAGGTTTTGGAACCCTTGATTAAAAAATGCGTCAAATGTAAATCATACACACTGAAAGAGAAACACTGCGGCGAAGATACAGAAACCACTCGACCACCTAAATTCTCGTACCCAGACAACTACGGAGAATACCGGAGAAAAACAAAGCGGAGCTGAACAATATATGACAACAACCCAACTCAAACTGGAAAAACAGCCAGAACTCGAAAACCCTGTACTAATCGAAGGCCTAGCAGGAATAGGCCACATAGGAAGAAATGTAGTAAGCTACCTAGCAGAAGACCTAGAAGCAGAGAAAATCGGAGAGCTACACAGCGACCACTTCCCACCTTACACAATAGTAAAAGACGATAAAACAGTCGAAAAAATGAAGAACAGCGTCTACCAGCTCCATACAGACAACGAAGACTACATCCTGATCGAAGGAAACGCACAGGCACAGACACCTGAAGGACACCACGAAGTTGCAAGAAAGATCACAGATTTCGCTGAAGACAACGATGTATCCAAAGTCCTCACCGTAGGAGGATACGGAACAGGAGATGTAGTAGAAGATCCTGAAGTATTCGGAGCAGTGACAGAAGAAAACCTGAAGGGTGAGTACAGCGAACACGGAGTACAGTTTGAACACGATGTTGACCAGATAGTAGGAGTATCAGGACTACTGCTCTCAGAAGCACAGGACCAAGGACTACCAGGTATCTGCCTGCTCGGAGAGACACCAGGCTTCCTACTAAGCGACCCTAAGTCCACGGAGGCAGTTCTGAACGCTCTTGAAAGCATTATGCAGGTAGAACTGGATTACAGCGAGCTGGACAAGAAAGTCGAGGAATCACAGGAAGTACTTAAAAAACTTCAGAAACTACAAAATCAGCAGAGCCCTGACCAAGACAAGCAGCAGGGCGGCGGAAACGATCTAGGATACATAGGTTGAATAATACAATGAGTTACACACGATACGAGAAAGCACGGGTACTGGGAGCAAGAAGCCTTCAGATCGCAATGGGAGCACCACCATTCGTCGATTACGAAGGAAGAGAGAAACCACTTGAAATAGCGAAGAAGGAACTTGAGGAAGGAAAACTCCCGATCACAGTGAAGAGCTGAAACACGCTCCACACATATCTCTCCACTTATTCTTTCTGAACGAATTGGACATCTCTAATTGCATTATCTGAAGTTGAAGGTTCTTACTGGATTAGACTTAATACTGAGGTAAACCAGTAATTACTATTATATGAAGATACGGAAACTAGAGGTTCGAGAAGTTATAGACTCCCGTACCAAACCTACGGTAGAAACCGAGATAAACGGAGAATACGGAAAAGCACCTTCAGGAGCATCCACAGGAACCCACGAGGCCAAATGCTTCGTACCAGACAACCTACCAGAGATCAGAGGGCTGCTGAAAAACCTGGAAGGAATGGATCTCACACAGAAAGAGTTCGACGACAAACTCAAAACACTAGACGACACGCACGACTTCTCGAGACTTGGCGCCACAGCCATCGCCTCAAGCTTCGCCTACAAGAATGCACAGGGATTCGACCACAGCAAGAAGTTCCCACTACCCCTAAGCAATGTGATTGGAGGAGGCGAACACGGTGGAAACACAAGCATCCAGGAATTCCTTGTTCTGCCTGTCAACGCAGAAAGCTTCCCAGAAGCACTGAAAACAAACACCGCAATATACCAGGACCTGAAGGAAAACTACGCATCAAAGATCAAAGGAATGAACGACGAAGGGGCCTTGATCACCTCGATGGACGACGAAAAAACACTAAAAGTACTGAAGAAAGTCGCAGACCGTCACGAAGCACGGATAGGACTGGATGTAGCTGCAGGCGAGCTCTACGAAAATGGCAAATACCACCTGGACTCTGTTAACCAGGTGAATAGTTCGGAAGAACATCGGAAGTTCATCCAGAAACTGATCAACGAGTTCGAACTCGTATATGTAGAGGACCCATTCGATCAAGAAGACTTCAGACATCATGCAGAGCTTACACGCGCCAACCCGGATGTACTGATATGTGGGGACGACCTTTTCACCACGAACAAAACCCGTTTAAGAGAGGGAGTTGAGAACGGAGCATGTAACTCCCTTATCGTAAAGCCTAATCAGATCGGCACAGTTTCACAGGCCAAAAGAACAGTAGAAGTAGCGAAAGAAGAAGATTACATACCGGTTATTTCCCACAGGAGTGGAGAGACATGTGATGCAACTATAGCTGACTTGGCATTGGAATGGGAATGTCCGATAATTAAGGCTGGTATAGCTGATATCAGGATCGCGAAACTGAATCGGTTGATGAGGCTGTGGGACGAGATGAAGAACCCAGAATTGAACAAAAGCATGAGTTTCTGAGAGTGATGATATATGAACCGGCTGTTCCTGGAAAGCGTTACCGGAGTATTAACGGTGTTTGTAGCAGGTATACTTTCGGAGCAGTGGTTGACAAGTCCGGAACTGAAATTCGGGGTACCTCTCTCAATCGGCATCCTTTGGTCTGCAGGCATGCTTTACCGTGTCAGAAAGGCTGAAAGCAGGTCTTCGTAACGCCAGTCTCCCTCTTATTTAACTTTTATTCTACAACTTCAAGTCTATGAGCGAAGAAGAACTCCTAATCGACCGGGATGAGTACCTGGCTAACGGCGTACATATTGGAACCAGAAGCCAAACAAAGGACATGGAACAGTACATCTTCCATGTAAAGAAGAACCAGCTGGCAGTTCTAGATGTCCAGCAGACCGACGAAAAGATCAGAGAAATAGCAGAATACCTTTCCGAAA
>JBEQAZ010000043.1:0-3248 GCA_041640055.1 Candidatus Nanohaloarchaea archaeon | reverse complement strand
TATAACAGGTTAGACACAATTTTTAAAACCCTACCGAGGAACGGTTCAAAACCTCCAAGTGATCGCCGCTGCGTATGATCACCACTTCACGGGAGTCGTCACGCAGCCGGTTCTTCAGTTCCTTGTCGTTCGTCGCGATAATGTAATCCTCCGCGATATCAACCAGCAGGTCATCAACCTCTCCCTCGCCCTCAGTACTCAGAACAGTGATGTTCTGGGTCTCGATCAGTTTGTCGATAAGTTCCTTGTACTTCCCGCCTTCGATACTTTTCGCCTCCTGAACTGCGTCCTCCAGAGTATACAGTTCATGGAAAGGATAAATCCTGTCAAACTCCTCGAAAAGCGGTAATGAAAGCTCGAAAGGAGCTACAAGGAAGTTCGTGTCCAACATGATTTTGTTATCCATACCGATGATTTAAGCTCCGAATCTTAAAAACCGGTTTCAAAACACTTTGTCCGGTCCGACATCAGGCTCCTGAATCATGCCTTCAGCCTCTACCTCTTCTCTGAACATCTCAGCGTACACTGAAGTCACTTTTCCGATCAGAAGCGGCCAGATCTCATCTCTATCCTTCCATTCCTTTACTCCGTTCAGGTAGATATGATGTCTTAGTGCCTCACGGTTTCGGGCAACCAGGTAGAAACTTCTCTCAACACTTCCTCCCAGCTCGATGAGATCTTCGACTATATTCTGGAAATCACCACGGTAATCATCCGAGTTAGCTATCTTATAGGCTGCAACCAGTCTGAGATGGTAGTCAAAATCCTTATCCGTGTAGTTCGTTTCTGTCTGCTGCTCTCTGTACAGTGCTCCACCTTCCTCTGTCTCATCGTAGAAAGGGGTGTGTATGCCGATTATCGGTGGGAAGCCTGATTCTCTTCCCGCAGTGTAGCCGTTATGCGCTCGCAGTGCGTGGAATAGCTCGTGCTTGGTAAGCATCTCTGCCTCCTGTCTAGAGTACATTCGTTTCTCCTCTTTTCCGTCCGCGACAACCACTTTCTTTTCTTCAGGTATGTTGAAGCAGCCTCCGACCTGTCTGATCTCAGCGCTGTAATCCATACCTAGTTCTTCAATTTCTTCCTCAAACATCTGCTTCAGGCCCTCTGAATCTAGTTCCTTGTTTTTCTCTTCCTTAGTCCTCTCCATGACCTTTAGTTTCTCAACTGATTCCTGGAATGTTTCTCTATTTACCATAGGCCATATCTCCTCGGAGTATTTTCTCCACTGCTCCTCTTCATCTATCTCTGCTGAAAGCTTGGTGTAGAGCTTCAGTTCCTTGAGTATGTCTTTGAAGAACTTCTTCATTTCTTCAACTGTGATTTTCTCGGCCCCGTACCGTTCTAATTCTTCTTCATCTATACTTTGAACCGCTTCTTCCGCATCTTCTATAATTTTCAGTACTGGTTCAGGTTTCTCCAGTTTCCTGAAACTGAATTCTGGCTTGAAGTCCTTGTCCTCTCGTCTTGCTTGTTTGAATCGTTCTCTTTCCTCTTTTTTGTTGGTTATCTCTATGTTCTTGATCCATGAGGCTTTATCGGTTAACTGTTTGACTGCTTCGGTGAGTTCCTCGATCGTGTTCCCAGAACTGATTACGAGTTCGGTATCTTCGTCCAGTTCGGTTTCCTTGATTTCTGAGGGATTGATTTTCATGTGCACAGTTTGGTTCTCTAAAGGTTTAAAGTAGTCCCTGGGCAATTAACTGATTGTTGAGCGGTAAAATGTACAAAACAGGATTTTTATGGGACAGCGAAATCGAGTGGGATAGAGAAGATCCTTGGAGCGGTAAGAGAAGCCAGGATTTCGCATACTACACAGAAGAAGGAAGAAAACATGAACTGGAAATCTACATAGCGAAATACAGTTGGTACGAGAACGGCTCTCTGACCAAGGCTTTCCACTGGAATGGAGAAGAATGGGAGAAAGTCCATGATGTAAAACTTGACTTGGTATACGACAAGTTCAAATACGATCACGATACCAAGAAGCTCAAACAACAGATTGGAGAAAAACTACCGGTTCTCAACGACCTGGAGCTGGAAGAGATCTGCAAAGACAAACTGAGAACATACGAGCTCTTCCCTGACTATGTAGGCGAGACAAGAACTGCTACACAGCGGAACGCAGAAGAAATGTTTGAAGAAAACGAAAAGCTAGTGTTCAAACCGCGTTATGGGTTCGCAGGTCACGGAGTCGAAATCCTGGAATCACTGGACGAATTCGAGGAACCTGAAGATACGGAAAACTTTGTTTTGCAGGAGTTCATAGACACTGAAGGAGTTGAAGACTGGGGTGTTGAAGGACCTCACGACCTCAGAACCATAGTTATCAACGGCGAGATACAGGACGGGAACTATGTCCGGGTGCCTGATGAAGGATTGATCAGCAATATCAGCCGTGGAGGTCACCAGAAATATGTACGCAGAGATGAGCTACCGGAATCTATAGTAGAGATAATCGAAGAGATAAAGAGAAGTTTCGAGAAGTATCAGCCAGCAATCTTCTCAGTCGACTTCATGTTCGATACGGAAGGACAGCCATGGATTGTCGAGCTGAACTCGAAGCCTGGCACATACTTCAATCATGTCGAGAAAGACGAGGAACTTGAGAAAAAGAAGATCAAAAATATTCTCAAGACTCTGAAACTCAAGGCAGAAGAACATTATGACTGACAAAATAGCTTTCCTATGGTGGGAAAATCAGGTACAGTGGCAGAACGGAGAGAAACCTTTCGACAAGGAATGGAAGAATAAGGACTACCGTGTCTATGCAGAACTGTTCGAAGAAAAAGATGTAGAGTTCTATGCCGGCGAATATAGATGGCTGGAGGGGGATACACTGGAGAAAGCCTGGTACTGGAACGGAGAAGAATGGGTTCAGCAACACGATATAACTGTTCAGACAGTTTACGACCTTTTCAGGCACAGTCAGGATAAGATGAAGCTGAAGAAAAGGATGCAGGAACACATAACATTGGTGAACAAGCCTGAGGTCGCAGACCTCTGTCAGGACAAACTGAGAACCTACAGTGAATTTCCGGAGTATGTGCCGGAAACAAGAAAGGCGGAACAGGAAAACCTGAAATCTGTGCTTGAGGAACACGGAGAAGCAGTCCTAAAACCAAGGTATGGCTCTTCAGGCGAAGGTATCGAGAAAATACATTCTGTAGATGAACTTGAAGAAGGAGAAGACAGACTTATCCAAAGATTTGTCTCAGAACCTGAACTCTCAAAATTCGGTCTTCAGAAGT
>JBEQAZ010000042.1:0-3268 GCA_041640055.1 Candidatus Nanohaloarchaea archaeon | reverse complement strand
GCTTCTGTTGTTAATATTGTAGATATCATTATCGTTTATGGTATCGTCTATGCCGTTCTGGTTCTCTGTCTCAAGTGTGAATCGCTTCAATCCAGGCGTAGGCTGTAGATCATGGAAGATTGAGTATCCTCCGCTGATATTGGTCGATATATCTGTGTTGTTTTTCCTTAAGGACTGATTGAAGTAGTTGAAAGAAATTTCCTGAGATGCATAGTTCACTCTTTCGGATCCTCCAGTGCCATCTTCCTTTATCAAGTGGGCGAAGTCCGAGAAATCAAGATTCTCATCAGGTTTCAGGAAGAAGTCCGGATTGTTGTCTATCTCTATCTCTCTATGTGAAATCTCCCATGTTTCAGTTCTTGTCTGGCCGTTTAGCTCTGTCTGAACTCTTAGAGTATAGTTCCCTAGGTCTTCCTCGCTATCTATGATTGAACGATTAAGGACCTGTTTACTGACTTCGAAGTAACCGTTTGCGTTCGGATCGATGCTTCCCTTATCAAGGAAACTGCCGTCAGGCCTCTCAATCTCGAAGTTTACAGTGTTGTGCGCCGTACCGTTTACCTGGATGTACTGACCAGGATCAACAATTGTATCGTTTACATTCATCCAGGAAAGGTTTTTACGGTCGAAGCCGATTATCCCGTTTTGGTTCTCATCGTTTGTCCGGTAGTATTTCTTACCTTTGGTGGTAGGTACTGAATCGCTGTAGAAGAATTTGCCGTTTGAATCCGTAGTTAGGTTAATTGTGTTTATTGGATTTGAGTCTGAGAAGTATCCGAAATCGACAGGCTTCTCGGAGTAATCGGTTTTATTGATTCCGCCGCTGTTGTTTTCCTTTACTTTGTGTAGTGTAGCCTCTAAGTTGAAGAACTCACCAGGCTTCGTTATAAAGTCGGAATCTTGATTTATCTGTATTTTTCTGTGAGAGATTTGGAACTGTTCAGTAATTGTATTTCCTGATATTGTTGAAGATATGGAAAGGGTATAGTTACCTAGATTTTCTTCAGATGTTATATCTAGTACGCTTATATTGGCGCTGTAGTAACCGTCGTTTTCTCTTGGTTCAATCGTGTCATTGATTGTTTTTTGGTCTCCGTCTGGTGTGGTTATATTGACTGTTACTGTTGAAGATGCGGTTCCGTTGACCTTTATGGTTTCGCCAGGATTTACTATGGTCTCGTTTACGAAGGCTGCGAAGGCAATTTTGCTGGTTATTTCACCTGCTGTAGCTACAAGATCTCTTGAAGGTGAATCTTGTTTTGGCTGGTTTCCAGAGAAGTCTTTACCGTTGCTGTCTAGGGTACCTATGTTTACGGTTCCCTGTCCTCCTTCTGCGCTTAGATCCCAGTTCTGATTAGCTATAGAATACTCATAGTATATGTATCCTCCACCACCGCCTGATGCAACACCTTGGGATCCTTGGTTGGATTCTCCGCCGTCAACAAATTCTGCGTAGTCTCCTCCTTCCGTCCAGATTTTGCCATTTCCGAATATTCCTCCTGATGAGATGAAAATACTTCCGCCGGCACCACCGCTTCCCGGATAAGCGTTATTAGCTATTCCTGAACCGTCTAGACCGTTGGAAAGTATGAAACCTGAGTTATTAACTTTGTTACTGGCAACTAATCTTATCCTTCCCCCTCCCGCACCCATAGTAATATCGTTCTCATTGCTTACACGGTACTGATCGTTGTTGGGGTGCCATCTATCAGAATCTGCGAGATCGTGGCTAGGATCATCACGCCTTCCTAGTTCTCCATTCCAGGTGAAACCGTCTGATGCGTTTTTCAGGATTTCTCTGGCTGCCCGGAATTTACTCCCATCATATGAGGACTGATAGGCATTACCTAGAGCGTCCTTTTTGGTATCGACTTCATATGCCGCAAGCTTACCATCTCTTGTTTCAGCGTTGAGAAAGAATCCTTTCGTAGGCTTACCCGCACCTGATCCTCCAGCTGATCCAAATGTTAATGCCTTCTTCGGATTTCCATATGTTTGGTCGTTTACTGTTCCTCTTCCTCCTCCTGATGATTTGTAGGAGCTGTCGTCGTTGTCAAATGTACCTCCTTTTCCTGCGTGACCTCCTCCACCTGTTCCTGTACCACTGTTTGTACCTCCTCCGCCTCCTCCTGCTGGCCCTTTAGCCAAGCAATAGTCTTTTGAGTCGGCGATCCTTCCTGAAGGACAGGAGTTTGATTTACCGGGTACTGTTTGATATCCTAGACCTGTTGCATCTATTATGCCGCCTTCTCTGACGAATATGTTGTATGCTGATATGTTGATATTGGCGTGTACTACTCCTCCTGAGTCTACCACGAAATCTCCGTTTGGCAATGTTATTGATGCGGTCGGATTATTCGATTCGGTTTTATGATTTGTGTATATTCTTCCGCCGCTCTCAACTTCCACAGATACATTCTCTGCTGCAGTGATAGATTCACCAGTTATGTCCTGATGATTCACATTGGAACTTACATGACATGTGCTGTCAGCAGGTTTTCCGGATAAATCTCCTGTCTCACATTCTAGGTTTGCGGCTGCAGAACCTGTAAAGCCCAATAATATGACTGCTAGAACTGTTATAGAAGCTGCTTTCCGCATCAAACGCATATTATATTCATCTTACTCCCGACCGTTGATCTACAGATTTTTCCTATAATATATTGATCACGCTTTTCACATATAAATTGAGGTGTTGGTACTTCTCAGTTGGTGTAGACGCATCTGAAACCTATTGAACCTGACTTATATTCTGGGCTTCTGTCTATAAGCGTAGAATATCTCCCAGATCTTTCGCTCATTCCAACTCCTCCGCCTTTTCTCACTGCCTTTGTTCCTTCTGAAGATGCGTAGAAGTAAGAATTCCCGTACTCTTTTGATTTACTCTCAGATAACTCTTCTGGCAATGATCTATTCGAATCCCACTCGGCCACATATCCTAATCTCTGCTCCAGTTCTTTTATCGGTAGTTCATACTCTGTATCTGTCCACTCCCAAAGATTTCCGACCATATCAACAGCGCCCGCCGAATTGCTCCATCCATTCGGCCCCGTACCAGTTTTACACAGATTACTTGCCCTATCTGAATATCTTTCACAGTAACCAGAGGACTTCCTCAAGTTACCATTGAGGTTTCTCTCAACTTCTTTACCTGAAGTTGCGGCGATCTGCCACTGCATGTTTGTAGGAAGGCTGTAGTCCTCTCCAAGGTTACTGCATGCTTTAGAGGCCTCTTCCTGACTGATCTCGTTCCATGGCCTTACTCCTT
>JBEQAZ010000041.1:0-3339 GCA_041640055.1 Candidatus Nanohaloarchaea archaeon | reverse complement strand
GGATAGGAGGACTGGGCATACTCACATTCTTCGTAGCAGTAGTCAGAAACTCCGGAGCAGCAACCAGAAAACTTTTCTCATCAGAGGCCCACAAAAGCGATCCAGGAACAGTAAGACCCAGCCTGAAGAAAACAGTAATCGACTTATGGAAAATATACACAGCAATAACCGCATTATTCGTAATTATCTATACCGCTGCAGGAATGCAGTTCTTCGACTCACTGCTACACAGCTTCTCAGTCATTTCAACAGGAGGGTTCTCAACACAGGGCGGAAGCATCGGCGCATTTGACTCAACCCTGATCTCGGCGGTGACCTTGCCGTTCATGCTAGTCGGAGGAACCAACTTCGTACTGATATACTCTCTTCTGAAAGGAAAATACAGTATCTTCACTGACTCAGAGTTCAGAAGCTACATCAAACTGTTTGCGTTCTTTGCATTCGTACTGGCAGTAGATAAGTTCCTTGCTAACTCACTTACACTAGAAACACTTCTGAAACCTCTCTTCACAGCAGCAACACTTCTCACCTCAACAGGTTTCTCGATAGAATCCATAACCAGTTACTCTTACTCCATCCAGGTACTTATGCTAGGCGTCATGTTTGTCGGAGGCTCACTAGGCTCGACTGCTGGAGGACTGAAAGTCTTCAGATTCAAGGTTCTCTGGGAGGTCGTTAACACCCGTATCAAGGCGTATTCGCTTCCTGAAACCGCGATCAACGAGGTCAGGATAGACAACGAGATCATGGAAACCACAGCAATTCGTACAGTTACCACATTGTTCTTCCTCTGGATACTGGTAACATTCGTAGGAACAGCATTCCTGGCTGTTTTCGACGGCTTCACAGTTCTGGAAGGTACATCAGCAATTATATCCTCGATCAGCAACATGGGGCCTACACTTTTCTCAGGAGAAAGACTGATAGAGGCGTCACTCGGCTCGAAGATCGTGCTGATGGTTGCGATGATAGCAGGTAGACTGGAGATGCTCCCGCTTCTGGCAATATTTAATAGGCATCTAGCACCAAACCAGTAATACCTCGATGTATGTAACTATAGCAGGAATCAACATTCTATCCAAGAGACTGGTACAGAAACTGGAAGGAAAACACGATGTAGTAGTCATAGAGGAAGACGAAGATAAATGCAAACGCCTTTACGCATCCACAGGAGCTAAAGTCATCAACAAAGCACCAACTAGCATATCAGCTCTGGAAGACGCAGGGATAACAGAATCAGACATACTGATATCCACACTTAAAGACGAGAACCAGAACATGGTCGTATGCAGCCTGGCCAAAAAATACGGAGTACCAAAAGTAGTAACGCGGATCGAGGACGACGAATACTTCGACGCGTTTGAACTTATCGACGCACAGGCAATTGGACATACAGATCTTCTGCTAGCAGAATTCCTATCTGCAGTAGAACATCCTTTCCTAGTCAAACTAGCCAATGTATCGGAGGATAGAGAAATACTGAAAGCATCAATAGGACAGCAGTCAGATCTAATAGGCGAACAGGCAAGCCAGATAGTTAATAGAAAACGGTTCCCCGAAGGATTCAAACTAAGCTCCGTAGTCAAACCAGATCAAACACTTACCGGACAGCTGGATATCGAAGTCGAAGCAGGAGACGAACTAATATTCATAGGACCAGACGAAGAGAAAAACCAGTTAAATAAGTTCTTCCAAAACAACAACTAGAGGTACAAGATAAACTATGGTAGCGATAGCATGGATAAAACGGTCAATGCGTCAGTACGACAACACAGCACTCGTAGAAGCATCAAAAGAACATGACAAAGTATACCCTTTGTATGTGGTTGATGATGAATACTTTGAACAGACACAGCTTGGTTATCCTCGTGTTAAGTTCTGGCACGACTCACTGACAGAACTCAGAGATATCCTCAGAGACAGTAAGAAAGACCTTTTCGTGCGGAAAGGAAAACCGGTCGAACAGCTGCAGAAATTCGCAGACCAAGTTCAGGCAGACGCAATCTACCACAACCGAGACTACACGCCTTATGCCCAGCGAAGAGATGAGGAAGTGAAGGAAGAACTGGATATACCTGTCAAATCATTCAAGGACCTTGTAATGTTCGAGAAAGATGAAATCCTTACCAACAGCGGAGACCCATACAGTGTATACACATACTACAGCAAGAAATGGTTCGATAGAAACAAGAGAAGACCTGAAGAACCAGTAGAATACCATATCACCGATATCAACCCTGGAGACATCCCATCTCTGGAAGAACTCGGGTTCGAGAAGCCGGACGAGATGGAGGATATCTGGGAGGGTGGACGGGAAAACGGTTTACAGAGACTGGAAGACTTCAAAGACAAGATCGGAGAGTACGACGACAGTAGAGATACGCCTTCAGTAGACGGAACCTCAAAGCTCTCGCCACATATCAAATTCGGGACAGTATCGGTTAGAGAACTTTTCTGGGAAGCAGAACGGATGAAAGCCCGGACCGACGACGAAGGCGTGAAGACTTGGCAGGAAGAACTGGCATGGAGAGACTTCTACTACCAGGTACTATACCACAACCCACAGACCACGACCTCGCCGTTCCTTGAGAAGTACAGTTCGCTTGACTGGAGGACCAAGGATGAAGCTGGAGAGGACTGGGAGCGGTTTATCAATGGAAAAACAGGTTATCCGTTCGTCGACGCAGGGATGCGCCAGTTGAATAAAACCGGCTGGATGCACAACCGGCTGCGGATGGTTGTCACCAGTTTCGCATGTAAAGATCTGTGGCTGGACTGGAGAGACCTGCACGACTACTACAAAGAGATGTTTATCGACGCAGATCTCGCATCCATGATCGGCGGTATACAGTGGGCTTACAGCATCGGAACCGACGCACAACCATACTTCAGAGTATTCAACCCTGTAAGCCAGGGAGAAACACATGACCCAGACGGAGAATATGTAAGGAAATGGGTTCCAGAACTTGAAGATGTACCCGACTCATACATCCACAACCCGTGGAAGATGCCCGATTATGTACAGGAAGACAAAGATGTGAAGATCGGGGAAGACTATCCGGAACCGATGGTTGATCACAGCGAAAGAAGAGAGATAGCTATCTCAAGGTTCGAGGAAGCAGCCGACCAGAGCTGAAAAACCTATCCCATTGTTTAAGGATTTTTATTTAAGCATTCAGCACCTTAAATACAAACAGTGACATCACACCGTACAGCCAGCAAACTTCTACTGACTGCCTTTCTAGCACTCATAATAACAGGAACTGCAGCCGCACAATCAGTAGAGATAACCGCGCCTTCCGAAAACTCATACCAAAACTCAAGCTTCGAAATCGATGT
>JBEQAZ010000040.1:0-3408 GCA_041640055.1 Candidatus Nanohaloarchaea archaeon | reverse complement strand
GGTGAGATCCTCGAAACTGAAGGAGCTACTAGCCTACTCGACAGCCAGTCACCTCGGATTGATAGTTACAGGTCTAGGTTTTTCCAGTGCGGTCGGTGCTGAAACAGGTATATTCCATATATTGAATCATGCGGTCTTTAAAGCAGCATTGTTCATGACTGCAGGCATAATACTGCATGAAGCAGGAACACAGAAGTTCAGCGAACTATCAGGCCTCAGAAAGAACTGGCCGATACTGGCCTTAGTAGCGACCGTAGCTTCACTGAGTATGGCCGGAATACCACCTTTGAACGGTTTTTACTCCAAAGAACTACTTTTTGAGGCCTCATACCATTTTGCTACTCATTCAGAAAGCATCTTCTCCTGGATTGTTCCTGTTGTAGCTATCGCTGGAAGTGTTTTCACATTAATGTACTCTTTCAAGTTCCTCTCGGTATTTTTCGGCAAGAGCAACAATGATATGCCTTCAATATCTCCCGGAATCATTTCGGCTCCAGCTCTGCTCGCTTTTACAGCTCTCTGCATAGGGATCGCGCCGAACCGATTCATAGATGTGCTTGTCGAACCAGCTCTAGCTAGTACAGCACTTGAATCACATAGTATGAGTGTCCACCTACCGACCTCTCTCAAACCCGCTTTCATCATGACTCTGATTACTGTTTCTACAGGGCTTGTTGGTTACAGGAATCTTTCCAGAATAGAGAATTCTCTGGATAGAGTCCTTGAAAGAGCTCCTTTAACGGCTAACTCGGTTTACCATGGCTTCCTCCAGTACGCTGACAGAACAAGCGATTTACTGGTTGAGTATACGGAGTCACGCCTTCTTCGCACCTATATCGTCTGGACGCTATTATCATCTATCACGCTGGGTTTATCCGGTTTTGTCATCTCCAATGCAGTTCCGATACCGTCATTCACGCTTCCGCCTTCGATCATTATAGTGCTTTCAACCGCTGTACTAAGCGTTTACGCAGTTATCAGAGCCGACAAGTACATCGCAGCAGTACTCACCTTATCTATACTAGGATTCATGGTTTCAATATACTATCTTTTGATGGATGCTCCGGATCTGGTGATGACACAACTTGTAGTGGAGACACTCACGCTCATCATCTTCCTACTGGTGCTGGACAAACTTCCGGATATGAAGAAACAGGTCTCAATCACAAGAAAGACGAAAGACATAATAATAGCTGCTGCAGCAGGATTTACTGTTTTCACGGCTCTCCTGTATTCAAAGATGGTTGAAACGCCTCAAGAACTTTCCCAATACTACATAGAGAACGCGGTACCAGGTTCAGGAGGCACGAATGTCGTGAATGTGATTCTTGTGGACTTCAGAGGCATAGATACTATGGGAGAAATATCAGTCATAGCGATGGCAGGCATAGCGATAATGATGCTGTTCAAGATGAGAGGTGAAAAACAGTGAGCACAGTGATAGCAAGACAGACAACCAAAGTTGTAGTGCCTTTAATGCTGCTCCTATCTCTGAACTTTTTCATACAGGGACATAACCGTCCTGGAGGAGGTTTCATAGCAGGAGTGCTTACATCGGCAGCTATCGCACTGCTCTACATAGTATTCAATTTTGAAGGAGTGCAGAAATTGTTAGGAGATAGCGAAAGAGTACATTACAGACTTGTAAGAAAATACACCGAGATGAGCGAGGTAGGCCTCGTCTTCGCAGCCGGAACAGGGCTGATAGCGATTGAACTAGGTTTAAGATTTTTGAACCACAGAAAAGGGCTGTTACACCTTCCAATATTCGGAAAGATTCACTGGACTACAGCGATATTCTTTGACCTCGGTGTCTACCTGGTCGTGGTCGGAACCGCTTTAACCATAGTGGAGGTGCTGGGAGAGGAATGAGCTTCTTCGCTGCAGTCGCTCTTGGACTTATCTTTTCGGCCGGAACCTACCTTATACTTCGCCGTGACGCTGTAAGAGTGGTCATAGGCTCTCTTATCATAAGCCAGACTGCGAACATGTATCTGATGGCGATGGCAGGTACTGAAGGTAGCGCACCGATACTCCCACATCACTCTGAAGAGATACATATGAATGCTGCCGATCCCGTGCCTCAGGCGCTTGTACTCACAGCAATAGTCATAGGATTTGCCACCACAGCGTTCCTTCTCAGTCTGACCTACCGTTTCTACGAAGAGAATCAGGAAGTTGATCTCCAGAATCTTAGAGGTGAAGATATGTGACACAGTTAACTATACTGCCGATAATACTGCCGCTGCTAACAGCAGTACTATCCATTATAGCACGAGAAAACCGTTTCAGAGACTATATCAGCCTGACGGGATCACTGGCATACTTCATACTGATAATCTCAATAGCCTCGAAAGTAATATCTCAAGGAACCGTTACTTACCAGGCAGGAGGATGGCCAGCACCTTTCGGAGTCACCTTCATAGTAGACTCTCTATCCCTCTTCATGCTACTAATTACGGCTGTAGTATCTCTAGCAGCAAATCTTTACTCCATAAGCTACATAGAGAACGAAGGAAAGAAGAGCGGTTTCTACGCGTTCCTCCATTTCATGGTGATGGGTATGAGCGGAGCATTCATCACCGGAGATATATTCAACCTTTTCGTCATGCTGGAAATAACCTTGATGAGCAGCTATGCCATGGTAGCTTACACAGGAACCAAAGAATCGCTTTTCACATCGCTGAAATATGTGGTGTTGAACCTTGTCGGTAGCTCGATAATGCTGATAGCAATCGGCGGAATTTACTCCATAACAGGAACCTTGAACATGGCTGACCTCGCTCTCACACTCTCAAAACCTGGTGCAGCCACAGTGCCTGTGCTTGGGCTGATATCCCTGCTTTTCTCAGTGTTCGCGATCAAATCTGGACTAGTGCCGTTCCATTTCTGGGCGCCAGCAGTTTACAGCAACTCGCCTCCTCCTGCAGCAGCCATGATGGCCGGTATAAGCAAGAAAGTAGGTATATACGCAGTGATCAGGCTTTACATCACTGTTTTCTCAGAAGCATCGATACCTGAAAACGCATTGATACTGAGAGGAGAGCCGGCAACGGTCTTCATAGGATTTATCGCACTTCTTCTGGGCGTCTGTACTGTTATAATTGGAGGAATCAGTGCTATAAACAGGGATAAACTTGATGAACTTCTTTCATACTCGAGTGTCGGCCAGGTTGGCTTCATCTTTGTACCTCTGGCGCTTGCACTCATCTACAGCTCTGAAGCTGCTCTGGTAGCATCTCTGATCTACATACTGAGTCATAGCCTCGCTAAACCAGCACTTTTCATGATTTCCGGCATCATAGAGGAGGTTACAGAAACCACTGAGCTTGATGAACTGGGGGGACTAAGTGAAGCTTCTTTCGCCCTTTCAGCAGCCTTTTTCATCTCGGCATTTTCTCTTGTCGG
>JBEQAZ010000039.1:0-3541 GCA_041640055.1 Candidatus Nanohaloarchaea archaeon | reverse complement strand
TCCGCAGTCATCGGACTGGTACACGTCAACGCAGGATACCTGCTCGGTGCGTACAACGAATTTGTTAACCACGGACTGAAGGAAGCAGTACTTGAGAAAGGAAGCTGGATGCTACTTCAGGCCGGAGCGATCATCGCAGTTGTACAGAACACGAACATCGGCCTAGCACTAATGGGGCTATCACTAGTCATGCTGCTGAAAGGAGAGGGCGTAGAAGGAGTTGTAGAGATTCCATCCCTACTATCAAACATCCTGTCCTACTTCCGAATATTCGGAGTATCAGTAGCAGCAGTCAGCCTGGCACAGGTTGTAAACGCAATGGCTAACCCGCTCCTAGTATCCGGTTCAGCATTCGGTCTGGTAGCAGGAGTAGCCCTACTGATGGTAGGTCATATATTCAATACTTTCATCAAAATCCTAGAAGGTTTCCTCCAGGGAATCCGACTCCACTACGTAGAGATGTTTGACAAGTTCTACGAAGGAGGCGGACGCAAGTACAGCCCATTCGGAGGAAACAAGTAAAAACAATATTTGAGGTGAAAATCACACAATGGCAGTAGAAGGAATGGCAGCAATCGGTGCAGCACTAGCACTAGGAATTTCAGCACTTGCAACAGCTTGGGCTCAGGCAAAGATCGGGTCCGCTGGAGTAGGTGCACTAGCCGAGGACGACGGTCTCTTCGGTAACGTGCTAATCCTAACAGCACTACCAGAGACAATTGTAATTTTCGGTCTAGTTGTCGCACTGGTTGTTACCGGATTCATTTAAAACAGGAAATCACTCAAGCGGGCGGCAACGCCCGTCTTTACACCTATTATTTACAATACACGAATCAAACGAGGACAAGAATACTATGGGATTACAACAGGTCAAAGACGAAATACTTGATGAAGCAGAGGAACAATCTGCGGAAATCAAAGAAGAAGCAGAAGCTTACAGAGAAGAAAAACTGGAAGAAGCAGAGGAAGAAGCAGACAAAATTAAAGAAGAAGCAGAACAAGAGATTGAGGAAAAGAAAGAAGATCTGCGTAAGAAAAAGATCTCAAACGCACGTATGGAAGCAAAGAGAAACAAACTGGAAGCAGAGAAAGAAGAGATCAACAAACTTTTCGACGAATTTGAGGAAGAGATGAAGGATCTTTCTGATGAAGAAGCGGCTGACATGCTTCAGAATGCTGTAGAAGAAACCGGTTTCGAAGTAGGGAAAGTAGTTGGAGATAGCCAGTTCGAAGACGCAGCAGAGGAAGAAGACCTAGAGTTCGAGGAACAAGACCGGGAAGGATTCATCATTCTATCCGAGAACGGTGAAAGACGAAGAGACTACAGCTTCGATAAAATCTTCAAAGAATTCGAGGAAAACCACCGAAAACAAGTTGCTGACAAGCTCTTCAAATGAAACTCTCAAACGACTACCCCTACATGTATGCACGCGTAAGTGCAAAGAAAGCTAAGCTGCTGGAAGAGAAAGACTACGATAAACTAGTGAAGATGCAGCCAAGCGAAATCGCCAGAAACCTGGAAGAAGGAGAGTACAAAAGCGAGATCAACGAACTAGGTTCAAAATACGACGGAGTAAGACTTGTAGAGCTAGCGTTAGCTCGCAACCTGGCAAACACATTCAGCCATCTATCAGATATCGCACCAGAAACCCTAGAGAAAACGATGAAGACATTCCTCAGAAGATACGATATACTAAGCCTCAAAAGACTACTCAGAGCGAAGAAAACAGAGTCAAACGAAGACGTGATGAGCCTTCTAACACCTGTAACCGGCTACACTCTACAGGAACTTGAAGAGCTCTCAACAAAAAGCTTCGACCACATAAAAGATAATATAGAGTTCGAAGACTCCGCAGTAAACTACCAGGCCTACCTAGAAGACAAAGAAGAACTGCCTGAAATCGAAAAAGCACTGGATCAGGCATACTTCGACGAAATGAACCTTATGGCCTCCAAGATCAGAAACAAGCACCTGAAGAGATTTATCAGTGAAGAAATGGAGTACGAGAACCTGAAAATCGCTCTACGGCTTAAGAAATACGATACCAGCAACGAAGAAATTGAAGAGAACCTTCTTACGAACGGTAAAAACCGGTTAGTAGACGCAGTAGTTGAAAGCAGCAGCCTGGAAGAGGCTCTGGAACTGGTTGAGAAAGAGCTGGATGTAAAGTTCGAGGAGGATTACGGACTGGAACAGGTAGAGCACCAGTTAGAGGTTGCACGTCTTGAGAACGCAACCAAAACTCTACACCGAGAACCACTGGGAATCACATCCATCGTCGGATATATCGTAGCGAAGACTATCGAGGTCAGAAACCTGCGAATGCTTATCCGCGCTAAGGAGACCGGTATCCAGAACCAGGAAACAATCAAAGACAACTTGGTGATCGCATAATGGAAGAAAAAAAGAAGATCGCAGCAATAGGAAACAAAGAATTCACAACCGGATTCCAGCTAGCAGGAATCAAGAGAGTATACAACCCTGAAAACTACCAGGAACAGATCCAGGAACTTCTAGACAGCGAAGAACTCGGAATCATCATAGCAAAGCAGGCAGACGTTGAAGAACTACCGAAAAGAATCCAGAACAGAGTTCAGAACAATGTTGATCCGGTAGTAGTGAGTCTAAGCCAGGATGCGGAAAGCGTTCACCTGCAGGAGAAAATCAAGAAGGCTATCGGAGCCGATATCACAGGATAAAAACCAATTTTTAATCTATACTACAAGAGGTAACACAAAAAATGTCACAAGGAGAAATCTACAAGGTAACCGGACCCGTCGTTATTGCGACAGGAATGGAACCGCAGATGTACGACGTTGTAAAAGTCGGAGAAGAAGGCCTGATGGGCGAAGTCATCCAGATCGAAGGAGACAAAGCATACATCCAGGTCTACGAAGACACAACCGGAGTAAAACCAGGAGAACCAGTAAAGAACACCGAACAACCACTATCAGTAGAACTCGGACCTGGACTACTCGGTTCAATCTACGACGGACTACAGCGTCCACTAGAACAACTTCAAAAGCAGACAGGAGACTTCATCGAAAGAGGAGAAACAGCACCAGGAATCGACCTGGAAGAAGAATACGACTTCCAACCTGAAGTAGAAGAAGGAGACACAGTATCAGGCGGAGACGTAATCGGAACCGTAGAAGTACAGTACGGAGAACACAAAGTACTGACACCTCCAGACATCGAAGAAGCAGAAGTAACAGAAGTCAACGAAGGAGACCACAACGTAACAGAAACCGTAGTCGAACTCGGATCGGGCGAAGAAATCGCAATGAGACAGGAATGGCCGATCAGACAGCCACGAAACGTTGAAGAAAGCCTTCGACCAGAAGTACCACTCATCACGGGACAGAGAGTACTTGACGGACTGTTCCCGATCGCAAAAGGAGGAACAGCAGCAATTCCAGGACCATTCGGATCCGGAAAAACAGTTACACAGCAGTCACTGGCTAAGTTCTCCGACGCAGACATCATCGTATACATCGGATGCGGAGAACGTGGAAACGAGATGACCGAAGTACTGGAAGA
>JBEQAZ010000038.1:0-3548 GCA_041640055.1 Candidatus Nanohaloarchaea archaeon | reverse complement strand
ATCAACTTCGCAAAGAATCTACGGTCCAGCCCTCGAACAGTATTCACCAACCACGGAGAAGAAAGCAAATGCTTCTCACTGGCCTCCACACTTCACAAAGTGCTGAACATCGATACATCAGCACCGCAGAACTTGGAAGTCAACAGACTGGAATAAATTTTTCTCAGTCTTCTTTTCTCCCATGTTTTTTATTTCAGAGACGGTAACTAGGTTGTATGGTTTATTCTAAACGCTGTGAGAACTGCGATAAACTGATTGATTTTGGAAGTACTGATCCAGAGAAGGATGACTTGAGTCCGAATGATTTACCGGATAACGCTATGCGTTTTGACGGTACTCTCTACTGTAAGGAGTGTGTGAAGAAGTTTGTGCAGTTCGGAACCGGTGATCTTCAGTCACGTATAGAGTTCCTTGAACAGAAGATGGAGGATGTAGCTGAAGCACTTGGTATGCAGAAAACATTGAACTCCGAGTAATAACGTATAGTACCTTCTTTTTTACTTAATTTGAATAGAAATTATAGAGAAAGTTAAAGGAAAAATAGGTTTGGTTTATTCGTCGACTGCGTCGCTGCTTCGTTCGATCTCTGCGAAGCTTGGACATGCGATAACCCAGTCTTCGTCGACGCCTGCCATGTCGCCGTCGATTGCCTTGACTGTCTTCTTCAGTCTTTTGACTGCTCTCTTTAGCTTGGTCATGTCCTTGTTCTTCAGTGGGCGGATGTTTACCCATACGATGTGGTTGTTTCTCAGGTGGTCTTGTACCTCGTCTACATCGTCGAACTCCTTCAGCGTCACTGCTCGGACTACGACTTTTTGTCTTTCTTCTGTAGCTACTGCGTCTAGTTCAACGAAGTCGTCGTCTACTGATACGTTTTCTGCGGATTCGGCGGAACTGTCTTTTTTTAGAAACCCAAGATCAACCATTGTTTTTGATTACCTCTTGGTTATAAGCGGTGACTTAGTTTTTTTATAGTTTATCAAAGAGAGGCTGTAGAAAGTATAGAAACTGCAGAAAAAGAGAGGTTAGGAGTACTTATTCCAGGCTTTCGACCTTGGATGCAATATTCCAGATCTCTGTCCGGGTATGCTGTCTTATGTTCGGATCGTTGCTTACTTGATCCAGGATAGATGATGCTGTGTTAACACGTACTGATATTTCTTTTTCGTCGTTCTCAAGTATATCTGCGGCTTCGTCAAGTTTATCAGCTACATTTGAGGGGATATCGTCTCGTTCACTGAGGTCCCTTACTCTACCAACTACGCCGTTTACTGAGGGCATTTTTGTAGTCACCTATGTTAGAAAAATAAAAGAGAGTCAGGCCGGTTTATTGGCCCATCTGCTGACGGAATTTTTGCTGGCTTTCCTGCATTTCTTCCTGAAGGTTCTCTTCCTTCTTCTCTAGGCTCTTGATACGAGCTTCAAGATCTTCTTTCTCTTCTTCAAGTTCATCCTGCAGCTGATCCTTATCCTTTGCGATCATAAGGTCGCCTACCTGTCTGTAGACCTGGCCATCGTTATCGTTCTCAAGTTCGTCAAGTGCCTTCTTGATTCCCTCAATTTCGTTCTGGCTTTCTTCCTTCTGAGCTGTGATCTCCTGAAGTTTTTGCTGATTTTCCTGAAGTTGCATCATCATCTTCTGTGCGTCTTGTTGATCTGGCATAAATTCGTTTAAACCTCTTTTGAGTATATCTTGTCTGCAAGCATTATTAACCTGAAAGTTGAATCGGTACATCCACGGAGAACTCCTAGCCTGTCAGTCTCAATACTGACGTGGAAAGATTGTTCTCCTGTCTCTGAACTGTAATTTACGCGTTCGTTGTTCTTCAGACTTGGCTGAACTGAAGCTGCAACTTGTTCATTATTTGAAGTCTCTACATCTAGCTGTGTATTCATAGATAAAAATTAGATAGAGAGCGGAAGCTTCAGCAGTAAGTTTATACTGCTTCTACTTCCTTTGGTGTTTCTGGTCGTTTCTTGAAAAGAACTCTGTGGCTGCACTGTGGGCAAATAACTTTTTCGTTGACAGGGTCAACTTCGACCTCTTCTTCGCATTTAACACATACGTATGCTGGCATTAGTTGACACCTCTACTCTTCGATCTGCTCTTTTGCAGCTTCAAGTTCTTCGGTTTCGACCTGGAGAGCTTTGCTCAGAAGCTCGTCTGCTCCTGTATCCTGTTTGTAAGCTCCTCCGGCTTCTTTGTGTCCGCATTTCTGGCATTCCCATACGCCTGCTGTAGGTCTTTCCATCTGGTCAGATCCACATTCTGGGCATTCTTCATCTGTGCGGTCTTCTGCTTCGTCTACGTTCTTCCTGATACGGCTTCCGTAACGGGAACCGAATCTTTTGGAAGACTTGTTTTCTCGTGGCATTGTTTGATTATTTCACCTATTGGTTCTATATTTTGAGAGATGGGAGGGGAATTTTTTTATTCCTCCGCCTCTCGAAGAACTTCTCTCAGTTTCTCCGTCTGGTTTTTCGCTTCTTCCATGGTCTCCTTGATCTCATCCTGACTGTAAGGCTGCATTCCTCCTTTCTGCATAGCGACTACGTTTTCGTCTTCAGTCAAGGTTACTGTCATTCGAGCGTCAAGAGCTTCTTCTTCCTCGCCGGTTGTATCCCACATAAGTGCGTCTTCAATCTTTCTTCCTGTAACTGTTACAGGTTCCTTTGTAAGCGGGATGTCTTGGCTTTCGTCGTCTCTGTCCAGTGTTTCTTCCTCTTCGTCGTATGGAGGAAGGTATCCTGTCTGTAGTGCTGCTACTGCTGCAAGTGCTGATGCGTCGATCAGGTTACCGTCGTCGTTGAGTACGTGGACGTCGATGAATAGTGTGTAGACTTTCTCTCCTTCTACGATGCAGAGTTCTTCTAGGTCTACTGCTTCGCTTTCTCTGATTCCACGGTCGACTACTCTTGCGAGTTCTACTCCTTCTTCCTGTGGAGGTCCGGATTCGAACTCTCGGGAAGCCATAGGAGCAAGCTCTGCGTTTGTGACGATTGTACCTGACTCTGGTCTGTCAGAGTACGGTTCTTCGACTTCTACGCTGAGACCTACTACTACGTCTGTGTCTCCGATCTTTACTCTTGCGGATCCCTGACTTGTTGTAGGGATGTAATCTGTTTCTAACTGGATTTCTCTGTATTCGTCTAGATCTCGGCCGTCAAGACGTTCGCCGTCTTTGGCCATCTTCTTGATTGTTTCTTCGTTAAGCTTCATTGGAAATCACCTGCTTCTTTGTCGTACTTTTCTTTGAGAGCTTTTCTCTGCATCTCGTCAAGGTCTGCACATCCTTCTTTTGCGAGGCTGACACATTCGTCAACCTGTTCGACTGTTAGGTCGCCGTCCATCTGGAGAAGTGTTATTTCGTCTCCGCCGTTGATGGTTGCGATCGGGATGTCTGCGTTTCCTTCCTTATCTTCCTTTCCGATAACGTCTAGTACAGGGGTATCGTCTACTACTCCTGCTGCGCATGCGGAAACTAGTCCTTTCATAGGCATTCCTGCGTCAGCTAGTGCAAGACTTGCTGCTGTGATACCTGCTGCTC
>JBEQAZ010000037.1:0-3758 GCA_041640055.1 Candidatus Nanohaloarchaea archaeon | reverse complement strand
ATCGACGGAGAAGGACCTTACGCAGACTACTTCGGATTCACACTAAACAAGGATATCTCTTTAGGAGTGAGAGCTATTCCAAGAGAAAATGCTTCAGAACTGATCAATCAGTCCGAACAGCTTATCCAAGATATGAGAAAAGAAAATCTCTCTACAGCAGATCTTCAAGGCCTTGTCAGTGAAGCAGAAGATAACCTGGAATCCGGAGACTACGCTTCCGTTAGAGAGAACTATCAGGAATTGCAGAGCAGTTACCAGACGGCGCAGGATACAAGAGAAAGGCTGAGAGAACTTGAAAAACAGATAAACTCAGCGGAGGCATCAGGACTTTCAGTAGGTCAAACCCGACAGATTGCAAGCTTGGCAGAAGCAGCACTTGATAGAGGAGCTTACAACACTGCAGCAGACCGGCTTGAAGAGGCAGAAAGCACATACCAGCTTCAAACCGCAGGAGAAGTCAACTGGGTTTACGAGATAAGATCTAACTGGAAGAAAATACTTGCCGCGATAATAATATTCTCGATTGTCGCCTTCGCTGCGAAGCTGAGATACAGACTTTACAAGATCAGAAAGAGACTGAGAGATCTTGAATCTGAGGAGAAGAGCATAGAGGATCTCAAGATCCAGAAACAGAAGAAAGCATTCGAAGAGAAAGATATCTCGCTCTCCGAATATGAGGACAGCGTAGACGATTACAACGAGCAGATAGTGCAGATAATCGAAGAGAGAGTAGAATTAGAAACAGAAAAGGCAAATATCACGAACTTTAAGCGCCGGGACAGCCTTGCCCAAGAAAGAGACCAGCTCAGAAACCTGATTGAAGAAACACAGAGAAGCTACCTTGAAGGAAACATCAGCGACGACGAAATCTACCAAGAAAAAGTGGAAGAACTCACAGAGAGACTCTCCGAAATCGAAGGAGAAATAGCAGAAATCGACGCAAAAGCAGAAGTAAGATATCAGAGCCGAATAGGAAGAATCATGGAGAGAATACCTATAATTTCAACCGGAGGTAAAGCAGAATGAGAAAAACCACAGCATTCATAGCACTGGTAGTAGTATTTGCCGGGTTTGCTTCGGCTCAATCCGCAAATGAAACCAAGAATGCTATCCAAGACGCACAGCAAGAAATCAATCTAATGCAAGAAGAGGATATCCCTACTGAGAGAGTTGAAAACTTGCTGGAAACAGCGAACAACTCCTACCTGGCTCAGAAGAATTTTGCTGAAGAAGGTGGTACAGCAGATTACTCAAGAGCAATCGAGCTGACAGAACAGATATCGACGATACAGCAGAGAGCTATTAGGGCTTCAGACCGTATTGACGCACTAAGCATGCGTATACAGGAACTAGAAGAAACTAGTGTGAACCTTACTTCCGCCAAGCAGAAGCTTGAAGCCGCAAAAGTCGATTTTGAAAGCCAGAGATTCGAGGAAGCAGATGCACATATAGAAGAAGGTTACAGCTCAATATCGGAGGCGCAATCTGCAAGAACACAGATACAGAGCTTTGCGGCAGCCCAGCAAGAGGCACTAACGGCCCGTTTAGATGCTACCGTTGATTATGTAAGATCAAATACCTTGAAAGTTGTTTCAAGCACTCTATTAGCCCTTCTGATATTCACATTCATTTTCAAAGAGTTCAATACTTACAGATTGCTGAAGAGGAAGAAGAGGAAGAGGATTAAGGAGCAGGTGCTGGAAGATTTGATCACGGATATACAGAAGGAGTACTACATGCGTAAAGAAGGTTCATCAATCCAGTTCGAAACGAAACTCGACAGGTTTGAGGAGATGAGAAGAGATGTTGTCGAGGATATAGAGGTAATCAACAGGAAGATACAGCAGCGCCGCTCACTGCTCTTTAACACAGCAAATGATGGAGAAAAAGAAATAGATACAAAGATACAAGCGGAAACTAGGAAAGAAGTCAAAGAGGAAAGTTCTCAAGACGAACAGGAAGACAAATAGAGTTGCCTAAATGTTAGGATGTGTTCGACGCGAAACGCGGTATGTACATTCACTGCGCCGAGGTTCGATAACTAGAACATTCCGCCTGAATCGTCGTTTCCGCTTCCGAAGAACGAATCCTTATGTCTTACATTCAGTCCTACGCCACTTTCAATTGTCATAGGCGCGATTTTCTCCTCGAAGTTGGTTCCACGCATCTTGTAGATCTGCATTCCACGGCTGCTCTGCTGCTTGTACATTAAAAGTACACCATCAGCCAGGAACTCGGCGTGACCTGATTCCGTAATCTGATCAGGGATAGTCTGGGACTCAGCAATCACGAACGCTGTAACACCAACTTCCTCAAATAAGTTGAAAAGCTCCCTTACATAAAGACGGTAGTTCTTGGATTTCTCTGAGAAACCTGCTGAGATAGCAGATAGAGAGTCAACTACAACACGATCGAATGAATTTACATCTTCATCAAGATCTCCGAACATCAAGGGTTTAGTATCGATTTCAAGTTCTCCGCTCTGTTTCTTGAATAATGCTTCGACGGTACGGGATACATCGAAGGGATCATATGTTTCGATTGCTATATTCCCTTCATCAACATGTTTCTGTCCATCCCAGCCGAAATCTTCCATATGGCTGATAAGAGCGTCAGGTGATTCCTCAAAGCTCATGAAAAGAACTTTTTCACCGTTTCTCGCGGCGTGATCGGCCATTTGAAGATTAAATATCGATTTACCTGAACCAGGGTTTCCTGCTACGAGTACTACATTCTCTTTCCTGATTCCGTCTACGAAAAGATGGTCAAGACCACTAACACCAGTTCGAATATACTCGTCTTTCTGTCCTGCAGTAAACTCTTCATCGTCCTCATCAGTGTCTGATTCTGAGTCATCGTTGAACTCTGACCACGGGTTCCCCTCCTTTTCAGAACCGCTCTCGCTTTCCTCCTGTTGTTCTCCTACCTTGTTCGGATTCATATCAGGGTGCTTTGCTGATACATGTGCTTTCAGTGCCTTCTTCGAGGGGAATTCATGTCCACATTCACTGCATTCCATCGCACTCATGTAAACTAACTGTCTCTGTTTCAAACTTAAAGTTTTCTTAAAACGGTTTCAAACAGCTTGATTCCGGAAAATTTAATAACAGGAAAAAAGCAGTTACTTTTAGAGTCGACTTATGGATTACCCTGAAGAAGTAGCAGATCTGGATAAACAGGAACTGGTTTATGTATCAATAAACTCGCCAGACCTTAGGAACTTCGTAAACGACACTATAGAAAAAGTGACCGAAGAAGGAAATCTAGTAGTTTATATCGGAAGCATAAAGACCAGCGATAAAGTCAAGAGCATGTTAGAGGAAAGGGACATAGATACTGAAAAAGTACTGTTCTTCGATATGGCAACAAAGGTATCGGGCAAGGCACCAGAAAATGTCAAAAACACCGTTTTCTTCGATCCTGAAGATATCAACCAGGTGAACATGCAGCTTGACGATGCAGTAGAAGCAGTTCCTGAAGACCGGGAAGCAATAATCATATTCGACACGATCTCAACACTGTCCATCTACAACGACGAAGAAGTGATTATAGACTTTCTGCAGAAGCTAAGCGGAAAAATGAATAACTGGGACGTCTCCTCAGTACTTATAGGTGTAGAAGCAGAGATGGACGAAGAACTGACCGAAGCCATGGAAGAATCGGTAGAGACAAAGTACGACCTGACCGGAGAATAATCTCGACCTGCACCCGGTTTTCTCATAAGAATTCGCAGACAAAAAGTTAGATGTGAAAGTAGA
>JBEQAZ010000036.1:0-3848 GCA_041640055.1 Candidatus Nanohaloarchaea archaeon | reverse complement strand
TAGCTTCTTCCATCATCCGGTAGACTGCTTCTTCATCCTCGAAACCTTTATCCACGAAAATTTTGCTGTTTCCAGGGCCGTGAACCTTGATTTCGTTTCTATCAGAGTACTTGTTCTTGAGTGTGTCCCCACCGAATCCTATAGCTCTATCTGAATCTTCAACAACTTTTGAGCCTACTTCCCGGTCTCCTGGCAGCATGTAAACTGTGTCTTCAGGTGCTCCTGCCTGGTAAAGAGCATCGACCACTCTTGCAGGTGTGAAAGGCTCTTTATCCGAAGGCGAAATAGCGACAGGATATTTTGAAGCATAGGAAATCAAAGCCAGAGAAATTACTGAAGGATGATTTCCTGGCGCCAGAATACCTAGGTTATCTCCTTTACGAACAAAACCAGTTTCCTGATCTACCGGGTTAGTGTAGTGTCCTCTGTCAAGAGTCTTGATATCGCCTGTAGGCAGCTGCGCCTCTAGCGAGGACCGGATATTCTTGAAGGAATCTTCTATGATATCTGCGGAACGCTTCACATTACTTATCGGCAGCCCGGTAGATCTAGAAACTTTTTCGGTGTACTCTGGAAAACCGGTACCCTCAGGTCCTAGCCGTTGCTGTTTGAATATTTCGCCGGCATCTTTCATAATCTCTATTATCCGGTCTATATCTGTCTCTCGAAGCTTCTTCATAGAATCTCTGTTCTTTTCCAGAGCAGAGCTAACTTTAACTGTCGGATACCTCTCTATCTCAGCTATTTCCCTCTCTTTATAGCTCTCTACAGAGGTTTTACGGTAAGGTTGGCTGTACTTACCACCCAAATTGGCTTTTATATCATCCATCAGTAAACTCCGGACTCAATATCGTCCTGCTTATCTTCTGGTACATCAGGATTTCCTACAGCGTCAACTTCGCCATCCTCTCTAGGTTCAAGCCGTGTACCTGCATCATCTTCCATGTGGTACGGTGCGAACAATCCTTCTCTCAGAATATGTGTAAGTGTTCTACCTCTATCCCTGTAATCTTTCTCCTCAAGATTGTCATCAACTATCTGGCACTGTACTAGACGAGGATCAGGCTGATAAACTATATTACCGTCCTCAAAGTCTACATGAGGAGATATTCCTAGAAGTGTGTTTCCGTACCAACCCACTATTGGACAGTCAAGCTCATCTTTCAAAGCCTGATAGTTCTCTGGTTTCATTGCCTGCCCGGCCCATACAATACCGTCTAAACGGAGTTTGTCCAGTACGCCTGACTGGTGAAGCATCTGGATGATCGTTGGTGTAGAAATCAGAATTCCTATTTCCGGACCGAACTGTTTCAATAGTGTCTGAGTTTGGCTTTTGAGATGGTTGATGTATTCTTCTCCTGCTTTGCTTTTCCTAAGTTCGGGATCGGTTTTTGTCTTTCTAACCCAGCGTGGATCAAGGTCAATAGTTAAGAAGTCAACATTGTTTCTATTAGCAAGTTTCTTAGGCGCATAGCCGAAAGGATGAGGTCCTGTAGGACCGATATAAGCGATATCTCGGTTCAGGCTTATGTCTTGGTCTTCGAATTGTTTTTCTACAATATCCATGACTCTATCCCATCCTCCTTCATCTTTCCAGGCAGTCCATTTCGGTTTTCCGGTTCGGCCTCCTGAGCTGTAGATTTCATACTCTGATTTCTCCAGCTTCTGGGGTATCAGTTCTTGAGGTGATTCTTTCAGTTTCTCGGAAGGAAAACCATCGTAGTTCTCGTCCTCTATGAAAAGCTGTAAGTCATCGAGAGTTTTGATATCTTCTTCAGGATTGAAGGAAAGCTCTTTTTTCTTCTCTATCCAGTAGGGTGAGCCGGTTTCCTCGTCAAAATGAAGTTTGATAATCTTCTGTAGGTGGGATGAAGCAGTGCTCATAATCTATGCTTAACTTTTCCCGAATTTAACTTTTCATCACTCTTATTAGCAAGAAACCACATAGAAGAGATATGGAATCTGTCTCTGTCGGAGAAGCATTTGTCGACTCTGCTGATACATCATCAAAAGAAGCAGGCAAGAAACTTGTTCAAGAAGCATTGGATGACGGAGAAATGCAGGATGCTGATTTCGGTTTTCTATTCGCCTCAGTAGAGTTCAGCGTCTCCAAGCTTGCATCATCAGTAGATGATGAAATGAATAAGATAGGGGCAGACTGGGTTGGAGGTACTACCGCAGGCGAGATATCAGCAGAAGGTTCTACTACGGGAGGCGCTGTATTACTACTGGTTAAGTCAGAGACTATAGATTTCCACGCTGTATCTGAATCTGGTGTTCATGAACAGCCTGAGGAGTCGGGTCGCAAAGTAGCGGAGCAGCTGGCCGAGCATAAGGAAGAAGATAACGATACTGCGGTTTTCACTCTTATATCCGGCCTAACAATGGATAAGAAGGGCGTAGAGTTTGAAGTGCTCGAAGGTATAACCAGTGTTTTAGGGACGGAAGTTCCTCTAGTTGGAGGCTCTACAGGTGATGATATACGTCTATGGAAAACATATCAATTCCATAATGGCGAAGTCTATGATAATGGACTTGTCGCTGTATTGATGAACTCGGATAATGAGGTCGTAACAGGGCAAGAACACGGTCTGAAAAAAGAGATGTCTACAGGCGTTATAACTGATACAGAAGGTAAAGAAATAAGAAAGATAAGCGGAAAACCTGCAGCAGAATGGTATGCGGAATCAATTGGAGTAGAGGTATCCGAACTCAAGAAATCTATGGATATGTCTCTGAAGGAGAAATTAGCTGCAGCATCAAGGTTTATAGGTATGAAATTGAGAGGACAAGACGCGCTTACTCCTAAAAAAGTACTTGAATATACTCTTGAGTCATCACTGGCTCTAGAAATTGGAGGGGGCAAATATAGGACGATCGTATCCTATGAGGTAACTGGTGAAAATGCGTTACTTGCTTCCACTCACATAAATGAAAACCAGCCTGTGAAAGTAGTTGAAGGAGACAAGGAAGATATTATTAAAGCAGGTAAAAACGCGTTTGATGTTCAAAACGCAGCATTTGGTATAGTTGCTGACTGTTCGTGCCGTAACTTAGTAATGAATGATGATGAATTGGAGCAAGAAGTTACGGAAATGAGAGAAGGTTTGAATGCAAAAATAGCGGGTCTATATAGCATGGGGGAAATAGGAGGAGAAGATATGTGTACAGTAAACAATAATACTGTTTCAGGATTTCTGATAAAAGAAGAATAAGAATGAGGGATGAAAAGTTTGCTACTCTAGCTTGGCTGAAAGCTCACTAACTTTAACTCTATCCTGTTCTGTCGAATCACGGTCTCTAACCGTTACTGTCTCGGGTTCGTTCTCCAGTGTATCGTAATCAACGGTCACGCAGATCGGTGTACCGACTTCATCCTGTCTTCTGTACCGTTTACCGATGTTACCGGTATCGTCGTACTTGACGGAGAAGCCTTCTTCACGGAGCATATCCGCTACTTCACGGGCCTTCTCGCTGAGACCGTCCTTATCCATCAACGGGAAGACAGCGACTTCAGTAGGAGCTACCGTCTCGTTGAAACGCATAACGGTTCTATCCTCATCGTCAACCTCGTCCTCATCGTAACTGTGAGCAAGGACTGTGTAGACGATCCGGTCGATACCGAATGACGGTTCAACTACATGAGGCAGGATGTGCTCGCCGTTCTCAGTAACCTCCTCAACACTGAAGTTACACTTGTCAGAAGGAATGCTGTATTCTTCGCCTTCGATCTCTACAAATACTTTGTCGGCTTCAAACGCTTCAGGTTCTTCCTCAGCAAGTTCCTCAAGCTTTTCAGCGATTTCGCCAGCTTTGTCGCCGAACTCTGGACCCAGGAAGCCCATATC
>JBEQAZ010000035.1:0-3967 GCA_041640055.1 Candidatus Nanohaloarchaea archaeon | reverse complement strand
AGAGACTGGTTCAGGACAAGCTTTCGAGCCAGAACCCTGAGCAAAGAGTTGAAAAATCAGATTTCACAGATATAGTGGACAGCTTCCGGGATTACGAGGACTTTATAGTCGACCTGGAAAAAGCAGGCGAGGAAATCGAGTCCAGACAGGATAAAAGATCCAAGGTACTTCAGATCGCCGAGTTCATGGACAGCTGGAACGGAAAAGATGAAGGATTCTCACGGATACTTCAGAGAACGAACTACGGCGAGGTACATCTAAAGTACTCATGCCTGAACCCCGAAGCCACGACACGCACACCTATCAAGAAATCATACTCGACAGTGCTGATGTCCGGAACACTGACCCCGACAGATATGTACAACGATCTTCTGGGAATCGATGAAGAGAAAAATGTTACCAAGGAGTTCAAATCACCGTTCCCTAGCGAAAACAAGACAGAACTTGTAATACCGACACTTACCACCAAGTACAGCGAAAGAGACGAATCCATGACACAGAAATACGCATGGTACCTTTCCAAAAGCGTGGAAGAGATACCAGGAAACGCAGCAGCATTCTTCCCCAGCTACAGCTACATGGAAGATGTCAAAGACCAGTTGAAAATGCATACAGACCGGAGGATATTCGTCGAAAAACCGCAGATGGACAAAGAGGAGAAACAGAAAACACTGGACAGATTCAAGGACCGAAAAGATGAAGGAGACGCAGTCCTACTCGGTGTAACAGCCGGAAGCTTCGGAGAAGGAATCGACTTCCCGGGAGAGATACTCAAAGCAGTATTCATAATAGGATTGCCACTTCAGAGACCTGATCTAGAGACCAAAGACCTGATCAACTTCCTGGACGAGAAATACGGGAAGGGATGGGAGTACGGATACACCTACCCTGCGATCAACCGGGCAGTACAGGCAGCAGGCCGATGCATCAGAAGCAAGACGGATGAAGGAGCGATAATCTTCATGGACAAAAGATACAACTGGAGCAACTACCGGAAAACACTTCCGAAGGATATCAGCCTGAAGGAGACCAGAGCACCCTGGAAGGAGCTTGGAGAGTTCTTTAATTAGATAGGGAGACCTGTCATCGAAAACACTTATGACACTTCTCTCCGCCCACTTATGTTATGACAACAGTTATGGCTCAGGGAACCTTTGATATTCTGCATCCGGGCCACATTCATTATCTGGAGCAGTCAACGAAGAAAGGCGATGAACTGGTAGTGGTGATAGCCAGGGACTCAAGGATCGACAAAGAAGTACACTTTGATGAAGAGGAGAGACAGAAACTGGTTGAAAGCATCCAGTGTGTGGATCAGGCAGTTATCGGAAGTGAGAGTGATATATACTCGACTGTGAAAGATATTGACCCCGATGTAATCACCCTGGGATATGACCAAGACCACCAGGAGGAACAGGTTAAAGAGATGGCTGAGAAAGCTACCGGTCACAAAGTAGATGTAGAACGGATCTCAGGTCTCAAAGACTATTCATCAAGTAATATCAGAGATTCCTAATCGTTAACCGCTTCAACAGCCTTGGCAAAACCTTCTCTAACAAAGTTTCTGTACCTCAAATCGTAGCTATCCGGACGCCAGTTGAGAGAAAAACCTCTATCCCTCAGAGAGACCTCGAGGTGCATCGGTTCATCTACATCCTCGAAATCAAACTCGTAGATACGCCAGTCCTTACCTGAGTCAAAACCGAGCTCTACATCGAAATCAATATCCTCAGGAAAACTCTCCTCATAGAAACTGATCGCCTTCTCCATAACCTCATGCTGATCGAAATCACTCCAGTTCTCCAGCTGTCGAAGCGGATTCTCCCTGCCTTCTCTGTAGAAAACAGGATTTCCTTCTTTGATAGAATCTGGACGAGTCACACGACAGAACTCGGACTTGATATTCCTGAACTTTCTCTCATGATCCGAACGCGGATGCATGCTGTAAGCGACAGTCTCTCTATCCTCATCTGATGCTATCGAGCTCTCCGCAACCGATCTCTCAACCTCAACCATCACGGACTCTTCGACATCCGGCAATTCGATATCATACATCCTGAAGTCACCGTCATTCGCAGAAAGATCTACACCGTACTCATTCAAGCCAAGAACCTCAAGAAACTTATCATCCGACTCAAGGCCGGAGAAAGTGATATTATAATTACTGTACTCCTCAATCAGATGACTTTGAAGGCTTTCAACATAACCTTCGACCGCTGTTTCCAGCGCCGACTCAAAAACCTGCCAGGACTCATCTTCAGCAAGCCTCTGACTGTACTCCATCACCTACACAACAGGTTTCAAAAGATAAAAAGCCGACCAAGAAAAAAGAGGGGTTACCTCCGGGTACTTATCGAGGATTTAAAGATTTACACCACTAATAGTTGAATATGAGTGGAGACGAAATCCAGAAGGACCAAGAAAAGTTCAACCATGTAACCGACGCAGAAATCAAGTACGATTCCGGAGAAGGACTAACAGAAGATACTATAAGAAAGATATCAGAAGAGAAAGATGAACCGGAATGGATGCTGGAGAAACGGCTGGAAGCCTTCCGACATTTCAAGAGAAGACCTATGCCAGACTGGGGACCAGACCTGTCAGAACTAAAGATTGACGAGATAACACCTTTCAAGGTTGCAGAGGGAGAGCAAAGCGACGAATGGGAGGAAGTACCGGAGGAGATCCAGGAAACATTTGACAAACTGGGAATACCTGACGCAGAACAGGAAGCACTTTCAGGCGTAGGCGCACAGTACGAATCAGAAGTCGTCTACCAAAACATGAAAGAAGAATGGGAAGAAAAAGGCGTCATCTTCATGGACATGGACAAAGCAGTCCAAGAACACCCAGAACTAGTCAAAGAATACTTCATGACGAAGAATGTCCCTCCACAAGACAACAAGTTCGCCGCACTCCACGGAGCAGTATGGAGCGGAGGTAGCTTCGTCTATGTACCCGAAGGAGTAGAGGTCGAGATACCTGTACAGGCCTACTTCCGAATGAACAGTAAAGGAATGGGACAGTTCGAACACACACTTATCGTAGCTGAGGAAAACAGCAGATTACATTACATAGAAGGCTGCAGCGCACCACAGTACACCAGAAACAACCTGCACGCCGGATGCGTCGAAGTATTCGTCAAAGAAGACGCACATGTACAGTACTCCACCGTACAGAACTGGAGCAAGAACACATACAACCTGAACACGAAGAGAGCCAAGGTAAAGGAGGATGGAGTAATGGAATGGGTCTCAGGAAGCATGGGATCAAAGGTTACAATGCTCTACCCCTCCTCACATTTGAATGGTGAAGGCGCACGAGCCAACCACATCACAATCGGATTCGCAGGAGACGGACAGAATATCGACACAGGAGCCAAAGTAGTACACAACGCTCCGAACACAAAGTCCACAATCGAATCCAAATCGATCACTCAGGGAGACGGCCGAACCAACTACAGAGGCCTGGTAAGAGTTCCTGAAGGAAGCCATGGCAGCAAAGTCAGCATCGAATGTGATGCTATGATGTTCTCAGATGAAGCCACCAGCGATACAGAACCGTACATCGAGATACAGGAAGACGATGTAGAGATGGCACACGAAGCAACAGTAGGAAGAATCGGAGATGAGGAAATCCATTACATGCAGAGCCGTGGAATCGAGGAAGAAGAAGCCAAAGAGATGATCGTCAGAGGTTTCATCGAACCAATCGCGAAAGAACTTCCACTGGAATATGCCGTCGAGCTGAACCGATTAATCCAATTAGAGATGGAAGGCAGTCTGGGATAAACCCAGAATCTTTTGATTACTTCTAAGAAATATTTAACGACTTTAAACTTTTTGTTAGATAAGATTCGAACAGTTTCAAAATGGTTTTAAAGAAAGGTAGTTCTCTGCTTTAAACATGTTTAACTTAACCCATGATAGAGCCTTTGTTGCGGTTCTGGCGCTTGTCGTTTTTTCAT
>JBEQAZ010000034.1:0-4120 GCA_041640055.1 Candidatus Nanohaloarchaea archaeon | reverse complement strand
CGGGTCATTGCTCTGTACAGGTCTGAGAACTTGTGGGTAACTAGTCCTTGATAGTTGCCGTTTGTTGATATGTAAGATGCGCCTTCTGGACCGTACGGTATAGCGTCTGTAGGAATATAGAACTGTGTCATTGGCATTGTTTCTCCTATAGTTTCAAAATCATAGTTTGCTCTGTTTTGGCAGTATTGTTCTGCCTGATTCTGTGCATCTGCAAAGTAATTTTCTTCTGCTGTAGATAGCTCATCGCTTGGAGGGGATGGATAGCTAGCAAGAGAGTTAGTGGTGCCATTTACGCAGTCGAAGACCATCGGGGTGTAACTCGATGCTTCAAGTGGAGCTGAACCAGAAAATTCTGAGAATTCGCTGTAACTTCTCGGGCTAGCATGTTGGTAGGTACAACCTGTTCTTTGGTCTGTGAATGTTCCTGAGGTATCCAAATCCCAGAAGGCTGCTTTGGTATCAAACTGTCCGAAGGGAGAATTTATTTTGATATCTCCTACAATTTTTTCAGCACAGTCCTGCGTGACCTGAATAGTCTTAGTTACGGAGCTTGTCGCACCATCGTTATCCTCAACTCTGAGCCTCATCGTCTTCTCCCCAGGATTTTCATAGGTATGGACAAAACTAGACATAGTAACGAAACTTAGTCCGCCACCATAGTTTTCGTAAATTCCGTCGTTGTCATAATCCCAGTCGTAGCTCTCTATTGAGCCATCAGGATCGTAGCTACTTGAGCCATCTGCGGTGAATGAATTACCCTCTTGAACTTGAGAAGGCATGTATAGTTCGGGGACTGGGTTGGAGTTGCTGTTTCCACCTCCGCCACCTCCCCCATCATCTGCGTATTTTTCATCCATTAAGTACTGTCTATCTGCTATATAGGTTTCCGAACCTGTTGTCGGAGACAGAACGGGTTTAATAGCCAATTGATTATATTTACTCGTATCCACATTGTGTTCAGTACTGATTGTCACAGAATTTACTGTCTCATCGGTATTATCCCCTTCTTTTCTTGAATCCCCTGGGCCGAAAGATGTCTCTCCAACCTGTTCTGTATACCAGTTTCCGTTCGAGTCCTGATAGGTCATCCATATCTGCCATTTTAGCTGTGTAGGACCTGTGCAACCTCCACAGGGAAGAACATTATCAGGGTCATCCTGAGTCCATTGAACATTGACTGTGCCCTGTACTGTATCACCGTCTTCGTAAGGCACTGAATTCAATCCAGTATCCTGATTAATTGAAGTCGCTAACTCAGCCGCTGTAGAAAACGAGATTAAAAACAGTAACGAAAGGAGCAAAACAAAATATTTCTTATGACTACCAACCATAATGAAAATTTACCTATACTCAATTAAATGAATTTGGGATTACCTTGACAGAAAGAGAAAAATAAGGAGGCAGAAGAAAAAGTAAAGGGAAATTACCTGGCCAGTGTCCAGAGTACCTGATCCTTCAAGTTCTGGACTCGACTGGCTTGTTGGTCGCCGCCGGGCATGATGCCCATGATTCCCATGTAGCTGACTTCGTCCTCATCTTCTTCCTCGTACTCTTCCCAGTACTTGTGTAGCCGGTTGTGTACGGTGCTAGTTTCTTCTCTCCTATTTGGTATTCCTACTGTGTTTCCTACACCGATGATTGCTACCGGTCCGTCGAACTCTGCTGCTAGTTCTTTGGCTTTGTCTTCTGCTTCTTCGTGGGAGTTGTAGATCTCCTGTTTCATAGCTTTGCTTGCTTCAGGTGCTGACTGTTTGATTACTACTCCTTCCAGTGGTACATCGTGTTCTGTCGCTGCTTCTTCGATCTTGGTTTTTTCTACTCCTGGTCCGCCCATCATGACGCCGACTCCTTCTGCTACATCTCCTGTGGTTTCTCCTTCGAACTTGGAGGCTGCGTCTACGGTTATGATGGCTTCTAGGTCGTTTTCATCTGTTAGTTGGTCGATTGCGTCGCCGTACTTTCCTAGTCGGGCTCCTGGACCGTTGCTTTTCAGGACATGTACTTCCTGATCGTTGATTTCTTCTTCACTGTGTACAATGTCTTCGCTGATTTCCTCCGGTTCATCGCTTTCGATTAGTCGTGCTGCGACGAGTGGTCCGATGCTGTCTCCGATTGGTGCCTGGTCTGCGAAGGCTCTTGATGCTTCTTTCTGGCTTTCTGCCAGTTCTTTGTAAATTGGAAGTGTCATCTGGACCATGCTGATGATCTGGATGTTTCCTGTCTTGTTGATCAGTTCTTTGAAGTGTCTTACTACTCTGTAGATCTGGTTGGTTCCCATGACGCCTTTGAATGTCATGTTGAGGTTTGCTAGTTCGTCTTCATCTTCTGTATCTGCGTATTTATTGACGAAACGATCAAACTTGTGTTCGGATGTATCGAGCACATGTTCCAGTCTCTGTACTGCTCCTGCAGGATCTATATTGCTTGGAGCGGAGACCTTGAAGTCTTTCATGCTCTCGAACTTCTGTTCAAGTTCTTCTGTCTTGTTATCTGTAAGGTTGTCAAGGAACAGTTGCTCTGTAGTCTGTTTGTAGTTCTCCAGGTCTATCATTGTGTCCCTTAGCTTCCTGTTTGCCTGCCATATCATTATCTTTGGGAAGAACAGGAACATTCCGATGAACAGGAAGAATGACAGAATTTGTAATATTACATAGATGTTTCCGAACTCTGGGATAAGTTGGTCTAGCATAGAAAGTCTAAAGCCACTCCAGTTTTTTAACCCTAATTAATCACGAATGAACCTGATTCAAGTCGGTCAACTTTACCGTTCATCTCCACATTCCCCGAGTTAAGATCAAGAACGAGGTTACCTGTGAAGGAGTTAAATTCTACTGTATTAGCCGTTGAACCCTGATTGGTTACGCTGCTAAGCGAGCCTTCAGTATTGTTGAAGGTGTGCTGAAGCCGGACAGTATGCATATTGATAGTTGAACTTGAGTGAGTTGCGTTTACTTCGAAATTCTCCATTGAGGAAACACCTGAGGTACTGTAGCCTGATGCTTCACCTACAAGCGTAACCTGGCCAGAAGATCCGATCTGTATATCTCCGCTGTATCCGATTAGCTGGATAGGTTCATCTGCCTGTATTTGTTCGGATTCGATCTCTGTCAGACCTGCTGAGGTCATGTTAGTATCGTATACTTTCAGGGTTTCATTTGACAGAGTTGCTGAGAAGTCCGCCTCTACCGTATTGTTCGGTTCAGGCCGGTTCTCAAATGAGAGATCTCCTGATGGAATCAAGTTTCCTAGATCTAGTCCTCCTTCACCAAGATTGTCAGGAGTCTGGATATTACCTCCTGATGTTACTACTGCGATTATTGCGAGGGATACAAATACTGCGGTAACTGTTTTTCCGTCAAACACTGTAAAACATTTTATATCCTAACATGGTTTTATAGGTTGGTACACAGGATGGAAGCAGTCATACTAGTAGAACCACAGATACCGGAAAACACCGGATTCATAGCCCGTCTATGCAGCAACTACGATGCGGAGATGAAGATAGTTAATCCGGAATTCAACCTTTCTGAAAGCCGTGATACAGCGGCAAACGCACAGAATGTACTCGACGAAGCAGAGATATTCGAAAAATTAGATAAAGCGATAGAAGATCTGGATTTTGTAGTCGGAACTAAACCTGGCCGTGGAACCAGCCTAGAAAGTTTTCGTCCAAGAAATAACACTTCACTAGTGTTGGGAAGGGAGGATTCAGGATTAAGTAATGAGGAACTTGAACTCTGTGATGCCGTTGTTCATATCGATACGCTGGGATACAGTTCCATGAATCTTAGTCATGCAGCAGCTGTTCTCATGCATGGATTTACCGAGAATAGCGAAGATAAGAATATAGCCGGAAGATCGGAGTACCTTAAGGAGCTAGTAGGCGACAATGTAATCTCGGAGCTGATTCTCCGCGGATCACCGACTGAAGAAGAATTTGACCGTTTGATCGGCGAACTTCAAAATTTCAGAGACAGCTAATTATCATCTTCTTGACTGACTTTATCTATAACTACTTCCTTCGTTCCTTTCCCATCATCTGAGTCATCGTCATCTCCACCATCTTCTTGAGGAGTGGAATCCTGAGAATCGTCTTCTCCGTTACTGCTGCTCTTGTCCT
>JBEQAZ010000033.1:0-4470 GCA_041640055.1 Candidatus Nanohaloarchaea archaeon | reverse complement strand
CTTCTACATATTCAGCGAAGTCATCGGCGTACCCCGGAGCCATGTCTTCTGCAGTCGCCATCACATCGTCGTCGTAAACCTGGCTGAATACTTCTTCCCAGACTTCTTCGTTATCGTAGTCTGGAACGGTTTCAGGATCTGATGGATCGATACCGTGTGAATCCATGGCTTCACGGATTTTATCGCCGTGCGGCATTATCGCAGCTTTCGCGAGTGCTACGCTTGGTTCGTCTTCGTAGTTCTGACGGGAGTTTCTGTACTCGAATCCTCCGGTCTGGAATTTGGGTCTTACATCGTGGTGTAGTCCGCCGATGTGCTGTTCCGAAAAGTTGCCCATATGGTATTCCTTGAGCTCGTCTTCGCTCATACCTGTTAGATCGACTGTTCCACGGACTCGTTTCAATCCGTCCTCTCCATCTGTGACTATCTTGGTGAAATCTACTTCGCCGTCCTCGATATACTCTCTCGGCGTCTTTGGATTTTCAGGGTCGACTGTTAGCATCGCCACACTTTCATAGTCAAAGTCTTCGGGTATATCGTCCTCGAACTCGACATGTTCTCTGTCAGGTTTGGCGATCCAAGCCATGTGGTGTCCGGTCATGTACTCGTCTACCATTCCTTGGAAGGCATCTCCGTCGCTATCCATCATAGAATCGATGACATTCCATGGTGTACCGGTTCTATCAAGCGCTGCCTCATCTACATCGGCATCATCAAGGAAGTGTTGACCGTACGCACTGTTCTCCCAGTAGTCCTGGTTAACACCGGTTTCTGGCTGTCCCTCATCTTCCTCGCTGTAAACATTAGAGGTCAATACATCGAAAGCTCCTTCGAAAACTATCCGGTAAGCCAGCTCTTCGGACATCCGTTCGTCTACATCGATTTCTCCGTCATCGCTCCAGAGACCGGATGTAAGCTGTGTGGATCCTCCGAACATGTTCTCCATTATCTGAGGTCCAAAGATCGTACTGATGTAATCGGCACAGTACTCCACAGAGCTGAAATGATCGTAAAACTTCTCTGAGAACTCTACAGCTTCATCTCGTCCGTATTCGTCTCCTAAGCCACGCTTGACAACTTCACGGTCACCGATCTCGTCGGGTGTCCTCTCCGGTTCACGGAATTGACGGGTTAAGCCTTGATCTGCGAATTCAAGGTCGGGGTGGTTTTCCTGTATGTATTTTCTCGTTCCTTCTCTGAGGCTTTTCAGTACATCAAGAAGTGTTCCGAAGTTTCCGGAGCCGTCTATCTGGAAGGCACCTGAGTCTATCTCGATCTGAGGGCCGATTTCCCAGTCTGCTGCTGGAGCACCGATAACCTGATCTGACTCCTGACTTTGTTCAACCTCTATCTCTGCTGGTCTATCCTCGAAATGACCTTTTTCCTTAACGCCCTTGAGTTCGAAGCTGAATTCTTCTCCGTAGCCGTCTACATTCTCTTCGAGTTCTTCCTCGATGCTCTCCCAAAGCTCTTCGCTGATTATATCCTGATAATCTGGGGCTAGCGGCATTACTCCGTCTTCTTCTTTGACTATCGGGTTCTCGCTCTCCACGCCCATGCCGGTTGGCCCGACATTTTCCTCATAGTTGTCCTTGAATTCCTCGGTGAACTCTTCTACGATTTCATCGTAGTCAAGTTCTGCGGCAGCGGTGGAGGCTTCGCCTGTTGCTGACATCAGGAAGACCTCCGAGAAACAGTTGTATTATAGGTTTTGAAGATAGCGTTAGAAGTGTCCGTAGATGTGGATCTCGTCTTGCAGAACGCGTCCACCTGTGATTGCTACTGACATACCATACCTGTTAGTAACTTAACGGTTTTAAATGTTGTTCAGTTCCACATCTTTTTCAGATAACCTGCGATCCATCTATATAAATCTAGGTCGAGTATACTTTGATAGAGCGAGCACGGTCTGTCTAAGCAGATCGTTGTCAGACAATTGCTCTGAATTTAAGTTTCTGATCTATAATACAAACAAAAAATGGAGGATAAAGGATAATGGTTGAACAGATGCAACACCGTCAGCAGAAGGAAATGGAAGAATTCGAAACCGGTACTACAACACTAGGACTAACAACAGAAGAAGGAGTCATCCTGGCAGCAGACAAAAGAGCTGCACTAGGAGGACGACTGGTAAGCAACAAGCACGCGAAGAAAGTCTTCGAACTGGATGACCAGCTAGGACTTACGATCGCAGGAAGCGTAGGAGACGCACAGAAGATTGTCCGCGTAATGAGAAGCCAGCTAAACCTGCACAAGCTTGAGACCAAAGAGCTTTCAGTCAAAGGAGCAGGAACACTACTCTCTAACATCCTGCACGGCAACAAGATGATGCCTTTCATGAACCAGTTCATCCTTGGAGGAGTAAGAGAAGACGAAGGCGGAATTGTTTACAGCCTTGACCCTGCAGGAGGACTAATGGGACATGAAGACTACACAGCTACGGGTTCCGGAAGCCAGATGGCATTCGGAGTACTCGAAGACAACTACGAACATGGTATGGATCACGAGGAAGCTAAGGAAGTAGCTGCCAACGCAATCGAGGCAGCGATGGAAAGAGATACAGCTTCCGGAAACGGTATCATGGTCGCTGAGATCACTGAGGACGGTTATGATGTAGTCAGTGATCAGGAAGTTGAATCCAAGCTGAAGTGATTATATAAGAGTAGGCTTCGTTTACAGGTTTTACCGAAAAGGGGTTTTCTCCCTGTAAATTTTTGTTATACACGAAAAACCCTTTTCTCACGATTTACTCATTCAATAGAGGTTTACAGAATTTATGGAAGAACTTGATGACATTAAAGACATGCTGCCGGATAACGCACAGGTTGACGAACTTCGATACGAAGCTTCAGATATCGTAGTCTACACTGGTAGCAAAGAATTTTTCTTGAATAACTCAGATGTTGTAAAAGAAATTGTATCCAAAATCAAGAAGCGAGTGGAGATCAGACCTTCATCCAAACTATTCATGGATCCAGAACGAGCAGAAGAGAAAGTTCATGAGGTAGTTAGTGATGATGCAGGTCTTGAAGAAGTTATTTTCCAGCCTTCACTCGGTAAAATGATACTAAGAGCAGAAAAACCTGGAAAGGTAATTGGGAACAACGGCAGAGGACTTGACGAACTAAGAGAGAAAACGATGTGGAGTCCACAGGTCGAAAGAGTTCCTGCAATCCAGTCAAATGTAGTTGACCGAGCAAGAGAGCTTACAGTAGAGGATCCAGAGTTCAGGAAAGACTTCCTCCACGATGTAGGTCAGAAGATCAGACTGGACAAATCAGTAGGAGACGAATGGATAAGAATCTCCTCGCTCGGAGGATTCCGACAGGTAGGACGCTCATGCGTACTACTTCAGACAGAAGAATCAAATGTGCTGATGGACTGCGGAATCGATCCAAGCGCCGAACCGGGCAGCAGGGAGAACTTCCCGTACCTGAACGCACCTGAACTGAACCTTCAGGAACTTGACGCAGTGATTCTCTCACACGCACATATGGACCATGTCGGAATGATACCGTACCTGTACAAGATGGGGTATGATGGCCCGCTCTACTGTACAGAACCGACCAGAGATCTCATGATTATGCTTACACTGGATTACATCGGCCTGGCGCATTCAGAGAACAACAAGGCGCCATATGATTCCAGTGCCATCAAGAAAGCGGTCAAGAGAACAATTACACCTGATTATGGAGAAGTTACTGATATCACTCCGGATATGCGTTTGACTTTGAGAAACTCAGGTCATATCATCGGTTCAGCACTGACCCATATCCATGTTGGAGAAGGACTGCACAACATCCTGTACACAGGAGACTACAACTATGATACTACAGAGATGCTAAGTCCGGCATCCACCAATTTCCAGAGAGTGGAGACCATGATTACTGAATCCACTTACGGTGGACGGGACGACGAGCAGACTCCGCGTGAGGAAGCTAACAAGAAGTTCCTCTCCAAGGTCAAGCAGACATTGAACAAGGGAGGAAAGGTTATTGTTCCGGCGTTCGCTGTCGGTAGAAGCCAGGAAGTACTAGGTCTTCTCGCAGATGAAATGGACAGAAATTACTTCGATTACAATGTATACATTGACGGTATGATCAACGATGTGAACGCACTTCATACCGCTTATCCCGAGTTCCTTTCCGATAAAGTACAGAACAAGGTGCACCGAGAGGACTCACCTTTCCTAAAGGAGAACATCGAGGTCATAGGAAGCCACCGGGAGCGTGAACAAGTGAAGGAAGACGATGGATGCGTTATCCTGACGACTTCCGGAAGCCTCACAGGAGGCCCCGTTCTCTCATACCTGAAAGAGTTCGCTGATGATCCAGACAATGCACTGGTCTTTGTAGGATACCAGTTCGAAGGATCACTAGGACGAAAGATTCAGGAAGGAGCCGACCATGTTGAGATCGATGGAGAGTCAGTTGAAGTCAATCTTGAAACAGAAACCGTATCAGGTTTCTC
>JBEQAZ010000032.1:0-4701 GCA_041640055.1 Candidatus Nanohaloarchaea archaeon | reverse complement strand
CCCATCTTTGCGATTGTAGGTGTCTGGATGTTGATGTATCCTTCTTTATCGAACCATTCTTCCATGGATTCGATTAGGTGGCTTCTAAGTGAGAATACTGCGTGTACCTCTGGTTTTCTGAGGTCGATGAACCGGTTGTCTAGCCGTGTGGATAGATCTGAGTCGATATCTTTCGATACATCCATAGGAAGAGGGCTTTCTGCCTCGCCAAGGATTTCAAGGCTTTCAGGCTTGATCTCTCTGTCGCCCGGTGCCTGATCGTTTTCCTCTACTTTTCCTGTGATATGTACAAGGTCTTCTTTTCCGATTTCCTGTGCTTTTTCGAACAGTTCTTCGTTATCATCTTCTTTGAAGGTTGCCTGGATCTGGCCTTCTCGGTCTCTTACAATTACGAATGTTAGACCTCCCAGGTCTCTGATTTCATGTGCCCAGCCAGCTACGCTGACTGTTTCGCCGTCGTCTTCCGGCGTTACTTTGTGTGTGTATGTTCTGTCGATCATTTTTGGATTACACTTTGTTTACAAAACAGGACTGTTCGACGCATTTTTTTATGCGCTTCCCGTCTTTTTGGAAACGCTTAATACAGTTCAGTCAGAAACTCTTGCTTGTATGACTTTAAATCGCGAGCAACTGAAACAGCTTATCGAGGAAGAAAATCTGATACAGGACTACATCCACCTGAACACACAGCTAACGCCACAGGGCTTCGACCTGACAGTACAGGAGATACACCGTTTTGAAGGCTCCGGCAAGCTTGATTTCTCAAATAGCGAACGGGCGATACCTGACTCAACTCCGATCGAGCCTGAGAAGAAAAACGAGGATGACGATTATGCCTGGTGGGATCTTGAACCAGGTACATACAAGGTTGTGATGAACGAGACCGTTGATATACCGAACGACCTGGTTGGATATGCTTTCCCTCGTTCTTCTCTGCTTCGTATGGGTATAAATATCGAGAACGCAGTATGGGACTCAGGTTTCACCGGTACCGGCAGCTTCAAACTATCCGTAGATAACGAAGACGGTGTGGAGATCAAGGAGAACGCACGGCTTAACCAGATAGTGTTCGAGGAGATGCAGGAAACAGAGGAAGGCTACAGAGGGAAATACCACGAAGGATAGGCACTCTGTAAACTAGGTGATGATGAGGAACCCTTTATCTGACGGGAGATAATCCCGAGTGATGAATTCTTTGAACACCTCTGAACCACTAATTTTACCTCATTACTTCAGGGTTATCGGTACTATTTAATTCGGCGATTATCAAACATTCTGTATAAGATGTCTGTAATAACTGTAGACTCCCTGAATAAGTCCTACGGTGACAACCAGGTTCTCAAAGATCTCAGCTTTGAAGTCGATGAGAACACGATAACTGGTTTGATAGGGCCGAACGGAGCAGGAAAATCCACAACGGTTGAGATACTGACTGGCCAGCTCGAAAGAGATACTGGAGAAGTCAAAGTACTTGGAATGGATCCATGGAAGGATCCGGTCGAACTCAGGAAAAAACTGGGCGTACTTCCGGAAAGAGAAGACCCACCAAGCTTCCTAACCGGCAACGAGTACCTTCAGTACATAGCAGATATCAGAGACGCAGAAATAGATAAACAGAAATGGATCGAAAGATTCAACCTGGAAGGAAAGATGGATCAGCCGACCAAAGAGATATCCAAGGGAGAGAGACAGAAACTGATGATCATTCAGGCATTCTTCCACGAACCAGAACTAGTATTCATCGACGAACCACTGATCAACCTCGATCCGTTCGTCCAGGAAGAAGCCAAGAATCTTTTCAAGGAGTATGCAGAGAACACCGGCAGTATATTCCTCTGCACACATCTACTCGGACTAGCTGAAGAGCTATGTGACGATGTACTGTTCCTGGACGAAGGTGCGATACAGGAAAATGTTCACGAAGTTGAAAACTTGAAGAACAGACTATTCGACGAGCAATGATACTCAAACGAATGCTGAAAGAGCAGTACCGCATGCACGCGGACATGTACAAAGGCAGCTACTTCAAACTCTTCCCACTAACAGTATTTCTAGTTACCTTAGCCACACTTTACCCCTTCAGAATCTACTCCAAGATTCCACAGGCCGATATCACGATCGGCTTGGCTGGTTTCGGAGCAGTACTCGGGATAGCCGCCGGGTTAGTAGGCTTCAGCTCAAGAGACGAGGCTCGTAACCTGATAGGAGACAGAAGCCTTCTCATATACACCTCAAGAACACTACCTGTCTCCAAAAAGAAACTGCTCGGACTATTTGTACTAAACGATGCAATATACTACAGCATAATGTTTGTGATACCGCTTTTCGCAGGTTTCAGCGCAGCATACATGACCTTTGCACCACTGGTCCTGCTCCAGGTATTTGGAGCGTTCCTTGCAGGAGCGCTTGTATCTCTGATTCTTGCGAGGACCGGTATAGAGATACCGTCACTTTTCAAGACAACTTATACCAGTGAGCGAGGAGCTCTTACATCTAAGACGGTTCAGGATGTTTCCAGGTCGGCTGGAGGAGTTTTCAAGATATTCGCTACCCTTCTGCTTTTGACAGGTGCTTACTGGATGGCGGTTATCCATCTTCCGTTTGAGACGGTTTTCATGCAGAATCCGCTCGTCACATACAGTGTATTGCTGGGTATGAGCACTATCTCAGTTTACAACTGGGTTAACAGGTTTGATGATATATCTGATTATCTTCACCTGCCTGTTGACAGGGAGATGGTTCTTCACGCGAAGCACCGTGCCTTCGTCTTCTTGGCGTTCCCGTTAACGACTTTGTTCCTGGTTGTATCCAGTATATACTACTCCGGAGCTCTAGGACTGGCTCTGCTTACACTTTACTCATCGATCTTCATCTCACTGAGCCTGATCTCGTTCCTGACAGGATTGAATCCGAACTCGGAGCTGTATGACTCCAAGGTGTTCATCGAGTATGTGATTCTGAACTCGTTGCTACTGCTTCCTGTGGCAGTTGCTAGCATCTTGCTTGAGTTTATCGGTGTGTATGTTTTCGTTGGTTTGACCGGTGTTTCGGTAGGTCTTTCAGGGGTTCTTCTTTGGAGGTCCCTGAAGGCTTGAAGTTATTTTTAATAACAGGCCTTTCGAAGTAATGAGTTATGAGTCCAGATCAGGAGCAGCTTTATGTCAAACTTGATAACAAGCAACATCTGCAGGAAGACTTGGAGGATATAGATCAGCTTGTATCCAATATACATGAAGCTGTGGATATCCTGAACCGTATCAATTCTATCAAACAGGAATCTATACAGAAAGTGAATCAGAACCTTGACCGTTTGAACGCCAAGATGACTGATCTGAACCAGAAACTGCCAGAGGTCCAAGACGGTGAGGTCAGCAAGCCGCCGAAGGCAGAGATGCACAGCGATGTAGATCTAGATGACTCTGTAAACCAGTTGAATGATGAACTGAAGAATCTTCAGAGCGAGCTATCTCAACTGGATAACTAGCTCTCAAAAAATGCTTTTCTTATCTCCTCTCCTCTAACCGCAGATTCTTTATCTTCAGCTATACCTATCGCTTTCTCAAGTATTTCAGTGCCTTCCTCTTCGAGAATATTACCTAAGATATCAAGTGCTTCATCGGTTATAACTACATCTTCAGGGTTTTCAGCGTGCCTCTCAACTGAGCTTATTGAAAAACTCATATCTAGAATGTATGTTCTCAAACATGTTAAATCAAATGGTTCTGCATACTTCACATCTCAATAGCATTATGAGGTATGTGATGTTCCTCAGAGCTCTCGTTAAAACCAGACTCATCAATCAACCGGTCAATTATGTACTCGTTTAAATCGGTTATATCCCAGTTGACGGCCTGCTGATCCAGAGATATTACTCTTTGAGAATCGATATCTTCTGGTATACCTGCCGGATCTATAGCCATGAGTTCGCTTTCGCTGGTCAGGATGAAGTTGCTTGCTCTGATATCTCCGTGAGGGACACCGGACTCCTTTATCTTTTCTCCGAGACTACCTGCCTGCTGAAGAACATAATCAACATCGTAATCGCTTATATCCTCTCTCAATACTGTTTCAAGGTTTCTGCCTTCTACATACTCCATGAAGTACCCTGCCGGATCATCTACTAGTTCAAATGGCTCTACCGCAAGATCAGGTGCTACATCATATAGTCGCTGCATAGAACGGTATTCGTCAATGATATCGGTGCTGTATCCACCTGGAAGTTCGATTCCCTGCCGTGAATCAGCCGGCTTGAAGTACAGCGTATCGTGAGTTACATCAGAATCTGATAGGAAACGGTTTGCGTCCTCAAAACTTATTTTACCTTTCTCAAGCATCTCTTCTCCCTTCTAAAAACTGTTTCTATCGGACCCGGGGGGATTTGAACCCTCGACCTACCGGTTAGAAGCCGGTTGCTCTGTCCAGGCTGAGCTACGGGCCCACAATTATAATTTAAAATGTACTTTACAGGAAGATTCCTGCTAGTAGTGGTCTTGCATGACCTATCATTACCAGTAGTCCTGTGCCTGCGCCCAGTCCTACGATTATCTTGGGGTCAAGATCGATGCCTGTATCGGCATCTGTGTACATCATCAGTCCTCCTTGCGAGGAGGGTAGCATGCCACCTTCTTCTTTCGCCATATCTAACACTTAACTGTAGCTTTTTTGAAACCCATAGTTAAATTCGGAGAAACCCTGTTTGAA
>JBEQAZ010000031.1:0-4872 GCA_041640055.1 Candidatus Nanohaloarchaea archaeon | reverse complement strand
TGATCCGTCTGGAAGCTGTACCTGAATGCTCATACAGAATCACTTCGGGAGAAGTTGTTTAATTGGTTTTGATGACAGCTGTCGCTGTGAGAAGTTTCAATGCAAAAGTGACCGGCGGGTAAAACATCCACCTTCCATTGTAACAAAGAACAGTAACGCGGATTCTTAAATAAATTTTTACGGTTTCTCCGGCACATCTTTCACATCACTGATCGACAGGTTCAAGGTGTTCATCGCCAGGTAACCGATTACTAGGTGAAGCCAGTAGGTCGCCAGTCTGTGAAGTACCCCGATCGCCAGAGCTGCTTCATATCCGATTCCCATGAAGATCATGGAGAGCTTTGCCATCACGGCTTCGAATGTTCCGGCACCTCCCGGTGTAGGACTGAAGTTCGCTGTGCTCGCTATCGGGATTATCAGCATGATGTAAAACGGATTGATTGAGAGGCCCAATGACTGGACTACTGCGTAGAATGCGGCCATCTTGAACAGGAACGCGGTATGTGTTATCGCTAATGCGCGGAGGATGGCTTTCGGGTTTTTGCCTATTGTTTCGAAGGTCTGTTCTACATTCTCCAGCCGGTTTTCCAGTTTCTCAACCAGGTGTGAACCTCTTCCGATAAAACCTGTGATTTTCTCGAAAACGATTAGAACAGAGTTTTCAAGTGTTCCCGGCCGGTACCAGCCAAGGTATCCCATCACGATACCGAAAAGAAGTAGAGAAGCGGTTACTAGGGCCATTCCGGTTACTTTACTGGCGCCTGTACCTACTGTAACGGTGTAGATGTACCCTGAGACCACGAATGTGGATAAAGGTATTATTGCAAGTAGGTCAGCGGACATAACGGTTGCCAGTGATTTCTCGTAGCTTGTGTCGGAGTTGCTGGAGATCAGGTAGGCCATGAATGGCTGTCCTCCGAACTGGCCTAAAGGCGTGACTGCGTTGAGGAACTGGCCGGCTGACATCATCTTGAATGTATGCGTGAAGCTGCACTTGATGTCGCTGACCTGGAAGAAGTTGTACCAGTTCAGTGTCCATGTTAAAAGTACTCCGAACCCTGCTAGTAGAGCTAATCCGATGTATAGTGGTTCTGCTTTCCTTATTTTTTCGATGAAGAGGTTGAGATCTGCGTTCCACAGCAGTAATGCGAATATCAGAGTTGCTACTCCGAACCAGAATATCCTCTGCGTTCTATCACTCATTCTCTAAATCCTCTATTGGTTCTCCCTATTTTTAACAGATGAAGAAAAAAGATGGGGAAAATAGGTTGGAGAGTGTTTTCTATGCGGGTGGTGCTGTAGGCATGCCCTGCATCATTGCGAAAAGAGCTGCTGATGTGGCGAAGATGATCGCGAGCAGGATTCCGAGTACGATGATGATCGGAACTATCACGGATACCGCTGCCTTCGCAAAGCTTACATTCTGGAACTCTTGAACTCCTCTGATCTGTGCGTAGAGGGAGAAGAGTCCTAGTGCAAGTGCGATGAAGATACCTGCAATAGGTATCAGGCTTGCTACTGTTGCTACAGTAGCAATTACAGTGGTGTAGGCGAACGCGGAAAATGTTTCGCTGTATCCGTTTTCGAATCCTACAAGCATTCCTACGAGATGTGTTAAAGCTGCTGTAACAGCTATTGAGATAATACCTGCGATTGGAGCCACTAAGATGTCTGCCAGTGCGATTAGCTGGAATTCTCCTGGAAGTGCCAGGAATGTGGATAGCGAGTTCACTATTCCTGAGATAAGGAGTGAGATGAACGCTATCTTGATCGGTTTACCTCCGATCGAGGTATCTGTCTCGTTCTGGAAGAAAACTCTCGCTGATGAAAAAATCTGTTTGAGTGTACTGAACCACTCTGAAATAATTGCCATAACTGGTTCAGTCTAATTTGATGTTCTTTTTTATCTTTTAATGGCCTCTAATGTATTTACACGGAGATAAATCAGAATGATAAAGGTACTCAGACTTGGACACCGTGCAGGTAGAGATGACAGGATTTCAACCCATGTAGGCTTGACAGCGCGTCAGTGGGGCGCTGATGAAGTGGTTTTCTCAGGTGAAAGAGATACTAACATGATTGAAAGCCAGCGAGATATAACCGATCGCTGGGGTGGCGACATTGAACTAAGATACTCCGAGAGCTGGAAAGAGGAGATCAGAGAGTTTGATGGCTTGAAGGTACATCTCACCATGTACGGACTGAAGGTCGGTGAGAAGATGTCGGATCTGAAGGAACGATTTGAATCTGAAGATCTCCTGGTTATCGTAGGTGCTGAGAAAGTTCCGAGATGGGTATACGAACATGTTGACTACAATATTTCGGTCGGCAATCAGCCTCACAGCGAGATTGCAGCCCTTGCTGTTTTTCTCGACAGAATACAGGATGGAGAGATTAAAGAGGATTTTGATGGGGCTAAACTTGAGGTTGAACCTAGTGAGGATAGGAAGTTAACTAAAGAACTTGAATAAATCTTTATCAGCGGTATTTCGAATTTAAAACCGTTTGTTCTCTTCATAAAACTTTATATACAAGTTTTGTCTTTTGTACCATTGAAAGGTATTCATTATGGCACTTAACCTAGAAAGAAATGATTATCTGGTTATTGCCGGCCTAGCAGTTGCTGCGGTAGCAGCAGGAATGGTATCTCTGAGCCTGGGAGAACAGGCAAGAATCACTGAGATGGTAATCGACTATGTAGCAATGTTCGTCATCGTTGCAAGCCTTGCAGTAATCTACAAGGCTAGAGAACTCTGGGGAGGAGAAGTCTCCCGAGCACTCGAACTGATCGGTGCAGGACTAGCAGTCTACATGATCACATATCTGCCGCATATCAACTGGCATATCAGCGGCGGAGGAGCACTAGGACCTATACCAGGAGAGTTCCTGTACGGATTCTTCCATGCTCTATCGCTTGCAACATTTGTACTGGCCGGATATGGTTTCTACACTCTATGGCAGTCAGGTAAGTAAATTTTTATACTGCTGCCATAAAGATTTCTCTTTTTCTTTATCTTCAGTAAATTTGGATAAATGGTATAAAGTGCGACCGGCTTATACAGAGTTATGTTTAATGTTGAAATCGTGATAGCCCTGATCGCATGGTCAGGTATTCTGATGAGCTACTTCACGATCGAGTCATTCAACCTCCGGCAGTGGAAGGACGGGCTCAAATATGTTTTCTACGGTTTCATACTATACTTCATCTACAAGGCAATAGCAGCGAACGGTCTCGTAGGAGATCTAGGCGCAATAGGCGCAGGTTTCAAGATTATCTTCATCAGCACAATAACATACGGAGTGTACAAAATCAAGGAAACAGCGGACTTGGTGGGCTACTAAGATGGATCAATTCGTACTGTATGAACTAGTCGTAGCAGCTTTCTCCGTTGCGGCCATGATCGTCACTCTGTATGTAGCTCAGAACTTCAAACTGAGGCAGTGGAAGTTCGCACTTTACTACCTGGTATCAGGGTTGGGTATCTTCACGGTATACCAACTGGTTCTCGGGTTCCATCTGATAGACTCTGAGATCATTCACGCAGGCTTCGAGGTTCTCTTTATCATAGTGATGACCTTCTCGATATACAAGTTGAAGGAAACAGCCGAAGCTATCGGCGCATAATCCCAGAAAAATTCTGCTTGTCTAGTCGCTGATACGGTAGATTTATTTATACGGTGTACCAATTTTCCAATTATGGAAGATAAGGAATTCTATCTTTCAGTTATCCGAGGAATAGTGGATAAGAAAGAGAAAATGCTGGGAGAAAAAGTAGCTTTAGCGAAAGCGAGGAAAGCTCCTCTACAGATCAACCCTGGAGGAGAGATTGATGACTTCTACGGAAAAGGAGACCAAGCTGTAGATATTCTTGTACAGCAGCTGGAAGATGTAGCAGGTAAAAAAGTAATCGACAGCGGAATACAGAACTATATCCAGTCGGAATACGAAACTGATGAATACGATAAACTTCCCGAAAGAATAAGGCCGGGTTACTCGCCGGAATCGGACAAAAAAAGCGGTGGATTCTTGAGCTCGATCAAGTCAAAACTAGCCTGATTCGGGTCTAACCGACTCAACTACATATTTTTTGTTCTCATCAGCTAGTTCAGTATTCTCAAAAACTTCTCTGGCCTCATCCAGAAGCTCATCCTCATTTTGATGGTATCTACGGGAAATATGAGTAAGTAAAAGCTTCTCAACATCTGCCTCCTCAGCTATCTCGGCAGCCTGCTTTGCTGAAGTATGGGTCCGGCGATCATCGATTATATCATGCATACAGGTCGCTTCGTGAATCAGGAGATCTGCTTCTTCCGCATTATCGATAGTTTTCTGGCATTTCGCGGTATCACCACTGTAAACCACTTTCCTACCTCTGACCTCTTCTACAACTTGTTCAGGCCGGATATTTTCTCCTCTCCATTCTATAGTTTCTCCTTCTATCAGTTTGCCTATCTTCGGTGAGCTTTCAAGACCGAGTTCCTTCATCTTATCCTTGTTGGCTTTTCTGTGCTTGTCTTCCTCGAATACATATCCGAAGGCTTCTACTCCATGGTCTACCTCGAAAGGTCTTACCTCGTAGCCTTCGCCGACTATTACATCGTCTTCGCTGAGATCTTCTACGAATATGTCGTAGCTCCTGCTGAAGTAACCTGTATCAAGTATCCTGTCTGTGAATTCTTCTGTTCCTGGAGGCCCGTAGATGTAGAGTGGTTGTTCTCGTCCTTCCATCTCCATGGTCTGGATCAATCCGATCAGTCCTGCGAAATGGTCTGCGTGCCAGTGAGAGATGAATATCTTTGAGATGTCCATCAAACCCAGTTTCTGGGTCATTATCTTCTTCTGTACTCCTTCTCCGCAGTCGAAAAGTATTC
>JBEQAZ010000030.1:0-5220 GCA_041640055.1 Candidatus Nanohaloarchaea archaeon | reverse complement strand
AGGTTGTGACCGGATTTGATGTTCGCTGATACCAGTCTCAACGCGTCCGGCAAGAGATCCTCCATCTCGTCTTTCCGGCCTTCTGCTTTCACTGAGAAGTAGAGGTACGGTACTGCGAATATACCTACAAGCGTTGAGATCGCTGATATCGCAATTTGTGCGGTCTGTGTGAAGCTTGAGAGGAATGGTAGTACGAGTGTTAGTATTGATGTTACTGCGGCTATCTGGAAGAACTTTGTCTCGTAATTCTCTATCCTTGCGTAGAATGCTTCTTTTTCTACCCGGTCTTTGTAGAAGTCTGGCAGCTTCTCGTATGTGGTCTTCATTACGCTGTGGATTTTGTCGCCGAGTTCTGCCACTATGCTGCTTTCACCTCAGGTCTCTTCGATTTGACCAGGTTTAGGAAGAATACCTGGAAAACTGCCAGTCCGCCAAGCATTCCTAGGAACATGTTGTTGCTGAGGTTGAACCCTGTGAATGAGGATATCACGATCATCAGTGTGGCTCCGAGGCTTGGGAAGATTACTGCTAGCATCAGGTACATCAGGATGAACGGGTTCAGGTCCTCTCCGTAGTTTTGAACCTCCAGCTTCTGTTCTTCTATCATGGTGTCTACGAGTGAGTCCAGTGTCTTGGTGATGTCTGCTCCTGATTTAAGTGCGTTGATCATCTGCCAGACTGCTCGCCGGTACATGATGCTGGGGTTCCGGCTGATGGAGTCTTCAAGTGCTTCTACCTGGCTTTTACCTCCCTGTATATCGTTTACGATACGGTTGAATTCGTTTGAGGCTTCTCCGTAGTCTGTGCTTACCGATACCATTGCTTCGTACAGGCTGATTCCGGAGCTTACCTCGATAAGCATATGTCTTAGTGCGTATGGTAGTTCTTTTTCTAGAAGCCGTGATTTCTTGTTTGCGGTGACTTTGGGCTGGTATGCGAATGTTAGAAATATAAGGAATCCAAGTATCGGTGTTCCTACTGCTCCGATCTTCCAAAGCATGCTGTTACCCATTATAAGCCCGGCTGCTATAATTGAAGTGCCTACAGCTATTGTTACCTGTGCTGCGCGTGCTATGCATCCGGCTATGTAGCTTTCCGGGTTGACATCCATCCGTGCTCCTTTGAGGTCTTCCTCTAGGCTTGGAACTAGTGTCTTCGCCTTATCTGCCAGCGGCATAAAGTACTGGGCGTACTGGTCGGAGACGGTTGGATCCATTACAAATTAGTTTTGCTGTTTCCGGTTAAATAAAACAGAGGTACACGGGTTAATTGTAACAGAAAAACGGAAGATTTGTTACTGGTTGAGTGTGGTGTCTATACGGCCGATTTCTGGTCCTGTGGTGTCTTCCCCGGTTAGCATCAGGTTGTCGTTTGCGATCAGTCCTGAGCCGATGAAAGGTGACCCCATGTTGACTGTGCCGATGTCTACATTTTCTACATTAAGTGCTTCTTTCGCTTTCTCTGCGTCTTCTTCGTCTGCGGCTCGGTGAAGAAGTACTCCGTTGCTGTTTGCTTTTCCACATACTCCGGTGTTCGGTATTCCTGCGATCTTCATGACTTCTACATCTACTTCAAGTGCTTCCTCGATATCTTCTCTGTGTTCTTCGATCTTCGGGCTGATGATTGCTCCTTTGTCGTTGGCGATTACCAGGTTGCCTAGTGCGTTGTCCTGTGCGTCTATCTCTTTGACTGGTATTTCTGATTCTTTCAGTGTTTTCTTTTCTCTTCGTGCTGTGTTTTCCGGTATGAGTAGACAGTTGGAGTTTCCGGCTGCGAACATTCCTACGAGCCGTGTCTGTGCCATGTATGTTTCTACTACTGTGTCTACTTCGAAAAGCTGTTTTCTCTTGAATTCTGGTGGGACTACTGCGTACTTGTTGGTGGCTACGCCGTAAAGTCCTACCGTGGTGTTTCCTTCGTAATTGTATTTTTCTATCATTTTTCTTGTTCTAATGCCTCGTTGAGAAAGTTAAAGAGGATATGTTGGTTAAGAGGATGAAAAAAGAGGTTTTTAGATCAGGTCTTGGAGGAACTGTTTGAGTGTCTTCCTGTCTTTCTTCTCTTTCTCTGCTTCCAGTATCTTTTCAGGTTCTAGGTCTTCTTCCTCTACCTTTTCTTTGACCTCGGCAACTGTGCCTTCAACCACTTCCTCGTAATCAACACTGCTACTTGAGCTTGTTGAAGAGGAGGATGTGTCCGGCTGTTCGGCTGAGAATGCTCTCAAGCCGTTCTCTGTTGCCTGTACATCTACCGTGATCTTTGCTGGAGGTTTGCTTGCGCCTCGTTCCCAGATCTCTTGGTTGACTTCGCTGCTGATACTTACTTCTTCTCCTGCTTTGTCGGAGAGCTTTTCTCTGAGTATTTTTACAGCTCTCTTGGCACGGCTGTTGCGGGATGCTACCCTTGCTCGTGAAAGGTTTACGGTTTCGCGTGTCATTTATTCGTCAGTGTCGTTCCGTCTCCAGTGTCGGCTCTTTCGAGGCTTGATTGACTTTCGTCTTGCCTGGTCCATGCCGAATGCCTTGATGGATACCCATCTTGGAGCGGATTTTGCGGTTTTACCTGCTTTCGCAAGTCGCTTCTTTTTTGCCTTAGATTTCTTTCCCATAGTAAAAGTTTGTCACCTCCTGAACTTGATGTCGAACTCGTTATCCTGTTTTTCTTTCTGAATTGATTTAAGTATGTCTTTCAACTGGTCGTCCCCGATTTTCCCCTGAGTCTGTTCGCCCATTCGGGCAATCTGCATCTCAAGGCTGGAGACAAGCTCCGGTTGAGCCATGCGAACCCTTTCCAGACGGCTCTGCGCCTCACTTGTGAGGTGTTGTTTAGCCATCTGGCTGATCTGTTCTTTCTGCTCCTCTTGCTGGCGTTCCTGTTCTTCCAGCTGTTCTTTTTTCTGTTCTCGGAGTTTCTCGAGTTCGTCTTCGTCAACCATGTTAGTTCCCAGCTTATCGAGCTAGGACTTCTGATGCGTAGTCGTCTAGTAGTGCCTGTCCGTCTTCGGTTATCTGTCGGCCTTCTCCTTCAATTTCTTCTACCAGTCCTGCTTCTTCAAGGTTTTGAAGTGCAGTTCTGATTACTTTTCCGGATGCCTTTCCGTGGTGTTCTGGTCCGTGGCCGTTGTTCTTGTTGTCTCCGAAGATTGTTCTTAGTTTGGAGACTCCGATCGGGCCGTCCATGTATACTCTTCTAAGCACTGCTGCGCATCTGATGTGGTACCAGTTGCTTTGCTGTGGTGGTTTCTCTTTGCTGACACCGGTTTTAACATATTCTGTCCAATCCGGTGCGTCGAACTCTTCCTCCAGATCCTCTGCTACTTCCATGATCAGAGGCTCTGCTTTTACATCGTATGCTGTCGTCATATACAAACACCATTTAGTCAAAAACTTTTAAATTCCAACACGACTGACCCGTGGTTTTTCCGTTTTAGTCATTCTGGATTTCGTGGCAGTGACGGCATCTTGCCTCGTATTTCTCCTCGGCGCCTACAACCACTTCCGGTTCATCGACATGTGCTGGTTCGCCGTCGATCAGTCTCTGGTTCCTCGTCGCTGGTCTTCCGCATACCTGACAGATTGCACGAAGCTTTTCGATGTACTCGGCTGACGCCATGAGTGCAGGAACAGGTTCAAACGGTTCTCCTCGGAAGTTCTGATCGATACCTGTAACTATCACTCTCTTACCGCTGTCTGCTAGTTCCTGGCATACACCGACTAGTTCGCTGTTGAAGAAGTTGGCTTCGTCAAATGCGATCACATCTGCATCAGTTTCTTTTACTTTCTTCTCAAGTTCTTCGTCCTGTTCGACTACTTTGGCTTTCCATTTGGAGCCTGCGTGCGAACCGATTTCCTGTTCTCCGTATCTGTCGTCTATCGCAGGTTTGAATACTTCTATCTCTTTTTCTGCAATCTTAGCTCGCTCAAGTCTTCGTATCAGTTCCTCTGTCTTACCTGAGAACATCGAGCCGGTGATCACTTCGATATGTCCGTCTGTACTTACTTCGGTTGAACTCATCAGTTAACGGTTCCTGGCTTCAGTCTTATTGATGTTTCGATTCCGGCTTAATTCAGATTTCGAACTGCCATTCTCCGTCTTCCTGTACTACTTCTCCATCAGCGATTATCTTACCGCCGTCGCCTTCAGGCTTTCTCAGGTCTTTGACGATGTCCCAGTGGATCGCTGAGTCGTTCGGTTCCTCGTCTTCAGGCAGTCCTTTGTCGAATCCGTTGCCCAGTGCGAAGTGTACGGTTCCTCCCATCTTTTCGTCCAGTCCCATCTCGTTGGTGAACTGGTCTATCTTCCAGTTGGTGCCTATCCCGAACTCTCCGAACTTGCATGAGCCTTCATCCAGGTTGATCTGCTCACGGAGGAACTCCTCGTTTTTGTCGGCGCTGAAGTCCACGATTTTGCCGTCTTCAAGTTTCAGCCAGACATTTCTGACCTCGTTACCCTGTTTTCTACCTGGGTATGTGAACCTGATCTCGCCGTTCACGGAGTCTGTGACCGGTGCGTAGAATACTTCTCCGTCCGGAAGGTTTCTCTTGCCGATGCTGGCCGTACCTTTCCTTTTCTCGATACTGAACTCGATATCGGTGTCTTCAGAAACTATTCTTACCTTATCCGTGTTATCGAATATCTCTTTGACCTTCTGGTTCTTCTCCTCCAGTCTCTCCCAGTCTATATCGATCGCGTTGTACATGAAGTCTTCGAAGTCTTCTGTGGACATGGAGGCTTTCTGTGCCAGGCTGTCTGTCGGGAAGCGGACTAATCCCCATTTCAGGTGTCGACGCATATCTGCTATCTCTTTGTTGTACCTTTTTCTCTTCGCTATCTTGCTTGAGTCGATGTTGTTCAGTTCGTTTTCGTTATCCCGGTTGCTGATGGTGAGGTATACATCCATCTCTTCGAGTTCTTTTTTCTTGGCTTCTGATAAATTTTTCAGCTGTTCGTCGGATGCGTGTTTTAGCCAGGTGTAGTCCATTCCGGCTCTTCCGAGCTGTGAGTCGTAGATCAGGTGTTCGTGCGGGTATCCGCCTTGCTTGATTATCTTTTCTCTGAGTTTGTCTACGAGCGGCATCACATCTGTGCTTTTGGCTGCGAGGTAGACATTGTCTCCTTTTTCGAGTTCAACTGTTCTTTCGAGAATCAGGTCCGCGAACTTCTCTATTTTTTCTTCTTTCATATAGAAGGGATGTGAGCCTGAAGATTAAATCAATCATT
>JBEQAZ010000029.1:0-5740 GCA_041640055.1 Candidatus Nanohaloarchaea archaeon | reverse complement strand
GCTATTGCGGTGGCTGATATGCCGTCTGCGTCGTACTGTCCGATTAGTCTTATTTTGCCGTCGTATTCCTTCAGTTTATCTGCGGCAGGCTCTGCTGCTTCTAGAATTTCCTCAACCATACTCTGTATTCAGATAGTCTAACTTTTTACAGTTAAGGTCGAGTAGGATTTGAAATAGAATAGAAGTAAGAAAATAGGTTGTGGAAGTTAAGTAAGAGAGTTACTCGTCTCTTTCGTATTCCCAGTTGTCTGGAATCTCGCCTTCTTCTCTGTAGTAGTCTGCAAGGCTTCGGATCTTTGCTTCTGTAAGTTCCAGTCTTCTTTCTGCCTGAGAATCGTTATCGTTCTCGTCCAGGTGGTCCTTCAGGTTCTCTGCCTTGTCAAGCAGGTTCTGAAGGTCGGAAGGTACTTCTGGTGCTTCTCCGTTTTCCTCTAGAATCTCTGTTACTTTCTTGTCAGTTACCTGTTTTACAGAAGGGATTCCGTACTGGTCTCTCAGCCGTAGCCCGATCTGAGCTGGCTGAAGTCCGTCCTGGCTGAGCTTTACGACGAGGTCTTCTACTTCTTCCTCGTTGTAGTCTACCCAGTCAGGGTTGTCTTTTTCTACTGGTTTGTTAGATCCTGAGCTTCCTCTTGCGTCTGAGTGCATTCTTGACATTGTGTATCACATACCGATCCGGTTCAGCAATCTAAAATGTGTTGCTTTTCCGGTCTATGCACATGGTTCAACTAGAAATCTTTTTAAATCCCTATTTGTATCGGCCACGCTGCTCCACTTCCTCCAACTGCTCCAGAACTTCATCGCTGTCCTCCATACCTCGGTAACCTTTCAGGAAGCTCTCCCACATATCCCTGCTCTGTCCGCTGTGGGAGCTCTCCAGCACCTGGTTCAACAGATGAATATCGACAGCCTTGTCCTCTACTCTTTCTGACTGGTAGGCCAGTCCGAAATCGATAATCTTCAGCTCTTCCCTGGCGATCACATTGCTGGTGGTGAGATCTCCATGGATGATATCAAGTTCGTGAAGCGCTGCTACTTCCTCGCCCAGCTTTTCAAACAGGTCTTTTTGCAGGTTGTCTCTGAGTTTTTCGCCATCTATTTTCTCCATCCTGAACTGTGTTTCCGATTCCTCAAGTATCTCTGGAACTGAAACATTGTATTTCCGGGCTTTCTTCAGCAGTCTTACTTCTCTCGTGGTTCTCTCTGTCCTCAGCTTCTCATCAAGTTCCGGGTGACGATACCTTTTCTTCTCCCTTTTCTTCTCCGCAGTACTTTCGTCGAAGCTGACTACGGCTTCAGCGCCTCTTTGATCCATTACTAGAAAACCTGTTCTGTACATAATTTTTTATCCTTCATCGGACTGAAGGAACTTCCTGATTTCCAAGAGATTTCTTCTTCTGAGCTCCTCTCTGTAGTTCCTGTCCTCCATCACTCCCTGCATATGGTCGACCAGCATCTCCGAGCTCAGGATTTCCGGTACATTCACATACATCGCTGCGCGGTCAAGAAGCTCGCTGGCCTCTGCCACTGTTTCAGAGCGCAGTATGCGGTCGGCGTCTGTATCTAGGTTCATTATGTGTTCTGATACTTTCTTGAGTGGTACTGTGGAAACGATTAGCTGTGCGTTATCTTTTTTGGCTTGTTTCCAGGGGTAGCTGTCCATTACATTTCCGTAGATGTATGGTTCGTCTTTTTCCCGTAGCTCTTCGATCTTTTCAGGGTCGTTTTCCAGTACCACGAAGTCTATTTCTTCTGCTCTGAGGGTGTCGACTATTCTTTTACCTTGTGTGTCGTAGCCGACCAGTATAACATGGTTTTCGAGTTCTCCTAGGTCATCGCTTTTTGGAACGGATTTTCTGTTTGGGAGGAAGCTTATCTGTTTTATGAAGTCGTATAGTTTGTCTTCATGTCTTCTTGTGTATGCTGAGGTTATCATCGTTGCGGTGGCGGATAATATCAATGCGTTGAAGAGTTCGGGTGAGATAGTTCCGTTGATGTACCCTGTTATTCCGATTATTAGACTGAATTCGCTGACTTGATCCAGGCTGAATCCTGCCAAGTGTGCTGTTCTATCGTCGAAGCCCTGGCTTATCAGTCCTAGAACTGTTACCAGTGGCTTGACTACAGCTACAAGTGTGAAAAGTACTGCGGATATCAGGAAGGTTTTCAGGCCGGGGAAACTGACTAGGGCGCCTAGGGAGATGAAGAAAAGCGCTGAAAAGAAGTCTTTCAGTGAGCCGGTTGTGTCCAGTATCTCCATGTTGTGAGGGAACTTTGATACAGCGATTCCTGCTGCGAATGCTCCGACCACGATGCTGAGGTTAAGGCTGAGTGATAGACCTATGAATCCTGCTAGGAAGGCTATAGAAGTTATCATGAATAGTTCCCGTGAGTTTTCTATCAGTCCGCCTATGTAGTCGAAGAAGTAGTTCCGGATTACTATCGCTAGACCCATTACTCCCAGTCCAGCTGCGAAATGAGTGGTAACTCCTGTTCCGGATGAAAGAGCGGTCAGACCTACTACAAGTATCAGTGCGATAACATCCTGAATTAACTGTATTGATTCGGCTATTCTTCCATGGATGAGGTCGATTTGAATCTCTTTCTCAATCAGGTCAAGACCTACCAGTGAGGAGCTAAGTGAGGCAAAAATACTGAAGTATACTGCTTCCATCATCGATAGATTCATTATCAGTGCTGCTGCAAAACCGATTAGGCCTATAAGCAGTATCTGTAATGTGGCCGCGAACTGGCTTTCCTCAGCAACAGATCTCAATCTTCTTAAATCAAGCTTCACGCCGAAAACGAAGACCAGGAAAGCTATACCGATCTGTGAAAGATTGATTATGTCCTGTTCCGGTATATAAGGGCTTAAAATGAGTCCGGCTATGATGTAGGCGGGAAGTGAGGGATGTTTGAATCTGTCAAGTATCATCAGTGTGGCTGATGCGGTGATGAATATCAGTGTAAGTACCTCAATCAGTTCAGACACTTCTATCACCCCACTTTATCCGTTCCTTCTCTGCCTCGACCTCTTCCAGGAACAGTTCTTTGTCTTCAAGGTATAACTCCATGTACTCGTTCATCTTGTCTCCTGTGAGGATGTTTTCAAGTATTACATAATGTGCATCCATCTCGTAAAGTTCTGCTGCTTTCTCCATGGAGTCTGTCTGGATGAACTTGGTTGCGTCTTCTGCAGCATCTGAAAGTATTCTTTTGTTAACTTCGTGGTCCTGTACTACTGAAAGTATGAAGTCTGCTCTTGTGATGCCGGATGATTCTCTGATTTCTCCGTGCTTGAAATCCCCGTAAATGTACTCGTACTCTGATGAGGCCAGGTTCTGTGTATCATCTGAATCGTTATCAACTATTACAACCTGGTCGTAGTTCTCATTCAGTAGTTTTAGAGCTCTTTTCGCTAGCTCGTTGTAACCGATTACTACAGCATGATTGTCCAGTTCCTGAATCTCCACATCATTCTTGTCCTCATCCTCAAAGTATACGAGTAGGTGCTCAACTTTTCGGTAGATGGCTTCGTTGAATGTGATAAGGTAGGAAGATATTCCCATTGTTACCATGGCTGTGATGCTCAAGAATCCGAGTACATTTTGGCTTATGTAGTTCTGTGAAACGGCTAGAGCACCTATTATCAGTGCGAACTCGCTGATCTGTGTCTTGTTTATCGCTGCTTTGAAGCTGGTTTCTGGAGTGAACTTCTGGCTGTTAGTAACCATGAATATGATGACGAACTTTGCGGCCATCAGTATACCTGATGCGATAAGTGCTTCACGCCAGTAGAAGCCGAGGGTGTCAAGTGTAAGCTCAAGCCCCAGGCTTACGAAGAATACTGCCATGAAGAAATCTGTTAACGGTCTTACTCGTTCTCTTAGTTCGCTGCTGTATGGTACCTGTCCAAGGCTTAGACCTGCGAAGAATGCACCTATCTCCATCGACATTCCGACCTGTTCTGCCAGTGTGATCATGAAGAAGAACCATCCCAGACCGTACACGAAGAATGTATGCTGGCTGTCCTTGATTGAGTGGAAGAGTCGTGGTAAAAAGTACTCTGATGCGATGTATGTCAGTAGACCGATGAGGATAACGAAGAATATTATCTGTGTTATGCTGAAAGCGAACTCTGTTATCGAGTTCCCTGATGTACCCAGCAAAGCTAGCAGTATAACAACTACTATGTCTTCTATCAGAAGCATTCCTACATCCAGTTTTCCGGGTAGTGTTGTCTCTTGATCAAGATCTGCTAGCAGCTTTACTACTACTGCTGTGGAGCCGTACATGGATGCTGCCGCGATTATTAGGGAGGGAACCATCTGGAAGTTCAGGAACATGGCTACGGTGTATGCAACCAGGCCGACTAAGGCCATCTGAACGACTGCTATGATTGTAACCGGTTTCATTATCTGTCGGATCTCATCTATCTTTATCTCAAGACCGATGAAGAACAGCAGGAAGCCAAGTCCAAGTTCCGACATCAGCTCCATTATACCTGTGGTCTCTACTAAGCTTAGTCCTGTTGATCCGAGTAGAAGCCCTGTCGCTATGTAAGCTATGATGGTAGGCTGCTTCGTTTTCTTCGCTACTATCCCTAGTAATGCAGCTACTATGGCTATAAGACCTAGACCAGCGAACTGGCCTTCAATCAAAGCTACCATCTCACGGGCACACTCCGTTTCATAGATTTATTCCTGTATTTACGGCGCTTTTCAACCACTAGATTAAGGTTTCAACTGACTTTTGATATAAACTATCCTTCATTTTCCTTCAGGTATCTCCTTACTTCCAGCAGATTCCGTCGTCTCAGTTCTTCCCTGTAGTCTTTTTCTCCTGTGATACCGATTACATGTTCACGGATGACTTCTCCAGTAAGAATATCATCAACGCTTACATAGTACGCGCCTTCCTGCAGGTAACGAGCTGCATTTTCAAGATCATCTGTTCTGAGAATCTTCTCACATTCGACATCCAGCTCCAGAATTTTCTCGGATATCTCCTCTATAGGTACTGTGGAAATGATGAGCTCTGCCTGTTCAGCTTCCGCCTGAATCCAGGTCTCGTCATGCATTACATCGCCGTAGATATAGTTCTCATCTTTTTTCTGAAGTTCCAGTATTTTCTCAGGATTGTTCTCTATAACGACGAACTGCTGATCAATATCGTTTAGATGCTCCAGCAGCTTCTTGCCCTGGATATCGTATCCTACAATGATTATATGGTCTCTGAGCTCTTCATCTACCTGTACAGCTTTCTCTACCTTGCTGCTGCTTGTTTCAAATATGCTGAACTTTGATACGATATCGTACAGTCTTTCCTCATTCCTGCTTGTGTATGCGGAGATAACCATGCTGAATGTTGCAGCAAGTATAATCGATTCAAACATCGTAGATTCCAGATGACCAAGAGTGTAACCCTGAATTGCTATAATCAATGCGAACTCGCTTACCTGATCGATACTGAAACCGGTAAGATACGCCGTTCTGGTGTCATAGCCTTGCTGAAGCAGTGGAAGAATAGTGATGCCTGGCTTTATCAGATTGGTGAAAAGGATCAGCATGGCGCTTGTGAGAGCTACCTTCGGGTTTGGAAAGGTAAGTAGCGCTCCGAGTGATGCGAAGAATATTATCGAGAAGAAGTCCTTGATAGGTCCGACAATGTCCAGCATCTCTGCATTGTAGGGGAACTTTGCTGAGATCATTCCTGCCGCGAAACTTCCGACAATTATTGA
>JBEQAZ010000028.1:0-6234 GCA_041640055.1 Candidatus Nanohaloarchaea archaeon | reverse complement strand
CTGTAGGAGACATAGCACTGGCGATCTCAGGAGCATTCGCACTTTACTATGTATACAACGGGATTAAACTGGTAGGAGGAGTAGCAGGACGCGCACTTGCACTTGTAGCAGTCAGCGTCGGATACTACGCAGTATACATACTACCACACCTCTACTGGCACATAATAGGAATCAGGAACATCGGTCCAGCAAAGGGAGCGGCAATAGAAACATTCTTCCACGCATCAACAGCTGTGATATTCTTCATAGCAGCATACGGATTCAAGGTATTCTACGAAGGTGGTAAAGAATGATATCAGAACTACTGACACAGAAAGATAAAGGAGTAATAGCCACAGCATTCGGACTATCAATACTGGTAGGAGTACTTAGACAGGTAGGAGTCCAGGGACCACTCAGAGCAGCAGCTTTCCTAATACTGCCAGCAGGACTTATCTCGATTTACTACATATACAGAGCAGCTCAGGTATGGGGTGGCGAAGTAGCACGGTACCTCACCTTCATAGGAATCGGAATGGCTGTATTCATCCTGAACAGCGTTCCACATATCGTATGGCATCTGCAGAGGACACCGAACCTCCTAGGACTGGACAGCAGCTTCTGGTACATGTTCTTCCACGGAGGGATCGCACTGGGATTCGTTTACATGACATACGGATTCTACCTGTTCAGAGAAACAGGAAAATAAAAACACATCTTTTTTAGATTCTCTCTAAATCTACTTCCTTATGGATCCGGCAAACCTAATCATACTTCTACTGTTGATAGGAGGAGTACTGGGAAGCATAACGCCAGCAGTACCTGGAGCACTTCTATCGCTTATGGCAACAGGCATATACATAGGAACGAACCCGGATCCCAGCCTGATCTACATACTGTTCTCACTGACGATAGCAGGTTTCGCACTAACAGCTGACTGGCTGGCAGGATCACTGGCAGCAAAGTACGGGGGCGCATCCACGAAAACCAGCTTCATGGCAGGAATCGCCGGCATAATTGGATTTTTCTTCCTAGGCGGACCAGTAGGAATGCTAGCACTTGTAGTAGCAACCGTCTACTTCAGAGAGTACCTTATACACGGGGACAAAGAGATAAGCGGGAAATCAGCAGTCTACTCAGGTATCGGCGTACTCGGATCAACAGTTATCCAGACATTTCTGACCTTGACCGTACTGATAGTATACATCTTGACACTGATCTTCTAGACTCGGCGAAAAGGATTAAACAGTTGGAAAAAAATACCAGTTTATGAGTTACGACAACGCAGAACTTCGGTCAGTCGACCAGATAACCCCTACAGTCAAACAGTTCCAACTGGAGCTAGACGGCAAGAAATGGGATTTCGAACCCGGACAGCACACAGTAATCAAGTTCGAAGACGAAAACGGGGAAGAAGTCGAAAGACCATACACACCGATCAACCTTCCAAACACCGAAAAATTCGTTCTAGCGATCAAGAAATACGATGACGGAACAGCAAGCGTATGGATGCATGAACGAGAACTAGGAGATGAAGTAGAGGTAGAAGAACCTCACGGAAACCTGCACATCGAGGACTACGACAACGACATCGTACTTATCTCCACAGGAACCGGAGCCACACCGATGTACGCCATGCTCCGAGACTATCTGGAAAACGGCAACGGAGAAGTATACTACTTCCACGGCGAGAAAACACAGGAACACCTGATCTTCCAGGAAAGCCTCGACCAACTAGAAGCCGAACACGACAACCTGGAAGTCATTTACAGCCTCAGCGACGAGGAGTGGAGCAAAAGAACAGGATTCATCCAGGAACACATCCCAGAAGTTCTCGACAGCATGGACGACAAAGACTTCTACATCTGCGGGGTACCTCAGATGGTAGTCGATACCGAGGAACTACTTCAGGACGAAGGAGTAGACGAGGACAGTATCATCACTGAAGGATGGGAAAGCGACGCAGCCGAATAAACCATTTATCCAACTTATTTTACTATTATAGAACGAAAACACAGCCCGGAAGAGTTCGACGAGATAGCAACCCTCTGCTATGTAGTAGACGGAGATGAAGTACTTCTGATCGAACAAAAACGCGGGATTGGAGAAGGAAACATCAACGGACCGGGAGGTAAAGTCGAAGAACAGGACGACACGATAAAAGAAGCTGCAGTAAGAGAAGTAGAAGAGGAAGTAGGTGTAACACCTGAAAATGTCGAGAAAGTCGGCGAAGTAGACTTCATATTCGGAGACAACCCTTTCCACCAGGTACATGTATACATAACCGAAGAATACACAGGAGAGCCACAGGAGACTGAGGAAGCAGTACCTGAATGGATAGAGATAGATGAAATACCGTATGACCGCATGTGGCCGGACGATAAGTACTGGATGCCAGTAATGTTTGAAGGAATCAATTTTGAAGCAGTCTTCCAGTTCGACGGTGACGGAGAAAATATTCAGGACTGGATGATAAGCAAACTAAACTAGTTCATCCGGAAAGCCTTTCACACGCGTCTCATACTCGCCGCCTTCACCTGCAGGATTGAACCGGTACTCTTCAGCCAGATCAAGAAGTTCTTCAACACTTTCCATATCAAGTACGCGGCCTTCCCAGGATTCATCTAATCCACGAGCCGCTACCTTGGTAATCTCTACCTCGAAACCGTTTCTCACCAGCCATTTCATGTAGTGGTTCTGATCGAACTGCCAGAGAGGAGCAAATACTTTCAGCCCGAGTTCGTCTGCTACCTTGTCTACTCTATCACGCTGGTAGGTTGATTCGATTGCTCCAGCGGTAACGCCTTCAATATCGTACTCTTCCTTCGCTCTCTGAAGTGCCTTTCTCAGGTCCTCCAGTTCGTCTTCTTTCTCTCCATCTGTCTCCTGAAGAAGAAGCGGGATATCAAGTATGTCTGACTGCCTCTGAAGTTCTTCCTCATGTTTCCGGGTATCGAACATGTAGCTCTCCTTGTTGCTAGAGGTGAGAGATACCAGGCATTCTATAGTATTGTTTCTGCGCTGCATGCGGTAGAGTGCTGCGTTGGAGTCTTTTCCTCCGGATGTGAGAGCTGCCAGTTTCTTGTCTTCCCGTTCTCTGAACGAGTTAAGATATCTCTGTTTCTGGTCGAAACCGTTATCCTTCGCAAGTTTTGAGATTGCTTTGTCAAAGTTGCTTCCGTACTGTGCGGCAACTTTTCCTCTCCACGCAACTTCCTCTGGTACACCTATCTTTTCAGCTGCTTTTCTCAGAACTAGTTTCCTGTAATCATCATCTACTTTTAGATCTTCAGGCAACGATAATGCGTGGCGTACAAGTTCATCGTCGAGGAAAGGTACTCTGAGCTCTCTTCCGTTTCTGAAACAGACCACATTATCCCTGTAAAGATCCTCATGGTAGACTCCTCGCAGGTCTGAAAGGCACTCTTTGTTGAGATATCCTCCCTGTCTTCGGTAACCTGCGTAGATATGCTCGCTCCCCAGACCTGTGAAAACAACTTGCTCTTCACCTGATTCACTGAGAGCGAAATGCATCGGCAATGCGACACTGTTCTTGATGACATTCGCGGAGGAGATCCATTCACTGATCTTCGGCAGTGCTTCCTCTACATCTTCCAAGGTAGCCATGTTAACCTCGAGATCTATATCCATCTTTTCAGCGATCTTCTCAGCCCATTCAACATCACGAGGCTTCGAGGTATTTCCGTACTGGATACCTGAAGTGTATGCAGTGAAATCTTTACCGAGCTCCTGTAATGAGGCAGCTACGAGCGTAGAGTCCACGCCTCCTGAAAAAAGTACTCCGACCTTAGTATCAGGTACGCGCTTCTCCATCGCATCCATGAATTTTTCAGCTACTTCTTCGGCAGCTTCATCCAGCTCGATTTCTTTTTCATCTATACTGTAGAATTCGCGGTTCTCAAAGCTGATTTCGCCGGTTTCTCTATCGTATACAAGTATCTGACGGGGGTTTAGTTCTCGTGGTTCAAATCCTTCTTTCTCTAATGCCTGTTTCTCTGATGCGAACGCAAACGGTTCTTCGCTGTACCATACCGGGTTTACACCGAGGAGGTCTCTTGCAATTATGATTTCTTCCTCTGTCTGGTATGCGAACGAGTAGATCCCGTCCAGTTGTTTGACTGCGTCTTTTCCGTGTTTATCCAGCATCTTGAGAAGTGTTTCTGCGTCGTTCTCTGTTTCCCAGTTGTTCTCCTGGTTGAGTTGTTTCCAGTTGTATATTTCGCAGTTAGCTGTGAGAACTCCGTCTTCCTTGATCGGCTGTTGCAGTTCTCCGACTACCTTGTGAAGCTGGTGTGCGAGCCCGTTTTTTACGCAGGTTGAGCTACCTCTGTGCTGCATATGTTCTATCAATTTCTCTGCTTTGGCGCCACCTGCGATTCCGCACATACTGTTTTGAGTGGTGCGGAAAGGCTTTTATCAGTCAGCGCCCAACCTTTAGATGAGGTTGAAAGAACAATGTACGAACGACTAGAACAGGCTCTGGATGATAACGGAGAGCTTGTGATCAGGCTGGACTCAGGTAAGGAAGCTGAACTGCATCTGCACAACACTGAGTTTGTCGGCGAACCTTTCGTAAAGGTCGATGCTGACAACGAGACGATCTGGTTTAACGCAGAGAAAGTTGAGTCCTACTGGATTCACGAGGACTTCTGAACCATCTGAAGAACAACTTATTTAACGCATAACACCTATTCATTCTTTTTCGTGGCAAGAAAAATTGATACAAATCCCCTGGAGAGTTACAGTAACCGTGTTGACCTGTACGAGTTTAACGGTGAGTTGAATGGTTATGATTACGGGGCAACAGGAGAAATTGAGTCCGAAGCAGATATAGAGGATTTATCCAGTTTTCCCGAGGTAGATGTAGTGACAGAAGACGAGACATACACGGGTATCGAAGTACAGGTGATTTTCACGGACGAGCATTATGACAGGGTTGGAGAAGCGTTATTCTGAGCTGTAGTCCGGGCTGAAGTCGCTTAATCCTTTCTGGCTGTTGTCTATAGCCTCATACGAGTTTATTACATCTTCCATGTCGACTTCAACGAACTCGAGATCTCTTTCTTCCAGATAGTCAAGTACTTTTTCAGTCATCTTCGGCGCTACAAGAATACCTCTGATATTTCCTGCGAACTCGTCATCTATTTCATCCACATATCTCTGAAGCTGCAGTACCGTGTTGTAATCAGGGTTGCGCTTCACTTCGATGACAACATAATTATCATCTTCATCCCTTGCAAACACATCTATGAATCCGGCTGGCGTCTCTCTTTCCCGTTCAACGACTTTCATTCCTTCTTCCACTATTTCTGGTTCCTCTTCTATTGATTCATGTATATCTACTTCGTGGCCTGCTATCTTGAGGTCTGACTTGTCCACCATCTTGTCTACGAGCAAGAAATCCAGCTCCTCGAACCTTATCTCGACGATCTCCTCCGGATTACTTCTCTTCGCTTCAAGGATGAGATGTCCTCTCTCCTCGTCTACCTCCACAGAGTAGCTGTCGACTTCTGGCTGCCAGTTCTTCGGCTGGTAGTTATCCGGGCCGTGCACCAGTATAGCGGAGTCCTGTTTCTTGATGACCATTCTTTCTCCTCTATCCAGTTTGGACTTCGCTCTTCCCTGGTAGTTCACGCTGCACAGACCGTTTACCTGTACAGTGTGGTCTCTTCTAAGGTACTCTTCCAGCAGTTCTTCAGCTTCTTCCAGATCAGGGTTTTTTACAAGCTTCTTCATAGGAAAAGTGGTTGGAGGTCAAAATATTTATTTACAAGCTCAGATTTTCTCAGGGGTCCAGTGCTTCACATGCTTCGGCTAGAGAACTTGAAAGCTCCTCTACTGCTTCTCTGTGGTCGGTCTTTGTCTTGTGGATGCTTGTAGGCTTAACTCCCAGTTCTTCGTAACGGGAAAGATCAACCTGTTCATACAGCTCTTGGTGCTCCTCCTGTACATAGCTGGATATCTGACCGAATAAACCGTGCAGATGGATGTACTCCTGCTTGGAAAAGGTCTGACAGTGTTGCATATCTGGGTTGTGGAAGGTAAATCTGAAATCATTTTCCCTATCAGTCACGAGGCTTTTTGTTGGTTGACTTTGTTTGAAGGACTTATGGATTACAGGATCAAGGATCTTCCTGAAGAGGAGCGTCCTCGTGAAAAGCTTCAGGAAAAAGGTGTCAGTCATCTCTCAGATACAGAACTTCTCTCTATAGTTCTCAGAACAGGTACAAAAGG
>JBEQAZ010000027.1:0-6291 GCA_041640055.1 Candidatus Nanohaloarchaea archaeon | reverse complement strand
TTGACTTCGTCGAATACCGGGCCTGTGGCTTCTGTGCCGGCTGAGTCAGCTTCTATTCCTTCTCTTTTCGCGAATGCTTCTGCTATCATGCTGCGAAACCTGTTTCCTTCACATACAAATAGTACTCTCATAAACCTGAATTGGTAAATCCTAGTTATATGAACCTTGGAAAAACCATTAAGAAGTACCCTGAAAAGTACGCAGCAAAGCTGTTAAGCCGTGTTTTCTGGTCTGCGCCTTCAGCTTCTGCACTGGTTCACGGCGAGAACGATGACATACTTGTACTGAACCTTGGAGGCGAGTACAGACTGCCCGGCGGATTGATTAAGGCGGGAGAAGATCCGAAACAAGCTGTAAAACGGGAAGTACTTGAGGAAACCGGTTTTGAGATAGAAGTGCATGACCTTTTGGATCTCCGTACAAACGATGGAGGTTTCACGGTCTTCTTTGAGGCCCAGGTAGTTGAAGGTGAGAAAAACGGTTCATGGGAAGGAAAACCGGAGTTCGTGAAGAAGTCAGAAGTAGAAGATAAAGTCTGGAAACTGGAGCACAGCCATATCAGAGAGTACCTTTTCCCTGATGAAAATTAAATAGAAAAAATAGAGTTATTGAGGTTTGTCCTCAGGTTCCTCTTCTTCATCAATCTCTTCCTCGGCCTTTCTCTCTGCTTCCTTATCCAGATCAGGTACAACCTTCTCTGTATCAGCTGCTTTCGCGATGGAATCGGTGTCCATCTGAGGTGTCATGTTCTTGGCTTTCTTGTCCTTCAGTTTCTGGATATCCTTTCCTACATTTGAGACGAAGTCCTGTGACTCGTTCTTCAGCTCGTAGATCTCTTTCTCATCTACATCATCAAGTTCTTTGTCCTTGATCTTGCTGACTACATGCTCCCAGCGGTCAAACATCTCGATATGCTCATCATCTACATCAAGGTTCTCCTCTACTACTTCAGGAAGGTCGTCCTTGTCTTCTGGTGGTTCGACTCCCTGTGACTTCAGCGCTGCGATATTCGCCTTCAGGAACTTCTTATAGTCATCTACAATACCTTTAACTTTTCTCTCTGCGGAAAGCTGTGAGACAAGTTTATGCATTCTGCGGACGAAGTCATCGGTCTTGTCAAGTACATCTTCGAGCTCTTCTCCTGTTACTTCTTCAGGGTTCTTCTCTCCTTTGTCTCCTAGCTCGTAGATATCACGCGCCATGTCCACATATTCCTGTTCGAGCATGCCTTTTTCGACGAACATTTCTTCTAGTACATCTGGTACTTTTTCCTTGCCTGGAGGAGCTTTTCCTGCAAGCATTATTGGACCCTGACCTGCGTTTGCCATGGCCTGTTCAAGTTTGTGTGGCGTTGAGGATCTTACTGTTTTTTCTGCTTTCTTGTATCCTGCTGCGGCAGTTTTCAGTCGTTTCTTGACTGATTCCTGTGTTCCAGAGATTTTTCCTCTCTGGAGAAGTCTTTTGGCAGGCATGAAAAGCCCTGTGTCGTATACTGGCTGTCCATGTCGTACTGCTTCAATTGCCAGTGGTTCTCCTTTCCGGAGCGAGTCCCAGAACTCTGTTAGGAATGGGAAGTACTGTATTGTTATACGGTCATCGGTTTCTTTAGCCAGATTAGTTACTTTCTTTCTTATCTTGTCTTTGGCGTCGTCTGGTACATCTTTTTCCAGTTTGGTGTCGTCTAGTATTACGAGTGTGTCTATATCGCTGTCGTAGCCGTGTTCTCCTTTGGAGACGCTTCCCCAGACTGCTACTACCTTTACTTTGTCGCCTAGTTTTTCGTTTAGCTTGTCTGAGAATTCTTCTGCCGCTTCCATTCTTCTTTCCTGCGACTTCTCTCTCATCTCCTTCATCTTGTCTTTAGAAACCATAGCTTTGGTACCTACCTTATAGTTATGAAAGGGGTTCTGGAACCTTTTAAATTTTCCAAGTTTGCTGAGCTCTGAAAGGTTGTATAGACATTTTTTACTTGAATTCTTCCTGGTTCCATTCGGCCGGTCTCATGTCGTTTTCAAGCGCTGCTCTTCCACTCCATGTGTGATCGAAATGCTCGGCTTCCAGAAGTCCTTCAAGAGGATCGAATGCGTGGCTTTCAATTTTTGCCCATTCGCGGTTGAACTTCGACTGATCCAGTCCGTAGAAACGGGCTATAAGCTGTTGTTTGATGTTCTCGTACTCACCGTCCATCGGCACCCGGCTTGGATCAAGATCTTTTGGTTCTATACCCACTCTAATCATGTCCAGAACCACTCGAATAACGAACATCTCCTCTGCATACTCTCCACCGACCTCAAACATAACTACAGACGGATCAGCATCTTCTCCTACGCGTGTGAAACCGCTCTCAACCATTCTGTAAAGCCACCTGTAGAGAGTTTTGTCACCTCTTGCGAACGGCCCATGCCTGTGGCTCTGAGATGATTCAAAACCAGGTTTTGTAAGATGGTATGTCTTGACAATATCCGCCAGGGGTTTATCTTCATCTACTCCGTAGCCTCCTTCTTCCGCCAATCCCTTCTCCTGTTCGATTAATTTTTCCATTTCTGGCCATGGGTCTACTCCAAAGCTTGCAGTATGCTCCATATCGATTGTGAACTTAGCGATATCACCTTTGTAGTCCTCTTCCCAGCTACTGCTGTATCTTTCAGCAGTCATGTTAATCGCTCTGGCTACTATGGCGATGTCTTTCGGTCTCCAGACCCGGAGAAGGCTTCCTGGATCGCCGTACATAGCCTCAAAGTTGACTTTGAGTCCGAACTTGTTCATCCACTGTGACCAGGTGTAATCACCGTCTTCCTCTAGGAACATCTCTCCAGTACTGTAGTCTTCCTCCTCTATTTCGAAGTTATCCTCTGCCTGGGTGAAGTGCCCCCAGATATACGAGCAACCTACTGCAGCGATAACATCCAGCTGGAAATCCCTGTCATCCTCCGTGTTACTCTTGAAACCATCATAGCCATCATAGCCGTTTCCAACAACATGGTCCCAGATGAATTTAGCACTAGGGAAACCTTCATGACCTTCGTACTCCTTCTCAGCTACCTGCATCCAGGCTGGAAGGACATGGAAGAACATAACCGATTCCTTATCCATCTCTCTTCCTATAGGAACCCTGCTGTTCTCAATAATTTCATTGAATAGACCTAGGTGATCTCTATCCGTATCCTCATAGTATCCATCCTCACCTGCAAAGGCGGATTTAGCAGCGTTTCTCACAGTACTACCATCAGCACGGTCCATAAACTCCTGCTGATTCAAGTCATTTAGAGTGGAGAAAACTGCTTCCTGCTTCGCGCTTAGAGAAAATGTTTTACCGCCATTGTTAGTTTCATTGCCAATCCAGATAGATCTCAGAACATTTCTAAGAAGCTCCTCTATATCAGCTACTTCACCAGAGCCCAACTCGTAAGTATTATCTGAAATTATTTGTGGAGGTAGATCCACGCCAGGAGGTGTTTCCGGAGGAAGTTCAGGTTCGTTATTAAGACCATATATGAAACCGTCCAGAGCATTTATTGAGACTCCATTTCCGAGTGCCTTCATAAAGTCTGCAAGACTTTCATACTCTGTATTTATTTCCATATCCTCATCTTCTTGCTGAGGAATAGTTACCTTAAATTCAATTGGACTGTCAAGCGTTTCCTCTTGGGCTTCTTCCATGAAAGTTGTTTCTACTCCTCTATCTCTTCGTGAGGCGTTCTGAACCAGTCGAATCTTCTTTTTTGTAGATATATCTTTTTCTAAAATAGGTGTTTCAGATTTGAAGACATTATCAGCCACTCTTTCCTTACTCTTGTTCCACTCCTTTTTGAATTTCGGCGAGAACCTGCTGAACTCGGAGTACATGTTCTTTCTATCGAAAAGTTCGTCCAGGAAGTAGTCAAACAGGTTTTCCATGAACTCCTTGTTTCTGTAAATATTCTTTCCATCTTCTTCTCCTGCGTAGACATCTTTTATCGGTTTTCCGAACGGGTCTACGGATACATCTGATGCAATCTGCTCCTCAAGCCCTGGAATCGGTTCTGTGGAAGCATGGATGTTGACATAACCTATATCGAAATCGAATCCTTCCTGTTCTTCCGATCTTCTTTCCTTATCTGCCTTGAAGCCTGCTAGCTGCTCCAGGTACCTCTTGAAGTAACGGTGTACTACTGTGTATCCCTGTACCTGCGCGCCTCTAGTTGCGTAGGCTCCGGTAAAACCGATATTAGGATCCGCATGCAGCTTTATATCAAGTCCCAACTGGTTGAGTACATTCATGAGTTCCGGACGATCAATTTTGAAGGTTGCAGGGTTCGCTAGCTGGACCTCCATGATTTCTCCTCCGATCTGTGCCATTCTTCCGATTCTCTGATCTAGAGGGGAAGGGATATCGGCTGATACATCCATTCCAGAGGTGTTTCCGACCAGATAGTTCATATCAGGGTATTTTTCCTCGTCTGTGTCTTCTTTTCCATCTCTGGAAAGTTTCTCTTTCAAGCTGTCTATCAAGAAGTTAAGATTTGCCATTATTTCATCGTGTGAAGCCCTTGACCTTTTTTGAAGTCGATATACCAGCTGAAGATAAGTTCAGCGAACTTGAAATCATTAAATGCATCGTCAAGAGTGTCTCCTAGATAGTATTTGTCCGTCTGCCCTATGAAAAGTCTTGCACGCTTCTCTAATCCCGTATACCTTGTTTCATCTTCCGATTCATCCTCTGTAAGACCGTCCTCTATATCAAGAATATCTTCAATGGTTTCAAGATGATCGCCGAGAACTTCAGGGTCATCGATACCGTCTTCTACCCTTCTAATCTTGGATGATAGCTCTAGTTCCACCTGCTCGCCTTCCTCTTCCTCGATTTTTTCACGGAGCTCTCTTACAGACATATCTTTTTCCTGGCGGCTATTCTTCAAGGTCTCTCCTTCTTCGGTCCCTACATCTCCGACATAGTCGCTCATCACCGCATCAAACTGATTTGCGCTTCTATCGATTTTCTCCTGAAAGATTCTATTGAAAACATGTTTACAGACTATAACCGGATATACCATGACAACTCCTGGCGCCGGCCCTTCAGCGGGAGACTGAGGCTGTTGCGGATTCGCAAGATTGATATGAACACCGTGGATGTATGCTATTCTGTAATGCGTTGTCTCATGTTTTCCATCTTCATTAACTACTAGACTTCCTTCTTCCTTGGCCAGTGGCTGATGACAGATGAACTCGAGATTACGCTCCATAGAGGAGTAGCCCTGAAATGTGTAGTACTTGTTGAACTCGCCTTCTCTATCCCCTGTTTCCTTTTGTTTGATCATCTGCATATCTTGTACATATGGTTCAAGCCATTCCTTGGTCTCTTCAATCTTTCTTTCTGTAGCCTTTAACTGCGAGTTAAGTTCATTCAGTTTGCGTCTTACCTCGGTTCCGTACAGGTCTTTCCATTTCTCGTACATCGTGTACTTCTTCTTCAGAACCGCTTTCACATTTTCAGGCAGATGATCCAATTTTCCACCTTCTTCAAGGTCTTCAACACCGTCCATTTCGTTGAAGTCTGCTACGATCGAGGGATAAATGTTCTGGTCTCTGAGGAACTTCAGTGATGCACGGTCTCCTCCCTGCTGGCCTCCTCCAGCCCCGTCAACCAGTTCAATAAAGTCGGCTTTCAGAACGGTCTCGTCACGAGATTCAAAGTTCTCTACTCTGGAACGGAGTTTTCTGATATCATGTTCTATTACCTGTTTCTCCTTCATCAGTTCGGAAAAACCCTGCATGGTTGATTTCACTCTTTGCTCTGCTTGCTGTCTCCGGTTCATGAATTCATCGTGCAGAGAGCTCTGTGGCGATACGAATATTTTTTCCTCCGTCTTATTGACGGTGTAGCCGAGGTCGTCATCGAATTTATCGGCTGCAGGCATTACCATCGTAAAGGCGTCTCCCTGCGTTCCTGAGACCTTGATCTTCTTCCAGTGCTCACCGAGTATAGATCCAAGAAAATATGTGCCAGTAAGGTCATGTAATTCGTCTAGAGAAGCTATATCTCCGGATTCCAGCGCTTCCTTGACATTCACTTCCTCATCTTCATCATTTTCGAAAGATGGTGCATCTCCGTGAACTCGGAAGGTGTGACCGAACTTGCAGGTATCCTCTTCTGACATATGACTGATTAGTAATTGTCTTTGATTCTACTTAAGGATTTCAGTGAGGGTCTGTGAGGCGGGAGATGATTAAAAAGCTGAGCGAGTCATTATGTTTTGTAGTAATGGCTGTCCCTGCACTGAAGAGAAAACTGAACCCGTTCCTTCTGACATC
>JBEQAZ010000026.1:0-6432 GCA_041640055.1 Candidatus Nanohaloarchaea archaeon | reverse complement strand
GGAGCCAGAAACTTTTCCTAGAAGTTGAGAGATTTGAGAAGGTTAAGGATATGATTGATGAGATGCAGCAACTGACTTCTGAGATTGAAGATACTTCTGAAGATCTTGAGAGCCAGATAGATAGGGAGAGAGAAAGTGAGAACCAGGCTCAACAGCTTCTGCAGAACTTCTCTGACCGGAAGAACCAGGTTGAAGATGTGGTTCTGGACTCGGAAGAAAACTAAAAAGAGTTCTCAACATATTTTGAGTTATGGAAGAAAAAGAAATCCGAGAAGTTCTGGAAGAATACAAGGATGCTCACACACCTGAAAAACTTGTTTCTCTACTTACCGAAGTACTGATCGAAGAGCTTGAGAACATGCCAGCAGAGAATGAGAGGCAGAAACACAACCTCAACCTGAAGATAAGAAACCTGGAAGAAGAACTTGACTGGGTTGAGAACAGCAAGCTGGCAGAGTTCGATCCTGAACAGCAGTGAATCAACTGCCTAGGGTTTAGGGTATAAAAAAGTTCTATTCTCTTACAGTTTGTAACACAGACCTTGATGAACAGTTTGTGAAAGGTGTTTTCAACAACAATGGTATATCAAAAATTCGAACCATCCGACTCGCTCGCAGAGAAAACCTACAACGCAATCGAAAAAGCACGCGACACAGGAAAAGTCGTAATCGGTACTAACGAAGTAACCAAAAGCATCGAACGAAACGATGCTGACCTGGTCGTAATCGCAGGAGATGTCTCCCCTGAAGAAATCGTTATGCACATCCCAAGCCTAGCGGACGAAAGAGACATCAGCTACACATTCGTACCTGAAAAAGAAGAACTCGGTCTAGCAGCAGGCATCAATGTACAGTCAGCTGCGATCGCAGTAACCGACTCAGGTAACGCAGACGACCAGATCGAAGAGATCAGCGAAAAAGCAGAAGAACTTCTGGACGCAGAAGAAGAGGAATAAACCTTCCTCTCCACTCAAAAATCTGCAAAATCCAGAAAATTACAATCTAAGGTAACAGGAAAATGGTAAAAGCCAAGATCATCGAAGTAATCGGAGACCAAGGTCACAGAACCGTTCGAAAGGTTCGATGCCGAGTCCTCGAAGGAAACGAAGAAGGAAAGATCCTAGTAAGAAATGTCAGAGGACCGATCCGAGAAGACGATGTAGTACACATCAAAGAAACAGAGATGGAAGGATAGGTGACCAAATAAAATGACAAAATGCGAATACTGTGGAGAAGAACTTGCCCGCACACAGGGCAAACTCGTGGTAGAAACCAACGGCAACAAGCACTTCTACTGCTCAGGTAAATGCGAGAAGAACGCAGCCAACAACAGGAACCACGGATACTCCAGCGACGAGGAATAAACACTTCCTCACCACCTTTCTTTCTCTCATTAGTTACCAACTATAATTTCTGAATTCCTGTCTCAGAATTCCGTCGATATATAAAATTTTACTGGTATCTATTTCCGTGTAAGGGAGGGGTTAGAAACTAGAAAATGCCGCGTCAACCAATACTTTCAGTTCTCGGACATGTAGACTCCGGAAAAACCACACTTCTCGACCGTATCAGAGAATCAAGAATAGTAGACGGTGAGGAAGGCGGCATCACACAAATGATCGGAGCCACAGAGATCCCTCTAGAAACCATCGAAGATGTATGCGGTGACCTTCTACAACAACTTGACACTGACATAACCATACCAGGAATGCTGTTCATCGATACACCAGGCCACGCAGCATTCTCATCACTCAGAAAGCGGGGAGGCAGCATCAGCGACATCTCAATCGTAGTAGTAGATATACAGCAGGGAATACAGCCCCAGACAGAAGAAGCACTGAAAATCCTGCAAGACACCAATACACCGTTCATAATCGCACTGAACAAGATAGACACCCTACCAGGATGGCAAAGCGAACACAACCTCTTCACCAAAAACCTGCAGGAACAGACCGACAGAAACCAGCAAAAACTGGACGAAGAGATATACAGCCTGATGGGCGACCTACACGACCAGACAGGAGTAACCGCAGAAAGATTCGACCGCGTAGACGACTTCCAGAAAAAAGCAGCCATCGTACCAATCAGCGCAATGACAGGAGAAGGAATACCCGAACTCCTGATGACACTAACCGGATTAAGCCAGAACTACCTATCAGACCAGCTCGAAACACATGATGACAGCATAGGAAAGGGAACAGTACTGGAAGTAACTAAGGAAAAAGGACTGGGAACAACACTAGACATAATACATTACGACGGCACAATCAACGCCGATGAAACACTTGTATACGGAACACAAGACGGCGTCAAAACAACAGACATCAGAGCACTTTTACAGCCACGCCCACTGAAAGAAATAAGAGTAGACAAGCAATACAGTCAGGTCGACAGCATTGAACCAGCCTCCGGAGTCAAAATATCCGGAAAAGATCTGGAAGGAGCAATAGCAGGAGCACCGGTAAGAACCACAGCAGAAAATGTCGAAGAAGTCAAAGAAGAAGTAAGAGAGGAACTCGACACAATCGAGTTCGAGACACAGAACGAAGGAATAATGGTTAAAGCCGACTCCCTAGGATCACTGGAAGCAATTATGCGAGAAATAGAAGACATCCCCGTACAGGAAGCCAAAGTCGGACCCGTAAAGAAAAACGATGTAGTGAAAGTAGAAAACGAGGACCCTGAACACCGAGCAGTCTTCGCATTCAATGTAGAGATAACAGACCAAGCGCAGGACATGATCGAGGACAAGGGAATAGAACTGTTCCAAAACGAAGTAATCTACAAGATAGTAGAAGACTATGAGGAATGGAAGGAAATGCTGGAGAAGAAACAACAGGAACAAGCCCTGGAAAAAATTCCGAGACCTGGCAAGATCCAGTTGATGCCTCAACACATATTCAATCAGGCCAAACCTGCCGTAATCGGAGCAAAGGTCAAGAAAGGAGTGATTAAGCCAGATACAACCCTGATGAACGAGGAAGGAGAGAAAGTCGGCAGACTGAAGGCGATACAGGAACAGAACGAAAGCATAGATCAGGCAACCAAAGGCGATGAAATAGCAGTATCAATCAGCGGAGCCACAGTAGGAAGAACATTCGATGATGACGCAGTACTACTAGCAGACCTGACAGGAAAACAGTACCGACAGCTCCAACACCTGGAAGACCACATGTCAACAGGAGAAAAACAAGTCCTCGAAGAGATCGTCGAGATCAAAGATAACGAGGACCCTCACTGGAAGATAGGATAGAAAAATTTCTTTCAACATTGATTTACAGTTTTACATCTAATTATTGAATATGGGATACGGCAAACTCGCGAAAGGTATGTCTGAGGAACAGGCGAAGAGAAAGTTGGAGTCAGTCATGCCTATACAGAACAATGCCAAGAAGTTTAACGGGTCGACGCCGCCAAGCGTTTTCATCGGCTCACACAACTATCCCAAGCCAAGTACCGGTGTGCTCTCACCGCAGCATCAGGGCGACTCGAAGCTGATGGACTCACCGGATAAATGGTACAGCGAAAACTACTCCATCGACAAGATCGCTTCACTCCGAACCAGCCTAGTCAACTCAAGGAAACAGACCAGAGTGAATCAGACCGATGAATTTGTGGATACGGCACGGGAGATCGCTATGGCCCGAAAACCAACCCATGTAGAAGTCGAACTAGATAAAAAGCCTTTCAACAGTGTAAATGCTGGCAGAGTTAAGCCAGTTTCCGCTTCCGGCGACTTGAAGCAGTTCAAGCTGGGAGAGAACCCTTCAGTCAACAAGAGTGTGGAAGACGCTTTCTATGACAAAGAATTCAAGGCGGAAAACGCTGTGAAGAAGCTATACACAAAAGGAGTAGATAACTACACTCTTCAGCAGGTTATGTCCACAGGGATGTTGGGAAAGAAGGAGAACCGGAAACTGGTTCCCACAAGATGGAGTATTACCGCGACAGATGATACGATATCATCACAGATACTTGACGGGGTTAAGCAGAACCAGGAAATAGGACAGATCGAATACTACAACAACAGTTACATCGGCAACAACTTCCACATATTCCTGATACCTGGAAAATGGGAATACGAACTTCTGGAACTGAAACGCCCTGACTCCGCATGGAATGCGATGCAGAATACATACATAGCAAATAACTACGAAGGATACTCTGGACGAACAGAGTACGCAGAGGAAACAGCAGGAGCATACTACGCCACCAAACTAGGAATCATGGAACATCTACGGAAAAGGAACCGTCAGGCCAAAGCGATAGTGGTCAGAGAAGTCACACCCGAATACTGGGCGCCGCTTGGAGTATGGGTGATTCGTGAAACAGTTCGTAACGCTTTCAGTAATCCTGAAGAGCTTGAGAACATGGAACAGGTGAAATGGAGGCTGAACAGTAATTTCCGTTTCTTATTCAAGAGAATAAAGAAAAGAAGTAAGATGTTGGACCGTCGCCAGTCCAGTCTTGACAGCTATCTTTCAACGAACTCTTCTTCCTCGAACTCTTCAAGGTTCAACACATAGAAGTAGTGCTTGTATGTCTCGATAGGTACTCTTACATACAGGTTGATAACGAAGAATACCAGTAGACCTATTGCCGCTACTGCTAAACCTGCTACCGGTGCTACAAGGTAGGCAAGTAGTCCAAGGATTCCGAACGGAATAAGCAGTGCCAGAACCACTACAAGTGATGCAACAAGTCCTAGGATTCCTAGAGCTATTCCGATAGCTACCTTCGTTATGAAGTAGATCGCTGCCTGCCCCTTCTCGGCCATCACAAGGCCAAGAGATCTTCTGACTGCCTCAATTACATTGATATCGTTCTTGATCATCAACGGAATACCGAAGTCGTTGATGAATGTCAAGGCCAGCGCCAGTACAATCCAGTAGATAGCAATTGCTGCGATAAATACTGCTGCAAGGACCTGACTTGAACTTCCGATTGCTACTGCCGGGAGCAGAGGTACTGCAGCCAGAATCAGTATGAGAAAGCTCAGACCGATGAACTGCAGAGAGTTAGTCAGGTTCTCAGAGAAAAGCCTTCTGATACCTGTTTTCTTCTCCATAACTGCCTGGAAATAACTGAACTTAGCTAGCATCGCCAGAACTGTAAAGACGATTGCAACTACTGCTACCAATGCTATAATAGCTGCATCGACACCAGCAGAGGCACTGAAAGCTCCTGTGGCCATATTACCTAGATCTAGGCCTTGGTGCATATCAGCAGTGAAAGACGGCGCGGTTGACGCGATATCTGCATCTGAAAAGGTGCTGCCGGATGAACTTGGACCTGTACCTCCCATCGGAGGGTTGAAGCTTCCAAGCCCCCCTCCCATCAGGAGAACTAGAACTGCCAAGCTTGTCCATAAACCCATGTTAAATGGTGTAAGAAAGTCTTTAGTCTCATTTAATGCTTCTTCTATCTTCTGCGGAGCGTACCAAGTCATAATAACATAGTTTAACTGAAATTAACTTAAAGAATGTTTGCCACTTTTCCGCTTTGAATTATAGTTGCCGCAGTGTTTTTTACAGTAACCGGTCATCGTATTGTGTATGGATCTTTTCCCGTTCGATACCCCGAGAGACATGCAGACAGAGATGATAGAGGTAGTAGAGGAAGCAATCGAAAATGAAGGCTCAGCGACCATTCATGCACCAACAGGACTGGGAAAGACCGCCGCAGCACTAACTCCAGCGATTGAAAAGGCTATAGAAGAGGAAAAAAAGGTTTTCTTCCTGACACCGCGTCACAGTCAGCACCAGATCGCACTGGAAACAGTCAGAAACATCAACGAGAAACACGGGAAAAAGATCACTTCAACAGATCTGATCGGTAAAAGCCACCTGTGCGAAGCTCAGAATGTGATGAAGGACGAGGACGAACCTGACTGTCCACGTCACGACGCTACATTCGATGATAACCATCAGTTAACAGATCAGGCGATGAAAAGAGTAAGAGAGGTTAGAAGCAAGAACCTTTCAGCTGAAGAGGTAAAGAAGATATGCCATAAGGTTTGTGCTTACCAGGTTCAGATGCACAGCCTCGAGCACAGTAAATTAGTGGTAGCAGATTACTTCCATATCTTCCATCCAGGAGTAAGAGATGTAGTACTGGAGAAAGCAGATATCGATCTTTCAGACGCCATAATAATTGTAGACGAAGCGCACAACCTGCCTTCAAGAACCCGTAGCCTGTACTCAGCCACATTAAAGGATTCACTGGTGAAGAACGCGGTATCAGAAGCAGGAAAGCATCAGTTCCATGATGAGCAGCAGCATCTGCAGCAGTTGAAGAGAAAGTTCCAGAGACTGGTTCAGGACAAGCTTTCGAGCCAGAACCCTGAGCAAAGAGTTGAAAAATCAGATTTCACAGATATAGTGGACAGCTTCCGGGATTACGAGGACTTTATAGTCGACCTGGAAAAAGCAGG
>JBEQAZ010000025.1:0-6540 GCA_041640055.1 Candidatus Nanohaloarchaea archaeon | reverse complement strand
CACAAGGTTTCAACCCTAGAAGTTAAGTGTATCAAAACCTGTACTTTGTTGTTAGGGGGAAGGAGGAGAATTAAAGGTGTCAAAACCGCTTAGAGAACTTTTTGTCCGTGAAAAGCCGGTCCGGCTTTTGATCGAGATAAACAATCCACGTACTGATAACTATGCATCTGAACTTTCTAAATCCGTTGACTGCACTTACTCCCACGCTGTAAGAGTTATCCAGAGATTTGAAGAAAACAGCCTGGTGGATACAGAGGAGAAAGGCAGGAAAAAGAATATCGAGTTAACGGATAAAGGCGAGGAAATCGCCAAGAAACTCAGTAAAGTTCTGAACGAGTTCTAGACTGCAGCTTTCAGGTACGGGATCAGGTACATGATGAGCACTCCGATTGAGAACAGAGCTAGGTGTTTTATCCACTGGTCTTCTGTTTTAAACTCGGGAAGCAGATCGCTGCCTGCTATGAATACAAAGTTTCCGATCACGAGCGGCAGAAGTACAGGTACGGGAGCGATTGAGGTCTGTGAAAGCAGCAGTACCATTCCGGCTCCTACGAACATGAAGACGCTGACGCCGATGTTGACCGCTAATGCTTTGATCTGTGAGAATCCGCCGTCGACCATGACTCCGAAGTCGCCGAGTTCTTTCGGGATTTTATGAGCGATGATCGCTACTGTTGATGCGACTCCTGCTGATGTTGATGCGAGGAAGCTGGTTGCTATCAGGATGCCGTCAAGCACATTGTGGACGCTGTCTCCTGCGGCGAGAACATATGGAAGCGGTTCCTCATGCCTCCCGGTATGGTGGCAGTGCCAGTGCACGAGTTTCTCCAGGAAGAACGATCCGAGGATTCCGGCTATAACAAGCAGACCGGTGTTCCGCGTGTAACTGTACTTGTTTGCCATCCGGAATACGAGGTGGATGAATACTCCGCCGAAGATTGTCCCGGCTGCCAGCGAGATCAGGAAAGGTGTGATCTTCTCAAAGTCCTTCTCCGATATGAACAGAAAGAAGGCGCTGATTGCCGAGAAAACTGCTGTAACCGTGAGTGCTGCAAGGATTTCAGTTATGTTCATAAACAATAACTCGTGTTAATAACTTTTTAAGCAGTGCTATTAATCAGGTGTTATGGAAATAATAAGTCTGTCACTGGATGAAGAAACACTTGAGAAAATCGATGAAATACAGGAAGAATCAAGCTTCAACGGCCGCAGCGAACTATTCAGGAAAGCCATAGAGAACCTGCACCAAGAAACAATAAACAATCAAAGCTTGAGCGGTGAACTGAACGCAGTCATAGTTGTAAGACATCCACACAAGAAAGAGCAGAGAATCGGCAGTATAGCACACGACTACGACAGCGTCATAACCACACAGCTCCACAGCAAGTTAGATGGAGAAAACTGTCTGGAAGTATTCCATACAAACGGAAAAGCTGATCTGGTTATAGAGTTCTTCAACGAGCTGGAAGGCAGCAAACACACAGAAGCAGTGAATATCCTGCCTCAGAACTGAAAACTGCTTAACACTAAAAATCTCCATGCACCAATTCACTACTATGAAACTAGCACATACAATGCTCCGGACCGGATCTCCAGATGAAATGATCGAATTCTACACAGACGCATTCGATATGGAGATGAAAAGGAAGAAAGAGATGGATACCTTCACGCTCTACTTCCTAGGCCATCCTGGACAGACCGCAGAAATCGAACTAACATACAACCACGGCGAAGACGACAAATACGACAAAGGAGAAGGCTTCGGACACCTAGCAATCCACACAACGGAAGACATGACGCTCCAAGAAGCATACGATAAAGCAGTAGAAGCAGGAGGAGAAGACTACCGGCCTCCCGCAGAATGCCCAGGAGACTACGCATTCGTCAAAGACCCTGAAGGTTACGAAGTCGAGATACTCGCAAGATCTTCATAGAAAAAATGACTTTCTACACGCCGTCTGAAGAAGATAGAGAAAAGCTGAAAGAGCCTCGAGGACCGGTATACGAGGAAGAAGAACTGACCGAAGAACTTCAGAATAGAGATTTCTCCCGACTTATCGCGGTCGGAGATAGAGTCTCACAGGATATAGCAGAGTCCGATATAGAGGCAGACCTATCTATTGTCGACGGCAGCATACAGCGTGAAAAAGTAGGTGAAGAGCACTTTGAAGATATAAAGGCAGAGAGAACCTTTGAAACCGAGAATCCGGCAGGAGAGATATCAGAAGAAGCCTGGAAAACCGTCAGAAAAGCATCCGCACTACGGTGCTCTGCCATGATCGAAGTTGATGGGGAAGAGGACCTTCTGGCTATACCTGCTCTTTTGTTCGCTCCAGAAGGTGCATTAGTCGTATACGGTCAGCCAGGTGAGGGAGCGGTCCTGATGGAAGCGAATGAAGAAAAAGGAGGTTTTGTGGAAGATTTAGTTGACCTAGATAAGTCTGAGCATTTGATTGTAGGCGGTAGCTGGGATATATTCCATTCTGGCCATAGATACATTCTCAGTACTGCTGTAGAGAAATCGCAACACCTTGATGTAGGTGTTACCTCCGATGAGATGCTTACAGAGAAAATAGGGACTGAAGAGCATGACAGCTTTGAGGAAAGAGCCAGCAACATAAGAAGTTTTCTGAGAGCTCTTGGCAAGGATGATTACCGTATCATAGAGATAGATGATATCTACGGAAACGCAGTGGAGGAAGGCGAAACCTTGCTTGTTAACCCTGAGAATAGAGAGAATGCCGGGAAGATAAATGGGAAGCGTCGAGAAAACGGGAAAAAGGAGTTAAAGGTTGAGGTCATCAACAAGCTTGAAGCGGCGGATGGTGAGCCGATCTCCTGTTCGAGGATTAGAAGAGAGGAGATAGATTCGGATGGAAAGCTGAAATAGCTAGTTTTTATTCTAGTTCAGGAGATTCTATGTCTTTTTCTTCTACTATGAACCTTTCTATCGCTGTTTTGAGTTCTTCTAGTTTATCTAACTCTGCTGATCTCTCATCTATATCACGAAGCTTGTCGACGACTGTTCTTGCATTATCTGAATTTGTATCTACTTCATAATCGTCCCCCATCATGTTTCTTGCTTCCTTAAACTTGTTTCTTATTCTTCTGACTGTATGGTATCTTTCAGATAGTTCTATATTCCGCTCCAGCCTTACTTTGTCTCTGATAGTTTCCTCGTACGAAACTTCTTCTCCAAGCTGTTCTTCCGCCTGTTCCTTTAGTATGGTGTTCTGCTCGGAGCTGAACCTGCTTCTACCTTCCTCCATCAGCTCTTCGAATTCGTTTTTATCCATTTTTTATCCGCCCTCTACTCTATATTTTCTCTGTGTTTGACTAAAAACTGATTCTTTCCTTCTGTCCGTACCCGTTCTGTACTGCAGTATTCAGGTTTCTTACTGCGTCCGCCATTCCACGCCATCTTTCAGCTTTCCATGCGTCCTCAATAACCTGGTCGCTGTAATCTAGATCATCCGTTCCCTGCTCTGAGTTCTCAAGCATCTCCTGACGTGCGCTCTGTTCGATCTCCTCACTTCCCTCGATTAATTCATCGTAGATGTGGTCAAGTCCCTCTTCAAGCTCCATTACATCGTAGTTTTCGAACATTTCTTCTTCGTCTTCGGCAACTTCCATCAGGTCGGGAGAACCGTCATTGTCTCTGTACTTGTCTTTATCTCCTTCGCTGTCGTACACACCTGGGTCCCAGTGCATCAGGTGTCTCTGTCCGCTTTCCTCCTCGTATACTATCGCGTGTAACTCCAGTAGTTCTGTATCTAGGCCGGTCTTTCCCAGGTCTTGTCCCTTCAATACCTCTTCACTCGTAGTATCTCTGTCGTATACAAGTGATTCGTTGAGGTTGAGCTGGTAGAGGTTGCCTTCGTCCCGGTCTACATCCAGTTCGGACCAGTCGAGTGATTCACTGTCTCCGAAATCCATGTTCTGGTTGAGCTCTACTTCATACCGGATATCGGGTTCTTCAGGAAACGGGCTTTCTTCGTGCATTTGTTCATCGAAGGTTATTCCTCGGCCACGCATGTTCCTTAATCCTCTGCTTGTCCCGTTGTGGACGGTATTAAGCCTCTGGTCCTGTGATCTGAACACTATTTCTCTTCTCACATTCTTCCATTCTTGTGGCGGAGTGAGAAGTGTTCCGTCCACGCTGGCGAGGCTAGGCCATTGAATAGACATCTATACCTGTAAATAACAGAACAAAGTTAAATTTGTTATGGTTCAGTCACAACTCTTCCAGGTTTGTTCTCACAATCCGGGCCTCGTGTTTCGCCGCGTACTCCTTAAGTTCATCTACACTCATGTCCTCTCTCACACGGTAGGTTATCTGATCGATTATCTCTCCTTCATCCATCTCCTCATTGATGCGGTGAAGTGTCGCACCACTCACATCCACACCACGGTCAAGAACCCGCTGGTATACATCAAGTCCTTTGAAGGCCGGAAGAATCGATGGATGCATGTTATAGAACTCAAAATCAGTATGCTCTAAGAGATGTTCCGAGAAAAGCCTTCGATACCCCAGGCTAACGGCGGTGGAAACACCCTTCGATTCAAGCACCTCAAAGATCTCTCCCTCATCATGCTCCAGATTCAGGAACTTATCCTCACATACATGCCTGAGATTATCACGATCACTGATCACCAGGTCGAACTCATCGACCAGTCGCTTCAGTAACTCTTCGTTCTCCGAGACAAAGGCCGCCTTCATAACCGCGGTTCATGACTTAAAACTGAAAAAACCGGGCTCAAAACTCACATTGTCTTGATGAGTGTTCGTTCTGGATGAACACTATGTTGTTAATAAATAACGAACATTCAAATGTTTTTGAATACTTGTGTTTATACTGTAAAGTTAAATGAGTAATTCTTCCCGACCTGAGAGTTCAATTGAAGTGAACAGTCCGAGTGTAGAAGATGGTGTGAGAGTTGGAAAATGGCTCTCTGAGATGGGTATAGAGCCGGATAATGCTTTCGTGTGGCCGCATGAAGAAAGAATCAGCAAGAGCCTGGTTGATGAGGGGGATGTCGATAATATTGTGGGAATGACTCCTCGTTCAGGCTTCTCAAGACAACCTGAAGTAACCGTAGCACCTGTCAAAACACATAATTACACAGGAAACGGCTTTGAATTCGAGTACGGATGGGTTCTTGGAGACGACACTACCGAAACCCTCCAGGCTCAGATTGGTCAAGAAACAAACCTGCACACCTTCGATTACTCCAATCATGAACAAAGGGATGAAGTTCTTGATCACGCATTTCAGCGCCTAGCTAGCACCTCTGACAGATTACTGAATGATGAAGATTCTGCACTCCTCCACACTATGAAAGGAGTTAATCGATATCAGATGCCTGACCTAGCAGAAGACTCTCTAGACAATCAGTTTGAGTACGCCAATAGAATAGCATCTCACCTGGAAGAACATGGATTTGAAACAGAGATTCATTACGATCCAGAAGACTCACCACACCTTTACCTATCTGGTCAGAGATAAATGAGTGTTAAAATACTATGAACACTCATATCTGATGAAGATATCAGAAATTTGGCTATAACAAAGGGGGTATACAAGAATCGAGTGAATCGTTTACTCGCCAGGAGACTGAGAAAATATACCTTCTTTATTATATGTCGTATCCGTCGCACTTACCCTTGGTAAAGCGCCAGGGATATACCAGGAAACACAAACTCGCCTACTTGCGATATACCTTCTTTATGCTGGCCGATTTTCTGGCTTGCTACTTTACTCGATTAAATCTGATTAATGAGTGTTAATTCTGTTAGAACACTCAGTAAAGTTCTCCGCCTTCAGGTACTTCTTCGTTCGGCGATACCAGTGCCGGGTTTCCTTCTTCATCGGGCACGCCAAATGTGAGTGCTTCAGACTTGAAACCGGCGATTCTTACTTCGTCCAGATCCAATACGCACATTACTTGGCTGTTTTCCACTTCCTCTACTGTGTGATTGTAGCCTAGTTGAGCCGCGCTCTGCACTTTTCTGTCTCCTATATCGATCCAGAGCTTGAACATTTCAGGCTTCCTGGCTTCATCAAACTTCTCAGCTTCAGTCTCTGTTCCAACCCTGATATCGTTGCTTAGAGGGTTCTCCATATGTATGAACCGTGTTTCTCTATCTTTTACTTTTTGTGTCTAGCCGAGGTTGTTCGATGATATGTAACACTCATTGAGTTTAATTTAATCAACAAGTAACTACGATACTATTTAAAAAGAGTGGTATGTTCGTTCCAAATTAACTACTTGGGTGTTTTTAGTTCCTCTATATTCTCTGTTTTGTGAGTAGAAGAAAGGTAGAAAGAGGTGTGGAACCAGGTTATTGCTCTGGGTCGTACGGTTCCAGTGCCTGAGCTGCTTCTTCGTCGGAGATCTCCTCTGTTCTGTGAAGTCCTCCTTCGGGGTCCTGTGTGTTGACTGTTGCTAGCTGGTCTTCGTTCACATATCCTAGGATGGTCTTTCTTCCCTGTGATTCTCTTTCCTTCTCCAGGAATACCTTTACATCCTGTGTGTCTC
>JBEQAZ010000024.1:0-6549 GCA_041640055.1 Candidatus Nanohaloarchaea archaeon | reverse complement strand
CTGGTGTGATCAGTCTTATCCATCCTTGAAACAGATAGCTTCTTGTCATCCCCATCAAGTTTCAGTTTGATAACTCCATCCGCTACATGGTTAATGGTTGAAAGTGTCTGTTCATCATGCGTACTTTCCTCGATAGTGATGAAGAGCGCTCCACCGGAAGATGAGCTCTTTGCTCCGATAACCTGGAGTAGCTTAACCGTTGACTGAGAGTCTGTATACAGAAGAAGTGTTGAGGCCGAGTTGACCACCACTCTCTTCTTTTCATCGCCTAAAGCGTTTATAGCATCAGTGAAGGTCATATTCATCTGGTTCATATCGGACAAACCGTCTAATGCGTACATTGAGTCGGATCCTCCTGCCTGCCAGGAATAACCGTCTATGAAAACCAGTTTATCGTCTTTGAAACCTTCGAAGTCCCATCCATAGTAGTCTGCGTCATCTATAACTTCATCTGGGGAGCCATCTAGAGTTAAATATAAACCTTCTTCACCATCATCCAGTCCCTGCTGCATTATTTTGTTTACAAGAGGATTTTTACCTGTTCCTTTGTCCCCCATGATGATTACTGTGGAGTTTGCAGGTACTCCTCCTTCAAGCATATCGTCTAATTCGTCTATTCCGGTGCTTAATCTATCTGGCATTAATTAATTAACCTCCTGTATAGAGTGGTACTAATCTGTATAATATTGTTGACGACAGCTGTTTATAATATTCTCTCAACTCCCCTAGTCACAATTCGAATACCTCAAATGCAATCTCAGTAAGAAGGCAAGAATAACCCGACTAACTTTAATAGTAGAAGTACCTTAATGATTGAATATGTCAGAGGTCGAGAGAGCCAAGACAGGAGTGAACGGACTGGACCAACTTCTCAACGGCGGTATTCCAAGAGGACATATTGTACTTGTCAGCGGAACCTCTGGAAGCGGTAAAACTACTTTAACCACAGAGTACCTTTACAAAGGCGCCAAAAATCACGATGAGACAGGTGTTTACTTCTCGATATCCGAACCTACTGATGAAATCAAGGAGACAAGTAGGGTCTTCGGTATGGACTTTGAAGATGACGATATCAAGGACAAGGTCCACTTCGAGGAAGTGAAGAATCTTATGAAATCAGGTTCCGGAGGAGAAGTCTTCGAACCACAGCGTTTCATGGAAAAACTGAAGAGAAAAGTTGAGGAAGTGGACGCCGACAGACTCGTACTTGACTCTGTTACAAAGTTTGCAATGGTTTTCGACAGCTCACCTGTCAGAAGAGAGTATGTTAATGAATTAGCTGACTTTTTGCGGGATCACGATGTTACTGCATGTCTTCTATCGGAGGTTCCTTACAGCGAACAGAGCAACCAGGTAAGCCGTTACCAGATAATCGAGTTCGTGGTTGACGGAGTTATAATGCTTGGATACGAGCGTGTAGAGTCCTCAAGAACCCGTACTATTGAAGTTTTCAAAATGCGTCGAACAGATCACTCATCAGATATACATCCTCTGCGTATAACGGATAACGGGATGATGACCTATCCTAACCAGACAGCTTTCTAGAGATCTCCAAGAGCATAGAGCTTATAGCCTATTACTCCTGTTACGAAAAGGCTTGCCAAGAATGCCAACAAATAACCTGTTTCTAGAAAAGCTCCATTTATGACAAGAGAGATCCCAAGAGAAAGCAGAAGAGCGTAGTCCTGCCATGTTTCAAGGTCAAAATGTTCTCTGTAAATGGCTGCAGAGACCAGTGAACCTGTTATACCCGCTAAGATAAAACCAGACATTTCCAGTGTGGCGTGAGGTATGTATAGAACAGGGCTGATGTATTCTTCTGTCCCCTTCAGCGAGATCAAATGAGAGAAAAATGCACCAAGAACTGAAGCATTCCATGTAAGTATGAAAGCACCTGCAGAACCGATTACAGCCGATGAAATGAATATTATTGAGAATACGCCAAGATTGTTTACAAGTATCTCTGCGAATAGAGAGTTAAGGTTGACGAAGTTGCCTGTTGCCCCCACAATGTTCATCTGGGCCGAGAAGTTTCCCTGAGTAGTCAAGGCAAGCAATAGAAATGCTGAAGCCTGACCAGCGAAAAGAGAGAAATAACTGAGTATCTCAGACCGATGTGGTTTACTCTGATTTTCATCCTCCAGAAACTTCTGAGTCAGTGGGTATACCAGAGGTATCGCAGCAAAAACAACTGTCAAAACAGATATCCTTGATGGAAAAGCATAGCTTGCGACGATAAAGCCGGCGAACGCTGTTATCAAACCGGTTAGGTAGAGGAGATCGTATCTTCTGAGATTCTCCTCCTTGAGTATGAACTCCGGTAGCATTACAGGAATAAATGAAGAAAGATTGTTTAAACCGGTTTTCCACAGATCCTACCGCTTGAGATCCAGATCGATGTTCCGGTCCCACATCTCCTGTGCAAGCTCTCCATCATACATCATCTGCTGAACCAGTTCATCAGCGTTCTCCTTCCGCTCCTGATGCTCCTGCAAGAAATCATTTAGCTCCTCAACCAGTATTTCTTTTATCTCACCCGTCATCATTTCCCCGGAAGAATACTTTTCAGCGATCTCACGGATACGCTCATCATCCTCCATCAACAGATTGCGCAGCCACTGGAACGAGGTATCAACGGCTAGATCAGCTCCTTCCTCACGGTGTTCCTCCAGTGTATCTCCTCCTCCGGAGTAAGCATGTTTCTTCACCTTTTCCTCTACCTCTTCAGGGTTATCGTCCAGCATAATTGCTGTCTTTGGCTTGCTTGAGCTCATCTTGCCTTCAGGTCCGGTGAGTGCCGGGATGAACTTGGAGTGGATAGCTGCCGTCTTCTTGTGACCGAATTGTTCTGCTATATCTCTCTGAATCCTCCAATAAGGATCTTGATCGATCGCCGCAGGAATTACACATCTCTTGTTTTCAAAGAAGGTCGGTATATTCTGTATTGCTGGCCAGAAGTTCATACCGATGTTCGTTGAGCCTTCAAATCCAAACACGCTTTGTGCCTGTGAGTTATTTATTTTTTCAGCTATCTTGACGATTCCGTCGTACATGTTACCCATGTATTCGCGGTTCCGGAAGATGAATGTCTTGTCTGGATCGAAGCCTACTGCTGCGATCTCCCGAATATTGTCTTCTGCGTATTTGTCGATTTCTTCGTCGGTTACATCTCTATCCCAGTATTTTTCGTCGTCTGTTACCTGTATGTATACATTTACATCGAACTTGTCTTGCAGCCATTTTGTGAAGTAGAATGAGATGATATGGCCTATATGCATCTTTCCTGAGGGGCCGATACCTGTGTATAGGAAGAATCCGTCGCCTTCCTCGTATTCGTCCAGTGCCTCGTCGAGGCCTCTGTGTGAGTAGACGAAATCTCTTTTTACATACAGGTTCTGGTCGTCTGCCAGGTCAAACAGTCTCTGTTTGAGTTCTTCGTCTATTTCGTTGGTTCCGAACTTGTCTACCAGTCTATCGTAGTTTACTGTTCCTTCTACATCGAAGGGCGTTACATCGAATTCGTCTGTCATTGTATTTTCGAGGCCTCTAAACAGGTTTTCTTCTCTGTAAATTTTTCAAGCTTCGCTCTATCCACCTCGGAGTAAAGACCTTTTTCACCAGGTACATCTATGGACCCGTCTTCCATAGTGATTTCCTCCCGCAGGATACCTTCTTTGAAGTATCTCTGTGTCGGCGCCAAGTCGCTCACCATGTTGACCTGAGGCATTGATGCAGCTGCCAGAGCATAACTCATTCCTATGCCGGACTCCACCACGCTTCCAACCCATAGATCGAGACCCTGTTTTTCACAGATTTTGCCTATCTCTCGTGATTCTTTCAGACCGCCAACCCTCTGAGGCTTCAGGTTTATGATCTCGCATGCACCAATTTCCGCGGCTTTCCGGGCTTCCTCCGCGTTTCGGATTGACTCGTCTAAACAGATCGGTGTCTCCAGTTTGTCTGCAAGTTTTGAGTGGTTGATAAGATCCCTGTGGTGTAGTGGCTGTTCTATCATCTTGATATCGAATCTGTCCAGTTTTTCCAGCCGATCGAAGTCTTCAATGCTGTATGCCGCGTTTGCGTCGGCAGAGATAACCAGGTCTGGGAATTCTTTTCTCAGGGCTTTAATGAACTCTAAGTCTTTACCCGGTTTTATCTTGACCTTGATCCTCTGGAAACCCTGATTTACCCTATTCTCAGCTTTTCGGACCAGTTCTTCGGGCGTTTCCTGTATGCCTATGCTTGCACCGCACTCAATACTCTGCTTTGAACCATCCACTAATTCAGAAAGAGATCTATTTTCCATGAAAGATTTTTTGTGGTGTAGCAGGAACTCTCCGGCAGCTTTCGCCATCCCGTTCCCTTTATATTTCTTCACCGCATCTCTGTAATCTTCTATAGTTTCAGATCGGGCTACCTCGGGAACTATATACCTTTCTATGTTTCTGTAGGTGTTTTCTGTTGTTTCATGGCTGTAGAAAGGTGCGAACTGTGGGGAAGCCTCTCCGTAGAATCTTTTTCCGTCTTTCTGTGCTTCCAGTATTACTATGTTTCTGTTTTCCACGGTTCCCGAGCTTATCTCGAACGGTTCTTTCAGCGGGATCTTGATCTTGCGTACGGTGAAGGAGTTAAAATTCATTCTGTTTCACTTCTGATGAACTCTTTCAGCGTCTTGATGTAGTTGCTGAGTGTTTCCAGCTCTACATACTCGTTTTCACCGTGCAGATCGTAGCCTTCAGGTCCGTAGCACACTGCAGGTATATCTTGAGATGTGAAGAACCTCATGTCGCTTGCGAAGTTCTCCTTTCTTTTCTGAGGTTTCTCGCCGCTTATCTCCTTTATGGATTGTCGTAGCTGTTCTATGTGCTCTTCTCCTTCAGGATTCTTCATCATCGGAGCTCTGGCAGTTATCTCTAAATCTAGTCCTTCGATTGATTTGATATCTTTCAGGACTTCTTCAGCTGGGTACTGTTCGGAGTACCTTATATCTAGCTGCATCTCTGCTTTTTCCGGGACCTTGTTGACTTCTTCCCCGGCTCTTATCTTTCCGAGATTGACTGTTGTCGGGAAATCTCCGTCTTCGAAGAGCTTATCTATTTCTCTGTATTTGTCCATGATTTTCTCCGCGGCGTTCTCGCCTTTTTCTGGTTTGGATCCGTGTGCCGGTTCTCCCTCCGCCGTGATTCTGAGCTGGAGTACTCCTTTCTGTTCTGTGACTATGGAAGGGAAGTTTCCGGAGTCGTCAGGTTCTGCGGAGATGACGAATCTGGGTTCAAGTCCTTGATCGATGAGATGTCCGGTTCCGTTGAAGCCTCCGATTTCCTCATCTGTAGTCAGTAGGAGTCCGATATCTGGTTTTTCTTCTTTCAGGTCCTGCATGGTTTTGATGAGGCAGGCTACTCCTGATTTCATGTCTGCTGTTCCACGGGCGTACAGCTTTCCCTGTTCTTTTCTTGGTTCGAACTGGTTTTCTTCTGCGGTCACTACATCCAGGTGTCCGTGAAGAAGTATCTCCGGCTTCATGGTCTGCTTGAATGTTACTAGCAGCGATTTCTTGCCTTCTTTCTCGAACCTCTGTAAAATGTACTCTTCGGATTGGAAGAACTTTTCTGCGTATTCCACTGCTTCTTCGAGTTGTTCTGGTTGGTGTTTTGTGGACTGTATCTTGACGAGTTCTCGGGTTATCTTTTCTGGTTTCATCTGTGGTTCACCTCTCTGATGTTGGAGTGCTGTCCTATGTACTGGTTTACGGCTTGTTCCATTTCCTGTTCGGTTACCTGTCCTCCGACAACTACGGCGTCACCGTTCTCGTAATCCATTCCCAGTGATTCCAGGTACTCTCTTGTTTCTCCATCCGGTATTCCTTCATACATAGGTTCTGGATACACCGCCTTCATGACATTGTCTTCTACTTCAGCATCCGGATCCAGGGCTTCCGCTACATCCTCTAATGATTCATCTATCTCATCAGGCGTCTCTTCATCTGGCCGGGGATATGCGTTGAATACCTGGCGGCTGCAGTTGTACATCGCAGGGCTCTGTGTCCTGTAAGTTACTGTTTCCTTTTCTCCGTCCATTTCCTGGAGTATGCTGAGTGAGAGCATGGCTTTTCCAAGGCCGTTTCTCTGTCGTTCTTCCTCTACCGCGATTCCGTGCTCGTATACGGTATCTGCGACTCGGTCAGTTGAGGAGAAGCCTACATACTCGTCTTTTTCATGGTCGTAGGCGAGTACTAGTGTTGATACAGGTAGTACATGTTCTACTGTGTCCTGTTCTGTTGGTACGCCGTCTGCGGAGAAAGCTGATTGAGCTGCGTCTACCAGTTGATCGGTATACTCGGGATTATCGTCTAGAAATTCTTGTGGATTTTGGATAACATCGATTCCAAAAGCGTTCACCTGAGGTTGATTCTGTGCTCATGGTCTTAACGATAAGTTGTTTAGAAAGACTTAAATAGGTTTAGAACAGGTCTTAGCTTTTTTCAGATATATTTAGGCCTCTTGAAGTCTTCTAACAAGTCAGTTCAGATTTACTTGAAGTTAGAACTGT
>JBEQAZ010000023.1:0-6639 GCA_041640055.1 Candidatus Nanohaloarchaea archaeon | reverse complement strand
ATAACCTTCAAAGCAAACAACACCTCCTAGGTGCCCACTAAATGAGAAAGAAAGCTCTCTTAACAACCCTAATAATCCTTCTAGCAGCCTCGGCATCAGGAAACATACTAATCGAACAACCAGAAACAGACAGCGACATATCAGACCTCGACAAAAAGTACAGAATAGGCTTGATCAATACAGGGAACGATGAAATTAACTTGACTGTATCTAAATCGGTTTCAACGGATCTCAGTGTCTATACTCCGGAAAGCATAACTTTGGAGCCGTCGGAGATAACTGAAACGCCTTCACAGGACCGTGAGTGGTACTATCTGGGAGATAATCAGTACGCAGAGATACATTACCTCGATGTACAGTCAGAGATACCTCTGGATGCAGATACAAGGTCACATAGATTCGATTTACTTTTCAGCCGGGTTTATGAGACGGAAGAGAACCGGCCGAATGTCGAGACTGTGCAGGAGTTCAGTTTTGAGATATTTTCAACCTCTGACCGTATACAGACCGGTTTCAGCTCCGGAAATAACGATGAAAAAAATCAAACTACTCCGGAAGAAGATGAAGAAGCAGCACCAACTGATACGAGTGAAGAAAGCGATACTGAGGAGGTAAACAGTACTTCTCAACAGTCATCGAACAGGACTAATGAAGACTCACATCAGGAAGATGAAGATTCTGGTGGTGTGTCCGGCGTTACTATTTTACTCTTACTCGGTGTTATCCTTACCATGGCATGGCTGCTGAAAGAGGTGTTTGCATGAAGAAGACATTTCTGCTTCTCATAGCCGTTACAATCCTGCCTCTAGGCCTGGCAGAATTCTCAGTCTATCAGAGCAGCGGAGATGAGGAGATAGCCGCAGGTGATAAGGTAAAATTTGAACTGAATGTGTCTGAAAGCAATAATTACACCTTGGAACTTCTTGACAACCAGGATGATCTCATACTGTCGGATGAACCGATGAAATTGATGGATACAAATGTAAACCAGTCAGCAAATCAAACCAATACTACAGATCCCTATTATCTCTACAGAAACAATTACAGTTTAAGTCAGGATGCCCGGGTGGGAGAATGGCAGGCAACAGTATTCGACAATGTATCAGAGCTTAACTCTACCACTTTTCAAGTGATACCAGATGAGTTGAGAATACTGAGCTCAGAGTTTAAACCTTTCTTCAAAAACACTCAAGATGATCTTGAAGCATTTTCGGATATAACGAACCCTGAGGAATCCGTTCAGGCGTTCAATCTGACAATAGAAGATCTTTCAAACAATACTACCAGCGATAATCTGCCGATGAATATAGCCGGAGAATCAACTTCAATAAAGGAATACGAACTGAACCTAGGTCAGCTATCAGCAGGAGAGTACGGTTACGAGTTCAATCTACTGGGTGAAAACGGGACTACTAATACAGAGACAGGTAGCTTCGAAGTCTATCCCAAGTACCGTGATGCTGACAGAGCCGATATCAATGTAGGGATAGCATCGCTTTGTGGAGTTGCTGTCCCAAGATTCAGGACGCCAGGAGGAGGAATCCACCCTTCCGGCAGAGAAGGATCCTTCCTATTTAGCTTCCTGAACAATGCAAGTTCTCAAGCGAATGTAACGGCGGATCTGAATGTCACATTTCAGAACAAAACAGAATGGCAGCCAGAAGATGGACCTGAGGCGATAGGTCCTTCTATAAGTAAGACATACTCGACCATTAATCAGACGGATTTACTTCCTTCTCAGTCTTTTTCCCGTGCGAAGACTTTTCCTGGTACGAACAGAACTGGTTACTATCTCGCAAGGCTTAATATCACGGCTGAGTGCTCGATAACTGATGGAGCAGCTCAGGACCCTCAGATCTACGGTACAGAGACTTTCGATTTAACGGCTTTCAAAAACTTCAGAGTTCTCGTTGCTGGAGGAGAGACCGGAGGATCTGGAGATCCAGTAGAGGAACCTACTCCTAGAGACGCCAATCAGACGGGTGAAGAATCTAATGAGACTATAGAGGGGGATAATGACAATCCGGGTCAGACGCCTGTACCCGAGCCTCTACCTGAGCCTGAACCTATCCCTACGCTGAGTTTGAATATAGAATCGTATCAGGGAAGTGTTTCTGCACCTCGAGGAGGTTTTTCCGAAGTCAGACTCCGTCTTGAGAACCTAGCCGACCAGACCGTAGGCAATCTAACTATAGAGCCTGAGACAGGTAATCTTCCGGGAACATGGGACAGTCAGTCTGCCTCTGTTACAGAACTGGAGCCTAATGAGACTTTGAACCGTTCGGTTTTCCTTAATCCGGGTGAGGATGTGCAGCCAGGAACTTACAGAGTAAGTATATTTGGAGATAACGGGGAAAGACTTCTGGATGTAGAAAGAGTAGACTTTGAGGTTTTCGAGAATATTACTGAGACCGGTGTGAGGATTTCTGAGGCTCCTGATGTAGTCCGTATTGAAAGCGGTGAGTCACAGACGATTCCGTTCCTGGTAGAGAACCTTGGTGAGGAAACAATTGAGAACTCCACGATATCGGTTCAGAACTTGGAAGGATGTGGTCAGACACTCGGAAATTACTCTACTACAATCGAGCCGAACGCTTCTCAGTCTCTTTCCCTGAATATTGATGCGGTTTCAGAGGTCCGGGACTGTAATGCGACCGTCATCGTTTCCACAGATCAGGGTTCGTATTCGTTCGCTGATATGAGGATTGAGATCGTCCCTGATCAGGGTATTGTTCCACCTGAGCTTCGTTTCCCGGTCTTCGCTTCAGCATGGACGCTTTTACTGATTCTGTACTCGGTTGCTATGACCAGGTTTGAACTTGATTCGCTTCGACTCAAAGTCCCTTACCTTGCTCTGATAATCGGGGAAACAGTGATATTCCTATATATTGCGACAGAATATTACAGCATTATTCCGCCGGAAATCTTACCTTTCTAAATCGTCAACAGAATCTTCACATGTCTCGATAAAATCGGAAGAACCTATGTTGATATTCTGAGTGTACTGTTCTTTATTTAGTTCCTTGAAAATGCCTGATAGTTTCTGCAGGTTCTCGGTATCTTCTGGTATTTCTTCAGATAGTTCCCTGTATGTCAGCTCTCTTTCGATATTCAAGCTTCTTTCAATAAAGCTTTTCATCACATGAGCAGTTTTTACCACGGCTTCGTCCTGTGGTAGTTCCCTGTACTTGTTCAGGATTTCATCAAGCTTTTTTCTGTCCAGATCTTGTGTATCGTCCTCTTCATCCTCTTCTTCAGTGTTTATCCTTGAGCCAAGTTTCTGGGAGATCTTCTCGATTCTACCTGGACCGGAATCATCTTCTTCATCTTCACTACCGCTTCCTGCACCCATCAGCATCTGCAGGTCTTCCTCGGCTTCTTCTCTCATCTCATCCTTGGATTTAGAGCTTTCCTCTTCCTCATCGTTTTCTTCCTGTTCTTCGACTTCTTCGACTATCCTCTCCAAGTCATCGGTGCTGGCTTTCCTCAGTTCTTCCTCGCTCATGCCTTTCTTTTCCTCAAGCTCCTCAATCATATCTTTACGGTGCTCTTTCTCTTCCTTGATACTCTCTAACTTTTCTAAGGTTATAGCGTCTTTTTCCTCGTTGCTGAGGTCTAAATCAAGTTCTTCTATAAGCGTTTCTTTCCTGCTTAGTTCGTTAGATTCTTTTTCTTCACTTCCTTCTTTCTCGGTTTTCTCATTGCCTTCATCTTTCTGTTGTTCTTCGACTTCTTCAGTTTCATTTTTTTCCGAATTTTCTTCTTGCTCTTCGGTTTCTGGTTTGACATAGTCGCTGGTTTCTCTGAGTCTTTCTACGCTTTCTTCTAGACTTTCGATATCCTTTTCTGCATCTGTGTAGTTGGCCTCAAGCTTTTCCTCTCTCATTTTCTCCTTTATAAGGCTGATCGCTTGTTCCCTATTGTTGATTTTTTTCTCTGCCTCAAGCAACTCCTCTAGACTCTCTTCCTTCGGTCGATGTCTCTGCAAAAATTCTTCCATATGAGATATGTCTCCTCCCATTAGGTCAACTATCTCTTCTGTATCAAGCCTCTCAAAACCCCCTTCTTTTTCTTCAATGTCCTTCAAGGTCTTGAACTTCTCTAATGCTGATTCAAGTACTTCGATGTCTTCGCTGGCTGTGCTGAGAACTTCTGATACTTCTATATGCTTGATTTCGGATTCTATAGTTTTCTTTACATCTTCACGGTTCTGAACGGATTTTTCGGCTGAATAAAGTTCTTCCAGTTGTTCTTTAGAAAGATCTCTGTTCTCTATCTCCTTCTTTACTCCCTCTGCCTGGTTGCTCAGTACGGCTACGGCGTCCTCTATACCCAGTTTTCCCTCAGCCATATCTAATTATTTTCTCACCTCCCGTATTAAGGTATTACCTCTACTCCTGTACTCTTCAGAATCCACTCAATCAGCAGAAGCACACACCCTGCTATGATAAAGAAGTTGGAAAGATTTGTTCGAACCTCCTCCCGCCTGATACCCACGAACTCCGGATCGATATCCTGGCTCTCCGTCAAGATAATGCTCTCTCCGCCGGTCTCATTCGCCAAACGGTTCAGTTCAAGTACATCCAGGTTAGGGAAATCAGCTCTTGATGCATTCACTCCTTCAACCATTCCGTAATCCTTCTGATCTTCGGTCGTACCGAAACCGATGGTATAAATCGAGATATTCTGCCTCTGAGCATAGTTGATAGATTTGTTGATGGAGCTTCCTACATTATTCTCTCCATCAGTCATCAAGATAATCCTTTTTTCTCCTCTTAATCCGCTGAGTAGGCTTCCAGAGCTTATTATCGCGTTTCCAATCGCTGTGCCGGCACTTTCACCTATACTGATGTTCTCGACTGCCTGCCTTTCCCTCTCCAGGTTGCCTGTGACCTCTGACTCTGTTTGGACGCTGCCTGAGTACGATATTATTCCGAGCGAGGTTTCGTTGGTCATGTCGTCGATGATGTTCTGTGAGACCTGCTGTGCGGCGTCGAAACGAGTTGGCTCGATATCGGTGGTAAACATGGAGGAAGAGGAATCTATAGCTATCACATAGTTCGCGTCCGCCACATTCTGTTCATTTACCAGTTGAGGGCTTGAAACGCCGGCGATTAGAAGTGTTACCGCTGCCAGTTTCAGTATTGTTAGTATATTGCTTGAGCGGATGAATTTTCCGCCTGCCACCTTTTGAAGTGTGTCGTAGTTTCCGAACTTCATCGCTCGTGCTCTTTTGGACTGTCGGGAGTACATGGTTACTGCTATGAGTAGTCCGAGTATGAGTCCGAGTAGTCCTGCGTACTGGTTGGCGAATACTATCTCCATTTACCAGCCACCTCCGCTTTGATCGAAGAACTCGGCGAATGCCGCGGAGAACTCGTCTCTTGTATCTACTTTGATGAAGCTGCTGCCTCCTCCCTCGATACGGGATTTGACTTCTCTTTCCTGTTTTTCTGCTTGTTTTTCGTATTCTTCCTTGGATTTTGAAGTGTTGACTACCATCTGTTGTTCTCCGCTGGGTGATTCGAATCGCATGTTGCCGTTTTCCGGTAGTTTGTAGTCCCTTAGGTCTTTTACCATGATTGACATGACATGCCGGAATTTTTCGGATGCGATCTGCATTTTTGCCTTCCAGTCCCCTTCTACATCGATGAAGTCGGATACGATGAATAATGCGGTGTTCTCCTTGATCTGGCCTACTGTTGTGGTGAGTGCTTCTTCCAGGTTGAACGTTCCGCCGTAGTTGTCAAACCGGGTTACTTCGTTGAGTACTTTCTGGTACTGTGCCTGTCCTCCTTCCGGTGTCATGGTGATCTGGTCTTCTCCGAACATTCCGAATCCTGCGTTAATTCCGTTGTCTATGGATGCGTATGCTAGTGCGGCGGCTACTACTCCTGCGTATTCTGATTTCAGTTTTTCTGAAGTTCCGAACATCATGGTGTCGGATGCGTCTAAGATTATGAATACATCCATGTCGTGTTCTTCTTCGTACTCTTTCACATAGAGGTCTTGGGTTGATGCGGAGTTCTTCCAGTCAATCCTTGATGCATCGTCCGTCACCATGTACTGCCGGAGGTCTGAGAACTCGATCCCGGAGGCCTGAAACTGTTCCTTGTACTTGAGGGCGAACCTGAACATCTCCGAAACTCGTTTTACCTGTGCGTCAACCTTCGAGGTAAGGTCATCCTTGCCGTAAAAGTCCTCCTCTCTCATCTACCTCACCGGCACCGTGCCGACAATATCATCAATAATATCTTTGACCTCGATACCCTGAGCCTCACCCTCATAATTTAGAAGTATCCTGTGGATGAAAACCGGCTCGATAACCGCTCTTATATCCTCAGGAGTAACATAATGCCGTTTATTGTATAATGCGTGAGCTCTCGCACCTAAAGCAAGATTGATAGATGCTCTCGGGGTACATCCCCACTCAATGAACTTACCATACTCAAGACCATAATCCTCAGGATTCCTAGAACAGTCAACCAAGTCAACAATGTACTCCTTGATCTCCTGACTGACCGTGACCTGTTTAGAGAACTCCTGGATATCCAGTACATCCTGCTTGGAAACAACAGGCTGTACATCGAAGTCCTCGTCATCCATGATGTTGGCGTTCATATCGATGATCTTCGCCTC
>JBEQAZ010000022.1:0-6733 GCA_041640055.1 Candidatus Nanohaloarchaea archaeon | reverse complement strand
GAGAAACGCTTAACCTCCCTTCCAACAAAACAGAAGAGAACACAACCACAAAAGGTGACAAAACAGCTTTGACAACCAATACCGACACAGAATACCCAGTAAGAGGCGGACAATTCACAGGAAGAGTAGTATCCAACAAAATGGAGAAATCAGCAACCGTTAGATGGGAATACGCAGAAAACGTACCGAAATACGAACGAAAGGAAAGACGAAACACCAAGATCACGGTACACGTCCCAGAAGACATGGAAGTAGAAGAAGGAGACACAGTAAGAGTAGGCGAAACACGCCCAATCTCCAAGACAAAAAGCCACATCATAATCGAAAAAGTAGAAGAAGAGGAACTAGAGGAGTAGAACAATGAAGCCAGTAGGATCTAACATTACAAGAGGACTGGATATCGGAGCAGAACTAACTTGCGCCGATAACTCAGGAGCTCAAAAACTCAAAATCATCGGAGTAAAACATAGACAAGGCCGAAGAAGCAGAAGAAACTCTGCAGGAATCGGCGACACAGTCAAAGTAAAAATCCTGAAAGGAGACCAAGAGGTCAAACATCAGGTATTCGACGCAGTCGTAGTAAGACAGAGAAAAGAATACCAGAGACCAAACGGACTCAGAGTAAGATTTGAAGACAACGCAGCAGTTCTCGTAGAAGAACAGACAGGACTACCAAAAGGATCAGTCACACGAGGACCAATCGCAAAGGAAGTTGTACAAAGATACAGCTCAGTCGGAAAAATCGCATCACAGGTAGTATAGAGGTACTATAATAATGACACAGAAAACAGAAAACTGGAGCAAAGAATGGAAAGGAAGCAAGAAACCATCCAAACAGAGAAAATACAGACGAAATGCTCCAAAACACGTTAAGGACAAGCTTCTCTCAGCAAGACTAAGCGACGAGATCAGAGACGAACTAGAGACTAAGACTATCCCTCTACGAAGAGGAGACCGAGTACAGGTCATGACAGGAGAGTTCGAGGGAAGCAGAGGAATAATCAGAAACATCGAAAGAGAAGAACAAAAAGTATACATAGACGGTCTATCAAGAAACCGTCAGGACGGGACAGACGTCCACGTACCTTTCGCACCTTCCAATCTTCAAGTAGTCGCACTAAGCATCGAAGATGAAAAAAGAATCGAGAAATACGAAGAAGCAGACATCGAAAGCATCGAAGTCGACGAAGAAGAAGTAGAAGAAGTCCTAGAAGCAGCTGAAGAAGAAAACGAAATGATGAAACAGATGCAGGCAGCACAGCAGATGCAAGACATGGACGAAGAAGAACTCGAAGAACTAGAGGAAGAAATCGACGAGGAACAGCTCGAACAGATGCAGGAAGAAGCAGTTGAAGAAGAGGAATCCGAAGAAGACATCGATGAAGAAATTGAAGAAGAGATCGAAGAAACCGAGGAAGAACTCGAAAAATCCGAAGAAACTGAAGACGACGAAGAAAAGGAGGAGAAGTAAACAATGACACATCAGAAAAGACTTTCAGCACCACGACATTACCCGATTCAGAGAAAGGATCAGACCTACATCACAACCATCACAGGTTCCCGCAAGAATACCGACGCAATCCCTTCACTGGTATTCCTGCGAGACGTAACTGAATACGCAGAAACCAAGAAAGAAGCAAAAGAAATCATCCGAAATGGACAGCTACTAAGAAACAACGAACCAGTAGGAGACGTCCGAGAAGGAGTAGGCAATCTAGACCTGATCGAACTACCTGACGCAGAAGAAAAATTCCGGGTAGTCAAGAAGAAAAACCAGCTAGAATTCCTCGAAACAGAAAGCGACGAAGTAATTGCCAAGATCACAGGCAAGAAAGACGAAGGAGAGGAATACGTTTACCACCTACACAACGGAGAAAACTACTACACAGATGAGGAATACACAGTAGGAAACACACTCCGACTTAACGACGGAGAAGAAGTAGAACTGGAAGAAGGTGCACAGGTACTAGTTACAGACGGAAAACACGCCGGAAAAACAGGAGAACTACAGGAAATAGTCAACCAGGGAATCAACCCGGACACAGCCACAGTAAGCAACGGCGAAGAGTTCGACACACGACTAGAAAACCTGGTAGCAACAACAGGACTTGACCTAGGTGACACACAATGAACGAAATGAAACAGGTACACATAGCAAAAGTAACAGTTAACATAGGAGAAGGACAGGTTGGAGACGACGTAGAAAAAGCATACGACCTGATCGAAAAACTGACAGGAAGAGAACCAGTAAGAACAGAATCCGGAGAGACAAGCAAAACCTTCGGACTCAGAGAAGGACTCAACATCGGAGCAAAAGTAACACTCCGAGGAGAAGAAGCAAGAGAATTCCTAGAAACAATCCTTCCAGCAGTAGAAAACGAAGTACCAGCAAGAAGCTTCGACGATAACGGAAACTTCGGATTCGGAGTCTCCGAATACATCGACGTACCAGGAATGGACTACGACGCAGACATCGGTATGAAAGGATTCGAAGTAAACGTCAAACTAGAAAGACCAGGTTACCGAGTCAAGCAGAGAGACCACAAACCTGGAGAACTAGGAAAAGACCACAAAGTAGATCGTGAAGACGCACAAGAGTTCGTAGAAGAAGAACTCGGAGCAGAGGTGGTAGAATAATGGGATACGAAGAAATACTCGGCCAGATCAGTCACAAAGAAGGAAAGAGAAAGAAGTTCGAGAAACACAACGTACCGAAAGAAAAAGACTTCGGAAAATCCAAGAAAGAATGCAGAAGATGCGGAAGAACAGGTAGAGGAGTCATCAGCAAGTACGGACTTGACTACTGTAGACAGTGCTTCCGTGAAATCGCAGAAGACCTAGGATTTGAACAGCTCAAATAGGTGACCAAAAAGATGAAGCAAGACCCACTCAGCGACGCACTATCCGCAATCAACAACGCAGTACAGCAAGACCGCGAATACGCAAAGATCGAACCAGCAACAGAAACAATCAAACAAGTACTAATCCAATTACAGAAACTGGACTACATCGGCGTATTCGAACTGGTTGAAGACGGTCAAGGTGACAAGTTCAGAGTAGAAGTAACAAACAATCTGAACCAGTGCCGACCGATCAAACCAAACTTCCCGACACAGGTAGACGAATACGACAAATGGGCAAAAAGATACCTACCAGCCCGAAACTTCGGACACCTCATCGTTACCACGCCGAAAGGCATCAAAACCCACGAAGAAGCAATCGAGGAGAACCACGGTGGAAAACTCCTTGGTTACGTCTACTAGAGTGATTAGAAAATGAAAGAAACAGTAGAACTACCGGAAGACGTAGACGCAGAATACCAGGACGGCGTACTTACACTAAGCCGGAACGGTACAGAAGTGGAGAAAACACTCGACCACGCAAGAGTACAGGTCGAAGTAGAAGACGGAGAAGTAGTAATCAGCACAGAAGCAGACAAGCGAAACGTCACAAGTATAGTCCACACCTTCAAATCACATACACAAAACATGGTTGAAGGACTCGAAAACCCTCACGAATACAAGCTTAAGGCCGTCTACGCGCACTTCCCGATGACAGTAAAACAGCAAGGAGACAAAGTAGTAGTAGAGAACTTCATGGGAGAGCGTAAGCCAAGAGAAGCAGACATCATGGACAACGCCAACGTACAGATTGATGGCGACGAAATCACAGTAACCAGTCCAAGCAAAGACGCAGCAAGTCAGACAGCAGCACGGATCGAACAGCTATCCAATAAAGGAAATCGCGATCCAAGAACCTTCCAGGACGGTATCTACATTACAAACGCGGAGGCTGAACAATAATGACATTCGAAAGAGAAGACAAACACAAGAAGAGCAAGTTGAAGAACACTTCCTGGAGACGACCAAGAGGAAAGCACTCCAGAGCAAGATTAGAGAAGAAAGGAGCAGTAAAACTTCCAAAAGTCGGTAGAAGAACAGCAACTGAAGACAGAGGAAAACATCCTTCCGGCTACGAAGAAACACTCGTCCACAGACCAGCAGACCTTGACGAACTTGATGCAGAAACAGAAGCAGCAAGAATCGGAGGAACAGTTGGCGGACGTAAAAAAGCACAGATAATCGAAAAAGCAGAAGAACAGGACATCAAAGTCCTCAACAACGGTGACCAAGAATAATGGATCTAAAGAACCAGAAAAGAATGGCAGCAGAAATCCTTGATGTAGGAGAAAACCGTATCTACATCGATCCAGACGAACAGGAAGAAGTATCCGAAGCAATCACACGGAACGATATCAGAAACCTTATCGAAGGAGGAGCAATCCAGAAAAGAGACGAAAAAGGAACCTCCAACGCCCGAAGCAAGAAGATCAAGAAACAGAAGAAGAAAGGACAGCGAAAAGGACAGGGCAGCCGTAAAGGAAAGAAATCCGCAAGAAAAGGCGATAAAGAGAAATGGATGGAGAAAATCCGTGCAATCCGAGCTCGCCTCAAAGAAATGAGAGACAACGACGAGATCACACAGGAACAGTACCGAAAGCTCTACGACATGAGCAAAGGAGGATTCTTCCGAGACACAAACCACCTAGAAAACCACGTAGAAAACAAGATGGAGCAGTGAAATACTAATGGCAGATTCAACAAACTTTAACCTTCCCTTCAGAAGACGAAGAGAACAGAAAACAGATTACGATCAGAGACTGAAACTTCTGAAATCAGGGAAACCACGAGCAGTAGTAAGAACATCAAATCAGCATACAACCGTCCACCTATCACATTACAGCGAAGAAGGAGACGAAAACACAGCACAGACAACAAGCAAGCACCTTCGAGAGTTCGGATGGGAACAGCATACAGGCAACCTTCCAGCAGCATACCTGACAGGATACCTGGCAGCAAAGAAAGCTGACGAAGATGAAGCAATCCTAGACCTAGGACTGAAGACTCCAAAACAGGGCAGCAGAGAATACGCAGCCCTCAAAGGCTTGATCGACGGCGGACTAAACGTACCAGCCGGCGACGGAATCTTCCCATCAGAGGGAAGACTTCGAGGAGAACATATCGAAGAGATGACCGGAGAAAACGTTCCGGAACAAGTCGATAAAACCCTTGAAAAAATTGACGAGGAATATGAGTGATATAGAATGGCAGAACAACAAACCGAAGAACAGGAAGAAGTCTGGAAACCGAAGACCAAGCTAGGGAGACAGGTCGCAAAAGGACAAGTAACCACTATCAGAGAAGCACTCAACCATGACCGAGAAATCATGGAGACAGAAATCGTTGACCAGCTAACAGACCTGGAAGAAGAAGTAATCCTCATCGGAGGAACACCAGGAAAAGGAGGCGGAAAAAGAAGAACAGTCTCCAAAAGAACCTGCAGAATGCATAAGTCAGGAGAAAGATACAACACCAAATCCATGACCGTCCTCGGAAACCGCAACGGAATCGTAGGACTAGGCATGGGAGAAGCAGACGATACACGAGCGGCAATCGAAGACGCCAACCGTAGAGCCAAGCTCAACCTTATTGAAGTAAGCAGCGGCTGCGGAAGCTGGGAATGCGCATGCGGAACAGACCACAGCGTACCTTTCAAGGTAACAGGTAAATCCGGAAGCGTAGAAGTAGAACTTAAACCAGCACCAAAAGGAATCGGAATCGCAGCAAGCGACGACGTCAAGAAAACACTGCAGCTAGCAGGCTTCGAAGACGTCTGGGTAGAAAGCAGAGGACAGACCCGGACACGAGAAAACCTGATCAAAGCAGTCTTCAACGCACTCAAAAAGATCGGAGAATACAAAGGTGACGAAAAGTGATAGCCGCAATAAGAGTAAGAGGAACACGAGACGTACCGCACAAGACACGTACAACACTAGAAAACCTCAACCTTGACAGAAGAAACCAGTGCGTAATCTACGAAGATGAAGAAGCAATTGAAGGAATGTTCAAACAGGCAAAAGACTTCATCACATACGGAGAGATCAGCGACGAAACAGTAGAAGCAATCGAAGAATCTAAAGACGTCGAAGTCGAACACGGAACTGTAGTCAATCTTGCACCTCCGTCCGGAGGATTTAGAGACACTAAGCGAAACGTGAATCAAGGCGGAGCACTTGGACGTAGAGAAAACCTAGACGAACTACTGGAGAAAATGATTTAGAGGTGAAGAAATATGACAAAAAGAAGATCAAAGAAGAATAAGTCTGGCAGTCATGGACACGGAAGCAGCAAAAAGAACAGAGGCGCAGGTCACAGAGGAGGCCGCGGAAACGCAGGCCGAGGAAAGAAAGCCAAGCACGAAAAAATGACCAAAGATGGTGTCCACAAACTTGGAGAGCACGGATTTAACTCTCGTACACCAGAACAGACAGGTATCAATCTTCGAGATATCGACCAGCAGATCGAAAGAATGGTCGAAGAAGGACTAGCTGAAGAAACTGATGACGGCTACCGAGTAGATCTCGAAGAACTAGGATATGAGAAGGTCCTAGCCAAAGGCCATCTCACCAGAGATATAGAGATTCACGCACCGAAGTTCTCAAGCAGAGCTGAGGAAAAAATCGAAGATGGCGAAGGCGAAGCAGTAAAGACAGAGGAGTAAAAAACCCTCGTCCATAATTATTCTTTACAACACAAACCCGTATTTTCCCTGTCCATAACAAGAGAAATAAGAGGAGCAATTGAACTATGTCTGAAACACTAGTCAAAGCAGCACAGTACCTTCCAACAGTAAGAGAACCGGAAAAAGAACAATCGCTTAAAGAAATGCTTAC
>JBEQAZ010000021.1:0-7171 GCA_041640055.1 Candidatus Nanohaloarchaea archaeon | reverse complement strand
CCGGCTTCAACAGTAACTGTTTCAGGGCTGAAACCTGAATTAGTATGCGTTATCACGGTGGTGTCTTGTTCGTCGCTAGACTGTTCTGTATTATTTGTAGTATCGTTTTCTGTAGGTGTCACCTGTGGTTCATCTATCCTGTCTTCATTGTCCTCTGCTGGTGAAGAGGTACATCCTGCTATTATAACGACTGCTGTCAAAATTAACATACCATGTAATTTCATTGATGACCATTTGTGCTGGGCTGCTTTTATTGATTTGGTATTTAGTCTTTAAGCACTTACTCTGAGATTACATACCTGTTTTAAAACTGGTTAACCAGTGAAAAATTATAATGAATAGATTACTTTTGATCACCGTAATTTTTCTGATGGTTGTTTTCCCTGTATCGGCACAGACAGCTACTGTAAGCGGGAATCCTGACTTATCGATAGTGCCGGAACAAAATACATTTGCTCCAGGAGAAACAGGGCGTTTTACATTTTCTATAATGAATGATGGAGATATTGAAAATCCAGGGCCTCAGGGTTTGAACTCTCAGGTCAAAGTTGCAAGCGGACTAACATATTCGATCGGTGATAGAGGTAACGCTTCTATCAATGTAAGAGAAGATATAACTGCTGTTGGAGATGTACCTGATGGTCTATTCCCTAGAAAACAGGGTTTCAGAATAAATGTATGGGAGAATGCGTCATCAGGCCGTTACTATGTACCCATCGACCTAAGTTACCGTTACATAGAGGACATAGAATATGATACGAATAATGGCGCCATAGAAAGTTATGTTTATGACGACACCTTCAAAACTGCAAAAGTAGTTCTCAAAGTAAGAGAAACTGCTAATCTGAATCTTGTTGATTCAAGCTTCTCAGGCTCTACAGGGGAATCAGGAGTTCTCTCACTTACAGTAGAAAACACTGGGAATACTTCGGTCAAAGATACAACACTGAACTTACAGTCAAAAGACCAAGACCTATCTTTCGGGAAAACCGCATCATCAGAAAGATACATAGGAGAGTGGGAAGCAGGTGAGACAAAGAATCTTGACTTCCGGGCATCAGTCGCACCCAATACATTAACTTCTGAAATGACAGTTGAGGCAACATCAACTTTTCAGAATGATGGATTTAGGGAAACCAACTCATTCAGTTTCGGAGTCGAAGCCGATAGCGATACAAAAATTCAAATAGATAATATAGAAGCTGACCTCCGTAAAGGTTCAGAAAACATGATCACCGGAGAAATAGACAACCAGGCAGGAAGAGAACTAACTGATTTGCAACTGAATTTCAGGCCTGATGATCCACGTCTCACGGTGAAACAAAATTCTTATGCGGTTGGAACTTTAGATGAAGGTGATAAAGCAGAATTTTCATTCCCTGTGGAAGTATCTAGCAACGCAGAGCCTGGACCAAGAATTTACGATCTTAACGCTGTTTACGACGCTGCTGATGGTTCATCGGAGGCTAGAACAGATTTAAGCTTCAATGCCGAGATAATAGGTTCCGAAGGAGACTTTATAGTAAATTCGGCGGATAACTCGGTGAAACAGGGTGAAAAATCGGTATACAGTATAAATGTAACCAATCCCTCTTCTAGCACCTATGAAAATGTAGACGCTAAAATCTTTGCCTCAGACCCTATATCCACTTCAGATGACAGGGCCTTTGTTTCAGAACTGACACCTGGAGAATCTGAAGTCTTGAAATTCGAACTTTCTGCGGGTAGCTCAGCCATCGTTAAACAGTATCCGGTTAGAATGGATTTCAGGTATGAGGTTGGAGATGATTCAAAGTACTCTGATACTTACAGAACGCCTGTACTGGTTGAGGAAAAAGAATCCTCTGGACCTCCTGTAGTTCCTATAGCAGCTGTGACTTTGTTGATTTTGCTTTCAGCCAGCTTCTATCTGCGGAGGCCGGAAGTGATCTGGAGTAACTTGATTGAAGAATGATAAGATGATTCAGAAGTACATTGATCAGGTCTCTGAAAAAGTAGTCGAAGAGCCAAAGAAAATAACAGCAGTATTTCTCGTAATAACATTTTTATTTACCCTGGGATTAGGTAACATATCTACTGAGACAGGAACAAGCCAATTCTCGGAAGGTACAGATGCACAGAAAGCTTTAGAAAGCGTGAACTCCGAGTTCGGACCTTCATTTTCTGAAAAAGGTTCATCAACTCAACTTGTCAAGACAGGTCGCAATGTATTATCTAAGAGATCTCTTATCGAAATGCTGAAGACAGAAAAAAGCCTTATCAATTCTGGTATACTGATTTCGTCAATCACAAGTCCCGCAGATATTGTTGCCAAGAGATTGAATCCTAGAGCTACTAGCTATCAGCAGAAGATTAATGCGGTGGAAAAAGCTACTCCTACCCGTATAGATACTGCTGTAAATAATTTAAATCAGAATCCTGGTTTTACAGGTTTGCTTTCAGAGGACTTCAATTCGGGTTCCGCATACTCTTCGGGTATGTTGGCAACAGTTTCTCATCCTTTTGATGATTCTGCTCAACTTGAGTCCGCTCAGCTTCGTACAGAGAGGGCAACGGATGATGTAACGGTTTACGGCGCTGGTATCGTAAATAATGAGTTTGAAAGCGTTATAGCAGATTCCTTGATTATAGTTGTACCTGCTGCAGCTATACTGATAGTTTCATTCCTTATTTATGCCTATAGAGATCCGATAGACCTGATTCTAGGGGTAATTTCCTTGGTTATGGCCATGGTTTGGACATTTGGATTTATGGGGCTCGTAGGAATACCTTTCAGTCAGATGCTGATTGCCGTACCACCCCTGTTATTGGCTGTTGGTATCGACTTTGGTATTCACGCAGTTAACCGTTACAAGGAGGAAAGGTTGAACGAGGATATCGAAGAGTCGATGAATATCGCTTTGAGGCAGTTACTAGTTGCCTTTTTCATGGTTTCTGGTACCACAGTAATAGGTTTCTTAGCAAATTTAACTTCTAGTCTAGGTCCTATCCAGGACTTTGGCCTTGTTGCAGGGATTGGAATAACTTTCACAACTCTAATTTTTGGGATATTCCTTCCCTCTGCAAAAGTCATCTCAGATCGGAAAAGAAAGTCTCTGGGAATACCTTTCTTCGGTCAGAGGCCGGTTGGATCAAAGGACTCTATATTAGGCAAGGTTTTACCTGTTACGGTTAATCTAGGAAAGGCACCGTATATTTCAGTGCTTCTTTTTGCTTTAGTTGGAGCTTCAGTAGGTTATTATGGTACCGGGGTTGATACCACATTCAGTCAGGAGGACTTTCTGCCTCCCGAAGATGTACCGGATTATATTGAGGGATTACCAGAGCCATTCGCACCGAGTGATTACGGATCCACTCAGACATTGAACATGATAGAAGACCGTTTTGGAAGCCAGAGTTCTGTTACTTTGTACATAGACGCGCCGATGCGGAACCCGAATGTACTGCATGAGGTCGATAAAAGAAGCAGAAATGTGCCAAAGTCGTATGTAAAGGTAGATGGTGAGGCTGAATATGAAAGTCTGCTTGGCGTAGTAGATTCCGCTTCGGAGACAAACCCTGAATTTAGAGCCAAGCTTGATAGAAATGACCCTGATGAGGATGGGATACCTGAAGATAACTTAGGTGAAATTTATGACTTGCTGTTCGAAGTTTCACCTGAATCAGCTGATCAGTATCTTTCAGATAATTATCGCTCAACGAAGATCACTTATGATGTTAAGCCTTCAGCGTCTCAGTCTGCTGTTACTTCTGAAAGCAAGAACTTTGCGGATAAGTTTACATTTCCGGCAATAGCTACAGGAATGACTATAGTTTTCAAGGGGGTATCTGATATCATTTTTAGCTCAGCTATTAATGCTTTAGCTATATCTTTAACCCTATCTCTCGCTTTCTTGGTTCTTATGTATAAGATAGCGTTTGGAAAACCGTTTTTAGCATTTGCTAATATGTTCCCTGTAGCTTTGACTCTTAGTCTAATTGTAGGAACGATGAGGTTCTTGGATGTGCCCTTGAACGCTATGACGGCTACAATACTATCTATTAGCATAGGTTTAGGAGTAGACTACAGCGTACATGTTACACATAGATTTGAAGATGAGCTAAAACATGGAGATGACTTGTTCGAAGCACTGAGAATAACTTTACAAGGAACAGGAGGAGCACTTACCAGTTCAATGCTCACTACAGTAACAGGTATAGGAGTGCTTGTACTAGCGATAACTCCGATACTAGGCCAGTTCGGATTCATTACCAGCATAAGTATACTTTACTCATACCTCTCATCAATCATCGCACTACCCCCAGCACTAGTGATTTGGTATAGGCTCCGAGGTGATAAATAATCTGTAGACTGACCAGAATTTAGGATCTGAGAGCTGTTATGGCTATGAATTAGGTTTGCCGGGGACAGGATTTGAACCCGTGAACCCCTACGGGAACGGATCTTAAGTCCGTCGCCTTTGGCCACTTGGCTACCCCGGCACGAACTAACTAGAATTATAGGCTACCAGTTTTATAGAAGAAAAGGATAGAAAGAAAGGTGGTTGAGGTTATTTGAGTTCGTAGACCGTCTTGTCCCCGTTCTTCCGCATCTCGATCTTGTCTTCCTTCGCAAGCCAACCAAGTCCCTGCTCCAAAAGCCGTTTGTCGATTGCTTCTCCGGTCAGTTCGCTTAGCTTGTCTGCGGTCGCTCTACCGTGTTCATCGAGCTTGTCGTAAATTCTTCCGGCGGTCTCTCCAACCTTCAGATCTACATTCACGGAGACCTCCGTACCTGAGCTTTCAGATTCTTCAGGTTCATCAGTTACTTCATTTTCTACATCCCGGTTTTCTTCTGCGTCGGCTACCTTGAGAATTGTTTCAAGTGCCACATCCGGTGATACGCTGATCGCGTCGATTCCTTCGTCTACAAGGAATTCTGCGTATCCATCATGTGTTGATGGTGCGTCTCCACAGATCCCTACATGGTTTCCGTGCTTGTGTGCTCTTTCGATCAGTTTGCTGACTGATTCCTTGACTGCCGGATCTCTTTCGTCGAATACATGCTTCAACTGGTCGCTGTTTCGGTCTACTCCGAGTGTAAGCTGTGTCAGGTCGTTTGTACCGACGCTGAATCCGTCGAATACTTCTGCGAACTCTTCTGCTCGGATGATGTTGGATGGGATTTCAGCCATGACATAGATCTCTACATCGCCTTTGTCCAGTCCGTACTCCTTCATCTTGGACCTTACTTTATTCGCTTCTTCGATTGTTCGGCAGAACGGTACCATGATCGTCAGGTTGTCAAGTCCTAGTTCATCGATACAGCGTCTGAGTGCGTGGCATTCAAGTTCGAATGCTTTCTGTGCTTCTTCGCTGTAGTACCGTGATGCTCCTCTGAATCCGAGCATCGGGTTGGCTTCGTCTGGTTCGTATTTCTCTCCTCCTTCGAGCTCTGCGTACTCGTCTGACTTGAAGTCTGAGAGCCGTACTACTACCTGTTCTGGGTAGAATGCTGCTCCGATCTTTCCGATTCCGGACCGCAGTGCTTCGACATATTCGTCTTCTCTTCCTTCTTCCATCAGGTGGAGTGGGTGTTCTCCTACATGGCTTGAAATGATGAACTCTTCTCTTGCGAGTCCTACTCCGTCTACAGGTAGCTGTGCTACATGGAATACCTCTGATGGTTCTCCGATGTTGACCTGTACATCTGTATCTGTGTCCGGTACTTCGTCCAGGTGATGTCTCTGGACATCGAAGTCGAGTTTACCTTCCCAGATCTTTCCTTTACTGGAGGAACAGTCGACGGTGACCTCTTCTCCATCCGTGATGTCCGAGGTCGCGGTCTCTGTTCCGATTACGGCTGGTACACCGAGTTCTCTTGAAACGATCGCTGCATGTGAGGTTCTTCCTCCTTTGTTGGTGATGATCGCTCCTGCTTTCTTCATGATCGGTTCCCAGTCAGGGTCGGTCATGTCGGTTACGAGTACCTGTCCTTCCTCGAACTGATCGATCTGTTTCGGACTGTCAAGCACATGTGCTTTCCCGTTTCCGATCTTGGATCCGATCGCAGCTCCTTCCAGCTTGACCTCGCTTTCCTCTCTGAGCTTGTAGTCTTCTATTACATTTTCGTCTTTCTCTGCCTGTACTGTTTCAGGTCGTGCCTGTACGATATACAGTTCGTTGGTCTGGCCGTCGAGCACCCATTCGATATCCATAGGCTTGCCGTAGTGCTCTTCGATCTTCATCGCGTACTTGGCCAGTTCCTTGACCTGGTTATCGGTTATACAGTAACTGTTTCTATCGCTCTGTGGAACCTTCTTCTCGATGTTGTCGTTATCCTCGTCATCGTCATCTCTGACCAGTTTGATCTCTTTGTCTCCCTGTTTCTTCTCGATGATTCCAAGGTTCTCCTTGAATACTGTGAATTCGTCAGGGTTGACCTCTCCAAGTACTACATATTCTCCTAGTCCGTAAGAACCGTTGATGGTTACTACATTGTCGAATCCGGAGTCAGGGTCTAGTGTGAACATTACTCCTGCTGCTCCGATATCGGACCGTCCCATCTTCTGGACTACTGCGGAAAGCTTGACATCGAAATGGCTGAATCCTTTGTCCTCTCGGTAAGAAATAGCTCTGTTAGTAAAAAGTGAGGCGTAACAGTCCTTGATTCTTTTGATCAGGTCCTGTTTGCCTGATACATTCAGGTATGTTTCCTGCTGTCCTGCAAATGAGGCTCCTGGCAGGTCTTCTGCTGTAGCTGAAGAACGCACAGCTACTTCAGGGTTGTCGACTCCGAGTCGTTCCTCAAGTTCCTCGTAGCTTCGGATAAAGTCTTCTCGCAGGCTTTGAGGCATTTCTGCTTCCTTGATGTGCGCCCGGATTTTTTCCCCTCTTTTCTGTAGGTCTGTTACATCATCATTATCCAGTCCGTCCAGCAGTCTTTCGATTTTATCTTTTAGATCTGTTTCCTTGATGAATCTGTCGTATGCGTCGGCTGTGGTCGCAAATCCTGGTAGTACGGGTACATCTGTCTCGTTCCGTAGCTCTCCGAGGTTGGCGCTCTTTCCACCGACTTTAGCTGTATCATCTGAATTTATGTTTTCAAACCAGAGAACATTTTCCATAATGTTTAACGGTTTGTACAGGGCTCCATATAAAAAACGCGTTATGATTGAAGGGTGTAAAAACA
>JBEQAZ010000020.1:0-7269 GCA_041640055.1 Candidatus Nanohaloarchaea archaeon | reverse complement strand
ACTGAGTCAAGTATCTGAGCGGCGTTTTGAGATGCCTGAGAATTTGTCATAACAGGTGTTTCTTGCCGGAGTTTAAAGAATATTTTCCTGTACCCAGGGATTTTCTTATGGGAAACAAAATTAAATCCCGGAGAACAAAGTAGAGGTATGAGGAATCGAATCGCTCTGGTTTTAGCCGCTGTAGTAGTTATTTCCGGATGCGCTCAAGTTGTAAACGACTTGAACCGTTTTGACTCGGTCGATTTCAACTACCGTCATGAAATCGAGCTTCAGACCAGTGACTTGGATACGGCTCAGCGAGTTGTAGAAGAGCTTAGGGAGCGTCATGAAAACATGGAGTTCAGATCACATATCAATGTAAAACCAAACCAGTCGACCGAAAAAATCAGATACTATATTGAAACCGTGGATGACAGAGGACCGGAAATAGAGCGTTCGATAAGTGAAATGAACTTCACTGCACAGGTACCGTTCGTAGTCCAAGGTTCAAGGACACTGAATTTGGGTGAACCTATGGAGATTACCAGAAGCGGTGAAGAGGTAAGTGTAAGCGGTGAAACATTAAATGAAGGTGAAACTGTCGAGATACAGGACTACAATGTAACACTGAATAATACTGGCCAGGATCAGGCAACTGTTCATATAAATGTTCTAGAACGATCTCACATCGTAAGAACAACTGAGAGATCTGTTCAATCAGGTGTAAGCACATTCAAACGGCAGATTAGAGGACAACTTTCAGGGGAAGGTGCTGAAAGACTTCAAACTGTTCTACAGAACTACAACTCTTCAGAAGACGGTTATCTTCAGAACCTGAATGGAGAGGACTTGATGATAACCCCTGTTGTTCAGGGAGAACGGATGCAGAGCCTGATTGTTTCAGATAGATTGAAGCAGAGAACTCGTACAATTGCAGTCCGTGTAAGTGGTGAAACAAGGTCTGAGGTTGAAGAGAAGGGCAAGCTATATCAGACAGTGCTAGACTCCTCGGAACTGGAAACCGGCATTGAGTACATTAATGTAGAAAGGATCAATCAGGAAGAGAACTGAATTACATCTCCACTTTTCCTGACTTTTTTCCGTGAAGAGTAAGAACTGTTCTTGTATGAAGAGAGTTCATGTCGTGATCAGTGGAAAGGTTCAAGGTGTTGGTTTCAGAGCCTCTACTCGTAGAAGAGCCAAGAACCTGGAACTAGCTGGCTGGGTGAAAAACACGGAAGATGGCAAGGTCGAAGCAGTATTCGAAGGTGAAGACGATAATGTTGATGAGATGCTTGAATGGTGCCGTAAAGGACCGTCGATCGCACGAGTCGTAAATGTAGATGTAGAAGAGGAAGAGCCTGAGATACTTGAGGAGTTCAATCTTATCAGGTGAATTCTAACCTTGCTTCATTCTCTTCAAGCCATTTTTCAGCTTCATCCTTCCTATCAAACAATTTGTACAGTTTTTCGTGGAATTCTTCGCTGTGGTTGTCGATCTCCAAGTGTACGAGTTCGTGGACGACTACATAACGTAAAATGTACTCAGGTCCGAGAACCAGCCGCCAGTTGAAGTTCAAGTTGTTTTTTGATGAGCAGCTACCCCAACGAGTATCCTGATCACGGATAAAAACCTTGTTAAAGCTTCCCTCAACCCTTGAAATGTACTCTTCGATACATTCAGTTATCTTCCGCCGTGCGTGTTCACGCAGTCTTTTCTCAAGCTGGTTTTCCAGCCCGTTTCTTTCGACAAGGTGCTCAGCCAAGACTATATCTTCTTCTACCTTTCCGGATTTCCGTTTCTCTACTTTGATCTGTTTTTCTTCGCCGAGTACATTTATGCTGCCGCCTCTCCGTATATCGTGCTCCGGCTTCCGGTCTTGGTACTTCTGAACTTCTCGTCCTTTTTCCAGTAGCCAGTTCTTCTTGTCTCTGAGGAAGCTTTCCACATCCAGGTTGTGGTTTTCAGGCTCTACCAGTTCGATTCTGTCCTTCCTGTAACGGAGTTTCAACCTTTTAGCACGGCTGCTGGTTTTCTCCTCGACCTGTATCTTCTGGTCGCCGATTTCGATCTCCATACCCAATATTTGGTTCTGGAAGTTTTTATCTAGAAAAAATATTGATTAGGAAAAGTAGGAGGGTGGGACGAAGCGCGAAGCTTCCAATCCCGACCCGCTCTGCAAATGTTCCAGCAGAACTATTAGTTTGAAGACTCCGATTTACGAAGTCATTCATAATATTATTCACACCACAGGGTTAACTCGTTTTCCCCTCCTCCAGAATACCGTTTTATTATTTCCAGCAGCAAAACCGTAATTGTAGAGATGACACCTAAAATCGTAGACCTTTTCTCAGGAGCCGGAGGACTTAGCCACGGATTCAGGAAAGCAGGATTCGAAGTCCTCGCAGGGATAGATAAGGAAGAAGAGTTCATCAAAAGCTTCGAACATTCACATCCTGAGTCTACAGGTATCGTGGCGGATCTGGCTAAGGAAAATGCTGTTGAGCTTCTTGAGGAAGAAGGAGTTGTAGCCGATGATGTAGATCTGGTTGTAGGAGGTCCGCCTTGTAAAGGATTCAGTACTGTAGGCGACAGAGATCAGAGCGATGACAGAAATAAGCTGGTACGGGAGTTCGCACATGCACTGGACGCTCTCCAACCAGAAATGTTTCTCATGGAGAATGTAACCGGTTTAACCTCGATGGAGGATGAGCACGGGAACAAGGTGATAGACGAGCTTGAGAAACTGTTCGAGCGGTACGGATACAGGATAAAGCATGAAATACTGAAAGCCAGCGACTACGGCGTACCACAGCACCGTAAAAGACTGTTCATAATTGGGATGAAGGAAGAGAAAGACTTCAGGTTCCCAGATCAAACACATGGTTCAAAGGAAAGCATCGGAACATATTCGGGTGATTTGGAGGATCATCTTACTGTGGAAGAAGCCATCTCTGATCTTCCATCGCTTGCGGCTGGTGAGGAATCAACTGAATACACTGAAGATCCCGAAACCGATTACCAGGAACGAATGCGTAACGGGCAGGAAGAACTGTTGAACCATAAAACCCCGAACCACTCGGAAAAAGTCTTAGAAAGACTGAGAAATGTGCCGCAGGGAGGTAATCACCAGGATCTGCCGGATGAGCTTCAGCTTAACTCCGGTTACCCGAATATCTACGGCCGTCTTGATCCAGAGAAACCCTCTGACACGATTACAGGTAACTTTGGAACTGTGAGTGCTCCTGGGAAGTTTATCAATCCGTGGGATGACCGTGCGTTAACGGTTCGTGAAGGAGCACGGCTTCAGTCGTTCCCTGACAACTACAGGTTCTTTGGAAGTCAGAGCAAGCAGTACAAGCAGGTTGGACATGCTGTTCCGCCGTTGCTGGCTGAGAAGATTGCCGAGAAAATGGAAGAGGTCCTTTGAAATCAATATTTTTTATTCTCTAGCGACCTATCTTTCCTTATGACAGAATCTTTCCATGACGACAGAACTGAGGACAAGGTAGATTTTATACAGGGTCTTGTAGAAGCGAATACCGGTCTTGATGTCCGTGATTTTATCGAAAGAGAGGGCTGGAATGAGGACACTAACTTGGTTGTGAACCTTCTGGAAGATCAGCTTACTGAATCTGATGAAGGTTATCTTGAGAAGAAGCTTGGAGATCTTCAGCATCTCAAAGACAAGAGAAGCGACGCAGGTTACGCACTAGAACTTGTGATGGGATGGCTTGTAGAGGATCTGATAGTCGATATACTTGAAGCGAACCATGATGTATCCCGTGGCAGTGCTGACAGTGAACGAGAGTTCCTTTCAAATCCGGAAGCCTCCTCAGATCTGGAAGTAGTTGTCGATGGAGAAACAGTTCCTCTGGAGATCACTCAGGACTACACCGGTTACTGGCAACGGAAAGGAGAGTTCAGTACACTGCGTGATGGAAAGTTTGAGAACCTGAAAGAAGAGGAAGCACTGATTATCGGTCTGGATATCCAGAACGATGAGATATTTATCCTGGAAGCCGATAAAGCAGATAAGGAAGGAAAAAGCTATAATCCGCGGATCAACAAAGAGGCGAGCGTCATCAATATGGAAAATGTAGAGTTCGAAGATGTAGATGATCTAGAAGAGGTACTGGCTGGAAATCTCTAATCTTTATTATCTGAATGTCTCATCTTCGATTACATAGTTCATGGCCTGTTCGAAGTCTTCTCTTTACGATTCTATCCCTATCTGATTTTACTGGTGGCAGATTCTTCTAGCTTTTTCTACTTCTTGGTAGGCCAGGTTTCTGTACTCGTCCGAATTCTCTATTACATTTTCTAGGCCGACTCCGTTTTCTTCAAGTTGTGAGGTAAATTATCTGATCCATTTTCCACATTTCAATCTAAAGACTTGTAAGATTTTATGAGCAATAATAGAATAGAGGAGGGGTCTAAGCTGAAAAAACTCTCTAAGAAGCTATACTATCCGTGGTACCAAGATTCTGCTGCCACTACTCCCTGGGAAAGGTTTCGCGATCATGATTTCATGAAGTCAGAGCAAGCTCGTATCGATGAATGTGTAGAGTGGAGAAGAGAGTATAGAAAAGCGGACACAGGCGATGAACTTAGTGAAGTTTCTTTCTATTCACTGCCTATTGATCTTACTAAAGGGTGGACAGAAGAGATAAATAGGAAAGGGAATTTTACAGTTAAAGGTCTAAGTGCACTGAAAAACGACATCCAGATCCCTACTATAGGCCTATTCCCCGAGGATATAGATGTACCCAAAGACCATTCTCTAATTCGAATTCTGGAATCAGAAAAGCAGCAGATACCAAACAGCAAGAACAATAAGGGATGGAGAGCAATAATAATTCAGGATATTGAGGTATTGCCAGATGACCACCTGTACAAAGATGTACCGTTTGAAGAAGAATCGGTAAAAGACATCTTGATGGAAGGTCTCAATGGGGATGAATTTACAGCGAAATCCCTTCAGTCTCCACTATTAAGTTCGCCACAAGGTTTCTCTAAGTCTGGCGGAATAGGCATGGCCTCTATGTTATCTAGCGGTCCGATGGCGGACGAGTTAATTAGACAACTACAGGTAATACTCCCTCCAGAATATCGTATGTTAGACGCTCCTGACAGAGATAAGAAAGGCGCTTGGAAACGGATTAACGGTAAAAAGCAGAAAATAAAGTTTAAAGTTGCACAGAAGCAGACTTCGAATTCTAGATCACGGGTAAGTGCATCAAAGGCAAGCAATTATGGAGTGGTCAACAGAGAAATGTCCAGGAAAATTGATTTCGGAGGAGAGTACTCTTTTGTCGGTTCTCTGGTGCCAGGAGGTTCAAAAGTAGAGACATTCAACGAAATGTTCCATAAGTTCACACAGACCGAAGTAACAAATTTCCATCTGGAGGAACTCAGGTATGCTGATGTAGACTTGGAGAGACTTCAACAAGAGATAATGGGAAGGGAAAATCTATGGCTTAATCTAGTTTATTCGAGACAATTCCAACCCGGGTTGAAGAATAAAATCAACGAAGACTCTTTCAAATCTGATATAAGAGATGAGTGGGAGGCTTTCATGCCCCAGATGGGATACGAAGATATTCCACAATATTTACTTGATGTAAAAGCTGATGAAAGCTGGAAGAACATGAAGAGGATAGGGCAGTCAATAGCTAGAGCAGATGGAAGAGGCACTGTCAAGAAAAAGGACCTAAAAGAAGCAAGGAAAATGATTAGCAGTTCTCTAGAAGAACTCGTAATGCAGGAAGAAACAAGAAAAGCAAAGAAACAGATAAAGAAGAGGGACAAAAACGATAGATATGCATCAGTGCGAGACATACTTCAATCAACTAGAGCCACGACCGACCAGATATGGGAGATAATAAAACCATATGGCTATTTCGATGACAAAAACGATTTACAAGGCTTCCTAGACTGGCTAAGAAGGAATAACCATATTATTAGAGATCAAAAAGGCAGATATAGATGGAATTAAAACTAGTTTAGGCTTACACTCAGCTCCTCATCTGCATCATAATCTAGGCCATGTATGTATTTCTTCAATTGCTTTGCTTTCTCTTCCTGTTCGGGATTTTCATCTCCATAGAACTTCATGTACTTCTTCATACCCAGCTCATTGTTGTTTGATACAACGAATGCTTCCAGCTGCTCTTTTAACTCATCCATGTTTTCTCTTAGATCAATTTTCTCCGTTCTGCTATACTCTTCTGAGGTGAAAAAGTAGAATCTTCTCAAAGCATTCCTGTAATTATGCGCGCTTGAAACTGACAGAGTTGTATTGTTGGAAAGCCAAGTGCGAAAATGATCAACATCCTTCAATCCTTCTACAGGTATTTCAGATATACTTGAATCTCCTTTTTGTGGGTCGTAGTTTTGGCTTTTCTGAAAGCCTCCCTCAGAGTCTAAAGCGAAACTTCTAGCCTGCCTAATAACTTCCCCTACTTTTTCATCAGGGACATCTATAATTTCGTTTAACCGAAAACCCGAAACCGTCGCCAGATCCATAAAACTATCAAACTCTTCACTTATTTTTTCTGCTTCCTTATCCGAAATGTCCAGCTTATAGAACTTATTATTCATGTCGTTGACCCAAGAAAGCCTATTCTCCTATATTTCTTTATACTTTTTTCTTGCAAATTATCTTTCCTTCTACAGCTATTCTTCATTTTAAGTAGAGTATTTCCTATTTCAATTATCCCATACTACCCGCAATAGTTATCAGACGAACTTCGAATGACTGAAGGCAGGAATGTAGTAAAATAGATTAAGATGTTTTCGAATTGAAAGAGAATCTTCTAGGATTCAAATAGAAAAAATTAGATGTGTTAGAAGCCGAGTTTTTCTTTGACTGTTTCGGTGAGGCTTTTTCTGTCTCTTTCTACTCCCCATTCTCTGATTCCTCCGTCGTGTTCTACTGCGGACCACATTTTCTCCGAGGTTCTTTTCGGTGCGTCGGTGAATGGATCTGCTTCCGACATGTTCTTTCCCCAGGAGGTTCCTGCGACTACTGTGGTCTTTCCTTCGAATTCTTCTGCGTCTCCGTGTAGTTCTACATCTGTGGTGCTGCCTCCGTACTGTACTCCTACGACCGAGTCTTCATCTGCGTTCGGTCCCAGGCTTCTGGTGTCTTCATCCTGTGCGACCATGACTGTGTAGTCCAGTCCGAGTTCGTCGGCTATGTTTGCTCCGACTCCGATGTTCTGTGGTCCGGTGACTGCGACCAGATCGGCGTTTTCTAGGTCTTCGTGTCCGGAAACCCAGTCTCT
>JBEQAZ010000019.1:0-7871 GCA_041640055.1 Candidatus Nanohaloarchaea archaeon | reverse complement strand
TTCGTGGATGTAAGCGCTTCAAGCGATCAGGTAGGACTTGATGAACCTAAGCAGATCAGAGTAAATATCTCGGAGAAAAGCGGTCTGCGTTACATCGGAATCGTACTGATGGCAGTCAGTCTCTTAGCATTGATCCTGGTTTACTGGAGGTTCGGCAGGAGGTGAATACCGATGCCGATGATGGAACTTGACGGTGTCGAGAAAAGCTACGGCAGCCACAAAGTGCTGAAGGGAGTTAACCTGAAGGTCGAGGAAGGAGAAATATACGGCATCCTTGGTCCGAACGGAGCAGGAAAGACTACTTTGTTCCAGACCATACTTGGACTTCTTAAGCCAGACGCAGGGACAATCCGTATCGACGGAAAAGACCATGATCAGGGTAAAGAGATCAAAAGAGAGATAGGATACCTTCCCTCAGATATCAGCTTCTACGACGGAAAAACCGCTAGAGAAAATCTGGAATACTTCGCTGAACTGGCGGAGAAAGAACCAGATATAGACGGTTTACTGGAACTGGTAGATCTTCAAGACGACGCGGACAGAAAGGTTGGAAAGTTCTCAACAGGCATGAAGAAGAGACTGGGAATCGCTCAATCACTGATAAAGGAACCGAAGATCGCTATATACGATGAACCGACCACAGGACTGGATCCTGAAGGAAAGAACAAGTTCAGACGCCATGTAGAGAAGATCAACCGTGAGGAAAACATGACAGTGATTATATCATCACATATAACCGGAGAAATATCAGACCTGTGCGACCGTTTCGGCATACTGACCGGGGGAGTGATCGAGGTCTCAGGAACAAAGGAAGAACTTGGAAAACAGGCAGGAACCGGTATACATATCGAGATAGAGGCAGGAAACCCTGATGCAGCCGAAGAAACACTTGAACAGCTAGATACTGATTATGAGAGGTCAGGAGATAGTTTCAGAGTAAGATCTGACCTAGACCGCTCGAAAATACTTGAAGAACTAGTGAAAGAAGATGCTGATATCAAAAGCTTCGATCTAAGCGAATCAACACTTGAATCCACCTATCTTGAACTGACAGGAGGTGCTTAATTCATGGGAGATAAATGGGATATAGCAAGGAAGGAGATGCGAGACATTTTCTCCAGCAGACGGTTCCTTATGGTTCTGGGGCTTTTCATAGTACTGTCGCTTGCATCAGTGTACATCGGTATACAGAACTACCAGACCCAGCTTGATAGATTTGCAGGTGGCGGAGGTTACGGCGCAGCACCTGAGAAACCTGACTTGATTGATGTCTTCGTACCACTGTTCAGCTTCAACATGCCTCTGACGGCAGGAATACTTGGACTGCTGCTTAGCTACGACTATATATCCGGTGAAAGAGAGGAAGGAACCATAGAGCTTCTGCTTTCATATCCCGTCTACAGAGATGAGATAATCAACGGAAAACTGATAGCAGGAACCTTCACGGTAGCAGTATCGATACTAGCCGCGTTCAGCATCTCGTCTGGACTGGCAGTCTACATGCTAGGAATAATACCGGGACTGGAAATGGTTTCAAGACTTTCCATGATCTGGCTGGGAACAGTTATCTACATCACTTTCTTCCTGGCGCTTGGAACCCTGCTTTCAACCCTGTTTAAATCCCGTTGGAGAGCATTGGGAGTTGGTGCGATACTGCTGGTAGCGTTCATAGGTACACCTTTCATCGCCGGTATCGCAGCGAACCAGATATACAAGTTCAACCCTGAAAACAGCCAGGGGCCGGAGCCACTACCCGGACCACAGAGAGGAGTTTCAAGCGGAGCTCGAGTTACCGCAGGAGATACAGAGGAAGTCACTGTAGGACCAGGCGTAGGTGGCGGTAGCGGTCCAAGCTATGAGGAGCAGAGAGCTGAGGTAGAGGCTAAGCGGGAGCAGTTCCGTTCAACAGTTTCCCGTATCTCACCTGCAACTAGTTACAGCAACTTCGTAGGTTCCATGTCTGGAACCAGCTATGAGTCAAGTGAAGAAGGATTGGAGCCAACCTTCGCGGAAAGTTTCTCCTCCTCAATAGGATACCTGGTCTACCTCGTAAGCCAGTTGTTCATGGTACTGACAGCAGCGTACGGGGTTTTCCTCAGACAGGATCTCTGATTTACTGGTCTTTAAACACTGCGAGACCTGATTAGTGTTTGAGATGGCGGAAGAAGTCGAGGAGCACATTTCAGACCAGAACGAGAAGCCTTCCAGAGAGGTTCTTGAAGAGTTCAGGGAGGATTTCTCTGACTCTATTATTCTCAGCGACCAGTTCCTAGTGATTCTGGCTTTGACTGGTTCAAGAGATTCTGTCCAGCTTGAGGGTTACTTCGAGAATGAGGAGGAACTAACTGAATTCGCCGACTTGATGAACAGGTACGGAGTCAACTGTTACATCGATCGTAGCTTGGACCGAGAGGAATCGACTGTCCACAGCATTTCCGCTATGATAAGCGATCAGGAAGCGAAGTCAGAGATGGAAAAGTTTACTGAGGCTTCAATTATATGCAACCTATTTCTGGATCATGGAGAGTCTAGTATAGAACAGGTTGAGAGAATCGCTTCTATGAGAAATGATATGAGTGCAGAGTATCACAGGCTTTTCGGAGAGTTCCTGACCTATCCGGAAAGAGATATAGATTCGTTCATATACAAGCAGAAATCTGACTGGAGAAAGAAGTTTCTACAATTGATCGGAAGAGATGACCCTGGACTTATTCTTGCAGGAAGGGCCGCGGAAAAGTATGGAGATGATCTTTCGCTTCGGGATAAGCGCACTTTGAACTGTTTCATTGATCATGGTATCCAGGATACTGAAGAATCATTTGAAAGCACTCTGGATACTGCACGGGAGAGAAGAGAAGTACTCGAAGAGTTTATGGATGTAGAAGAACTGCTTCAAGAAGTTTTCTATGATTGAATATCCGCTCAGTAATCGAGAAAATGAAGTTGGAGTCCCGGCTCCAGGATTTGAACCTGGGACAAGTCGATCTACAGTCGACCGCTCTGCCAGCCTGAGCTAAGCCGGGCTAAAAACACTAGGTGACTTACAGACTAATCTTTCCACTGTAATCTTTATTAGGGTTTGCTGTTCTAGCAATTCTAGATGTGCTGAACACCGTGTTCCCACTGATTATTTTTATATCCGAGAATTTCGACTTGTTAACTAGTTATGTCATTACACCTTGAGAGAAAAGATTACTATGTAGTATTAGCGGCATTGGTCATATCTGTTCTCTCAGGTTTCATGATGGAGTACTTCCAAGGAAGTGCATTGATTAGCATTCATGATGCTACATTCTACCTTCCAGGACCCGTCCTACTGTCTGGACTTGTGATGGTTTACCTGGGAAGAGATAGATACGGCGGACAGGTAGGAAGGAATCTTGAGATTATAGGAGTAGGAGTAGGATCCTTAGGCGTACTGTGGCTAGCATGGGCCAACTACTTCGCAGCAGGATTCCCTTCATGGGGAGTCACACCAGCATTCTGGTCAACCTTGCTCAGTCTAGGCATCCTTGCGATGTTCCTCGTAACAACCTATGGTTTCTACCTGTTCTGGAAACTCGGAACTGAAGAAGTAGGTGATGAAGAATGAATATGGAAAGAACTGACCTGACAATAATTGCAGGAGCAGTGCTTATACCTCTATTCGCAGCTCTCGCAACTATGGGAATTCAGAGCCAGATGACGATAGTAATGATTATACTGGCAGCAACAGCAGCTTCCGGACTTGCAGTGCTTGGAGCACTGATAGCGATCTATAAGGGAAGAGATTTGTATGGAGGCGAGATAGCCAGAAACCTTGAGATTGTTGGTCTAGGCTTCTTCCTGTTCATGATTACCTATGTACCTCATACCGTATGGCATGTTGTAGGATTGACTAATCAGAATCCTCTCGGACCTGAATGGATCGGTATGAGCGGTGCATGGTGGGCAGGATTCTTCCATGTAGGAGCATTCATGTACTTCATCATCTCAGCATACGGTTTCTACCGTTTCTGGAAACCTGAAGAATAAATAAACCGTTATTTTCCCTTTCTTTTTTCTAGAAGTCAAGGATGAAAACCTGTGTCAAGATCTCTCGTCTTCTTCTCTTGTTCGCCTTCATTCAGTAGTTCAGCGCCTGGAAGTGTAACTTCCCCCTCGACCTCGATCTGTGGACGAATCTTGTACTCCAGAACTCTCTGATCACCTGGTTCAAGCACATCTAGATCCCATGTAAGTTCTGTTCCTTCGTTCTTAGTCCTAATCGAAGGCTTCGCGAACTCAAATGTCTTTTCTACCTGTGCTATATTAGGTATAAAGTCTTTGACCTTGAGGTCTTCTATCGCCGTACTAGAATTGTTTTCTATCTCTATATTGATTGTTATCTCTCCATCTTCCGACTTTGCAACATGTTTCTCGAAGCTTACATCCTGATTGAACCTTTTGTACATAACCAGTAGCGAGGTCAGTCCTGCAAGAATAAGTAGAGGTACCCAGTAGTTGACTGTGTAACTTAAAGTCTTCTGTTGACCTGGAGAGGTGTCAACATTCCAGGATATGATTGTCGAATCATTCTGAGATGTTATATTATCCGGTTCCGGACTGTAGTTTGTGAAAGGTGTTAGATAGCCAGGTACTTCCTGTGTCAGTTCTGTAGTCGTGTTTACATTTCCAGTGTTGTTCACCGAGAGGGTTTTTGTCATAGTTATTACCCGGTTAGAGGTTTCCTCCGCAACATCTACTTGTTCAGATGACCCTACTTCTATCGACCTGGAGATACTTGATTCCAGGCTTCCATCTCTGTATATATCTGTTTCCAGGACTTCTGTACCTGGTTTCATATCCTCTGGTACCTGGAATGTGAAGTCGTAGCTTCTTTCCGCTCGGTTTATTATTTCAAGGCCTTCAACATCCTTTTTCTGATTAAACAGTGTAGAATTAATCCGGTAGTCCTCTATGGTGCTGCCTCCTATGTTCTTGACCTGGACACTTGTTTTTACCTGGTCTCCAGGCATGTAGACTTCTCTATCCTTGTTGAATGAAGAGAATATCAGGCTATAACTTCTTTCGATAAGGTAGTAATCCGAGATCTTGATGTTCCGGTCTGTTCCTATCTCGCTGACAAATATCTGGAAACCGTATCTCCCTGCCGGTATATCCTGATCTCCGTACAGATTGACTGTCGTATTTTCAGAAGTATTAGGTTGAAGCTGGATGTATGAATCCGGTACATACAGGCAGTCGCTGCACTGGCTCTGAGTCTTCACTCTTACGGAAACCGGTTCCTCTTCGTCGTTCGTGACCTGAAGTATGTACTGTCCGGCCTTGTGTTCGTTTGCTACACGGTCTACAGGGAATAGTTCGGACTGTAAAGAAGCAGCCGGAGTCATCAAGATTAGAGTTGCCAGCGCCAGAATAACGGTTTTATGCATCCTTTACGGTATAATTGGAGACTTAAAAATATAAAACCGGTCAGCGCTGTCGCACGGAACCTATTCGCTTTCGGGAATTAACTATTAATGCTGCCGTTCAGATAACAGGTTTATGGATAGGCAGAAGGCTGTGATGGTGGCCGTCGGTGTTATCTTACTTCTGGCTGCCGCAGTGTTTTTCCTGATTCCTGATCAAGATGAGACAATCAAAGATGTGAGGGAGAAGGCTAACCAGTCCTCGTATCAAGTTAACTATACTGTTGACTTCAATCAAAGCTTGATGCCTGGAGAATACGATTACAGTTCTTTCGAGGCTTACTCTGATGGTGACAGATACAAGAATATCATAAGATATGAGAGAAACGGTACGGAGTACAGGAATGTAAGTTTCCTGACATCAGATCAGACTCTGAGATGTAACCAGGTTCAGAGAAGCATAGATTACTTTGACTGTGAGCTTGATGATTCGAAGACGGACTTCTTCTACGGTTTGATCGATCTGGCTATCCAGTACAGTGATTCCAAAGGCAGAATCGTTAACACCACCGATCAGTGCTACCAGTTCAATTACAGCGTCAGGAAAACAGCTGTACCCGGAGCCCAGAATATCACATGGAGTCCAAACATCGGTACATGTCTTGACCGTGAGGAAGGCTATGTCAGAGATATGAATATTACAGGTGAGATTATGGGAGAGAACAACAGCATTACCCAGGTTCAGCTTATGGAGATAGAGGCAGAGTCTGTAAATGAAAGCTTTGAGGGGAGTGCTGAACCTCAAGTTGATATGGTAACTGATACTAACTGTAATGCGGCGGAGCCTAACATGGATCTGCTTCTGATGGAGGATCTAGGTGATGTAACTGTTACTGTCGGCGGTTATAATGAGACATTCGATATATCTACTTACAAGCCGTTTGAAGTCTTCTTGCCGCCGAGGCTGCTTGTTAATGGAACGAATAGTTTCCAGATCTATTCTGATAACGGTATGCGGGAAGCGACCTGTGAAGTAGAGAACCTGACTGGTTGATATATTAACCTAGGTTTCACATTCCGTGTTTATGGATCACGAGATTGATATAGAGTTTACCGCACCTATCGTCACCGAGGAGGAAATCAAGGAGTATCATTTTGAAGGTGAAGGAACTACCGTTCTGGCTTTCTTCCCAGGTGCTTTCACGGAGGTTTGTACCGAGGAGATGTGTAAGTTCCGTGACGCGATGGATAACCTTGAGAGCATGGGTGCTGATGTGATAGGTATCAGTGTTGATTCTCCTTTTGCTCTGGATGAGTTCCGGAGACAGAACGAGCTGAACTTTCCTCTTGTCAGCGATAACAACAAGGAGATCATCGAGAAGTACGGGATTCGTACGGACATGATGGATATCGGTTATAATGGTCTTGCGAAGCGTTCAGTGTTCATCGTGAAAGACGGCGAAGTTGTTTACAGTGAGATAATGGATAATCCCGGTAACTTACCTGATTTCCAGAAGTTGAGAGATCAACTGGATTCACTGGACGAGTAATCGTCCTCATGTAGTATTTGAGAAAAATTAATAGTAAAAGAGAATATGTAAGTTGAAAATTGTCGCTTAGGGTCGGATAACGCAGAAGTTTTTATGCTTCTGTGATATCTACTGCCTTTGGTCCTCTGTCTCCTTCTTCCTGATCGAATTCTACTTCGTCTCCTTCTTCGACTTCGAAGTCTTCTCCCTGATCATCTTCGTGGAAGAATACATCGTCGTCCATTTCTTCAGTTTCGATAAATCCGTATCGCTTCTGATCGTGGAAGAACTTTACTGTACCTTTCATAAACTAAAAACACCTCCTTACAATACCATATTAACCCTTCACCTTTATAATAGAACTAGAAATTGAGGAAGAAAAAACAGGATTGATCAGGCTTCGTCAGCCAAATCTTTCGCGTCCTCGAAGTCCTTAAAGTTTTCTACTTCCGCATCCTCAACTTCAGATACGATATTGGCCTTGATAGTCAAGCCTATCTGCCCTTCGGACACAAAAGCGATTTTGTCAACATCAACATAATTCCCGTTATCTGCCCACTGCTGAGAGATGAAATCTTTCTGCTCTGGAGGAATAGCTTTCGCATCCGTTATTACAGCTACTGTAGCATTGATATCATCCTGGTTAGAGACTTCTCTATAAGCCTAAGTTGCTGCATCGAGATTATCCTCGTCAAAGCCCATCCAACCCCATATCAAACACTACAACATCATCTTGGATCTCATAAGACCATTCATAATCGGAATCGTCGTATATTCTCTCTGCCATAAGCCTAACTATGGAACTCCGTCCTTAAATTTGGAACCCTTCAATCTAAATGGAGATTAGAAAAATAGTTATCCAGAAAATTACATGGCAGGACCCGGATTTGAACCGGGGTCTGGCCGTCCCAAACGGCCAATGATAGTCCACTACACCATCCCGCCTGTCTTG
>JBEQAZ010000018.1:0-9283 GCA_041640055.1 Candidatus Nanohaloarchaea archaeon | reverse complement strand
CCTTCTAAACAGGTAGTTGAGATTGCAGAGGAGATTGAAGAGGACTTCAAAGTAGTATCTGGCGGCGGAGTAAGAAACAGAGAAGACTATAGAGAATTCCTTAAGAAAGGTGTCGATAAGGTGCTTGTTGCGACATCTCTCCACAAAGAGAACTTCAAGCCAGGGTCTAGCTAGGTTCTTTTTTATGAAAATGGATGCATCTTGTCATATGTAAAGATGGATCAAGATGCCGCACTAAAGAAGATAGGCATTGGATCAGGAATGGTTGCCTTAGGAATGATGGGAGGCGTCTTCCTCTACTACCTGTTCAAGGTTCTGGCAGCTCGATTTCTCAGACCAGAGTCATATGGAGTATTTGTACAGGCACTTGCTATAGTACAGTCAGCATCTGTAGTAGCGCTTCTCGGCCTTCATAAGACAGTCCCAAGATCTATTTCGTATGGGAAAGGAAGTGAAAAATCTTCTAGTCTCTCAAAGTCTGTTGTAACTTCTTTAATAATTTTCTTGCCTACTGCAGCTGTTTTTACAGTTTTAATTTACTTTTCTTCTGATTTTGTGTCTTCTATGCTCTCTGAACCTCAGTTGTCGGAGCCTCTGAAGATCCTATCCTTTGCAGTTTTACCAATGGGGCTTCTCTCACTTATTAAGTCCTTCTTCAGGGGTAATCAGAATGCTAAAGAAAAGATTTTGATAGATGATGTCGTGGACCCAGTGGTTATGCTTTCCTCAGGTCTGGTACTTTTTTGGGCAGGTTTCGGGATCGAGGGCGCTGTGGCTGCCACATTAATAGCTACATCGGCGGCATCAATCTTCGGTCTCTACAGGTTCCTAAGTAAAAACCCTGTATCTTTCGACAAGGACTCCTTTGTACCGAAATCTCTATTGTCTTTTTCTTGGCCTCTTTTCTTTGTCGCTGTCTTTACCATTTTTGGGCAGTGGTATGGAGTAATATTGTTGGGGTTATTAATGGACTCTACTGCGGCGGGTATTTACGAGATAGCGCTTTCAGTGGCAGGTACTCTAGTTTTGTTTTTGACCACAGTATCCTACATGTTCATGCCTGTGGTATCAGAACTATACGGAAAAGATAAGCTCACAGAAATTACTAGCATCTACTCAACCTCTACCAGATGGATTTTTACCGCCTTACTCCCTCTATTCGCTGTCATGAGTATTTTCCCGCAAGAGATACTTTTCCTCATGTTCGGCGCGCAGTACGCCGAAGGAGGCTCTTTACTTGCTATTATGGCAGCAGGGTTCTTTTTCAGTGTCACGATAGGACCTGGAGAGATGGTGCTACTTTCAACCGGCAGAACAAAGCAGTACATGCTATCAATAGGTTCAATGGTCGTCATAGGATCTCTACTTTGTCTGGTTCTGATACCTAGTTACGGCCTGATAGGCGCGGCGATAGCCACTTCTGCTGGAAATGTTGTGGGCAATTTATTCATCTTGGTATTTGTCAAGAAAGAACTAGGAGACCATCCCTATAATAAACGATATCTAAAGCCTATTTTCTCAATATTACTTGCTTCAACATTTGTACTCTTTTTACGAACCAAAGCTAACTCTATACTCTTAGATATGTTCTTGGCATCAATATTGATAGCAACATATATTATTACACTCTACAAGAGTGGTTTATACGAGGAGGAGACTAAGCTTTTGGAAACGATATTTGAGAAGTACTCTGACCTTTAACATCTTTACCTAAGATGGTTGATGAGGACTTTGTATCCTGTTTAGTTAGTCGGATGCAGACAATCACTTCCAAGTCGAAATTCTTCCATTACCACAAAATTCCTTTACTTTTCTATATATTCGTCGGTACCTTGGATGCTCTTATTAAATCTGAACCCACTAAATCAAAGATATGAAAGATCAGAACCCTCTTGAGGAGGACTGGGACTATCTCATAATCCTAGACGCATGCCGATACGACTTCTTCGAACAGGTATACGAAGACTACCTAGAAGGCGACCTGGAGAAAAGAAGAAGCATCGCATCCTCAACACCAGAATGGGCATCCAAAACATTCACAGACTTCCACGAAATCACATACTTCTCATCCAACCCGTTCATCAACAGCGCAGGAATGCCATTAAACGAAATCGACTGGGGCTCCAGCGCCGGATACACATGGAACGGCAAAGAACACATATCAAACATAATAGATGTCTGGCACGAAGGCTGGGATGACGACCTGGGAACAGTACCACCAGAAAACATGACGCAGGCAGTATACGACCGGATGGACGAAGTAAAGGACTCGGATAGAACCATTATCCACTATATGCAGCCTCACGCTCCTTACATCACAAGAGGCGGAAAAGGCCGGAAGAACAAACAGATCCGGAAGAGCTTCAAGAAAGCCAAGGAACAGGGAGAGGAAATGCAGAAAGAGGACGGCGGAGTACTTTCAACCGTCGGAGATGTAGTAAGACCCCGGTTCGAGAACCTAGTCGAGGACAGCACTATCGCAATGAAACTAGGCATGTGGGTAGAGCTAAATCCTTCAAGCCTGTTCTCAGTAGGTAAAAACGGTACTCGTGAAACACTTGAAGAATACTACGAGGAAAACCTGCGACTGGTAATGGAAGAAGTCCAGGAACTGGTACAGGATCTCGACGGTAAAGTAGTTGTGACATCCGATCACGGGGAGGCATTCGGAGAACAGGGAGTATGGGAGCACCATGTTGAGACACATATCCCTGCTCTGATAGAAGTACCCTGGCTAGAAGTCGAAGAAGTAAAACAAGAAGAGTAAACCCGGTTTTTTCAACGAGGTCTTCAAGAGAGGATTATGGAAAGAAGTCAGATAGGCTGGTTCACTGTAGCAACCCTGATCATAGCAGGGATGATCTACTTCACAGATGTTTCCCGGTTCATGGAGCATCTGAGAACCGCCAACAAACTCTACCTTCTTACAGCTGTAGGTATAGGACTTCTGGCCATACCTGTCTGGACCAACTCCTGGTACCAACTCCTCAACCATATGGGAGAGGACCTCAGTTTCTATGAGAGCCTGAAACTCTTCTCATCCGGACTATTCATGAACTCTGTGACGCCTCTGGGACAGTTCGGCGGAGAACCATTCATGGCATACATAATCGATGATAATACAAGACTGAACTACGAGGAATCGCTTTCCTCAGTTATCTCAGCAGATATAATCAACTCGATACCGATATTCACTTTTGTAGTGGGAGGATCAGTCGTACTACTGTTCTTCAACTCCCTTAACCAGTTCTTCCTAGAGATACTGTACATCGCAGTAGCCGTAATCACCATCGGAAGCGGACTGGCATACCTGCTATGGTTCAAATCAGGTTACATCGAGAACAAGATACTCACACTAGCTGAGAAAACAAGCTCGAAACTTGGAAGAGGAGAAAACTTCGTTGACGGACTTGAAGAGAGACTTACCACACTGAAAGAAGCATTCGAAACTGTTGGAGAAAACCCTAGAGACCTTCTTAAGATGACAGCAATCGCACACCTGTTCTTTGTTTTCCAGGTTTTCAGCCTTTATCTGGTTATGAGATCTGTTGGCGTAGAAACAGCTATAACCCCACTTTACTTTGTTCTTCCGATGACTTCTCTTGCTAATTTCAGCCCTACGCCTGGAGGATCCGGAGCCTACGAGGCAGCGATGGCAACAATTCTGACCACACTACTGGGCGTCCCAGGCAGCCTGGCAGTGACCATCGGAATTCTTTACAGGTTTACCACCTTCTGGCCTGGCCTCATCATTGGCTACCTTTCGATCAGCACTCTGCCGAATATGGAGAAAGAAGATATCGAGGAAGCAATCGAATCAGAATATCCAGAGAATTAGCAACAGGTAAAGGAACGCCAGCGAGATAACTACCAGCCGGATCAGAATGTTGATGCTGAAAACCAGTCCGCTGTAATCAAGTTTAAGTAGGCTTAATGCTTCTGTCTTTGTATTTGTAAATCCTATAGAGGCATCCGAGACATTATCCCCGGCTTTTTCGATGACTTCCCTGGCCTTTCCGACCTCGGAGTGCTTCATATTCGCAAGATCATAAATCGAGGAGTGAGTATCAGTTGAAAAGAGCAGAGAATAATCGTATTCCTTAGAATACTCCTCTCTAAGTTCTCTCATATCCTCTGTTACTCCGTTAGTATCGATACCAAACACGAGTACTTTTTGACCGTTGACCTCTTCGACCGTCGCCATAATCGGGTGCTCAGAGCGGCCGACCTCAAATCCAGCGCTGTACTCATGAAGTTCAAGTTCGTCGAGCTCTTCAAGGAAATCTTCAAAACCGTTCTTCAGTTTCTCAGCCTCCACAGTACCGTACTGCACCTCTTTTTCCGGTCCTTCATGGATATCATGGTTATGCAGATCTATCAGAAGCACATCTTCTCTGTCTCTGTCCTCCATGAATACTGCGGTATGGTAATCATCTATCTCGTCAGCATCAAGGTAAACCATCTTCTTATCGCCGATCCGTCTTCCGTAGAAACGGAAACCATCGTACTCCTTCGTAATCATCTCTGAAGCCCTACTTGTTTTCTTAGGCTCCTCTAAAGCGTTCTTGATTTTTTCTGCGTCATCCGGATCAGCTAGGTCTTCTTTATGCGTACAAGGTACATGGAGGAAGAATCCTTTACCGTCTTCATTCAGGTAGTTTATCATCCGGTCACTGAGCTTTCCTCCCCCAAAACCGCCTAGAGGACCTGGATGTACCCAGGGGGCTGCAAGAGTAGCTTTTTCTCCATTCTCAATTTGAAGCGTCTGGACATCAGGTCTTGCCTCGTATCCTGTATCAAGAGACTCTCTTTCATCCTGAAGCAGCCCAGAAGTCAGTTCAAACGCAGATACCTCCGTATTGCTCCCGATAAGGTAGTCCACAAGTTTGAGAAGAACTACCAGGAATACTACCGCTACTAGTAGTGCTGCAAAGTTGAATGCATATGTGAGAGCAGGTATCTCTAGGCTTCGGCCCAAGAAGAAATGGAATACCACGAGCAAGGTCAGTGGTTGTGTGAATGAAATCGGTATTATCCTCTTTATCCACCGGGTTCCATTGGACATCGTCAGTACAAGTATATTAGTTAGTGTTATTGTGATCAGCGTAAGCCAGATAATACTCCATGCGTTTCCGACATTATCCGCTCCTGAAAGAATCAGGCTGTACAGAAAAATTACTAACTGGTTCGTAAGGGAAAGGAAAAAGCTCCATTTCCGTGGATAACCAGGTATTATCCTGTGGAAAAGTTCACCGGCCAGAGCGAAAGGCATTAAGAACACTAGTAACGCGAATATCGGTATCATCACCAGTTCAAGTTCTACGGGCGTGAAAAGATCGAATGAAACATAGGCTATACCGGTGTATATAGGGCTTAGAAGCAGCATCGCCGCTATCTGGTACTTCAGATCCGGTAAACTGAAGATTATTTTCTTGAATATATCTACATTATCTGCTCCCATTCTCTACTCCTCGTAAATTTCCTCTAACTCATCTATAGTTTTCTCCAATGAAAAATCTTTCACAACTTCACGGGTATCCCGTTCATTCTCAAGACAGTCCCTCACAGCTCTCTCCATATCATCTATATCCCCATAACCGAACCTTGCGCCATTCCCGCTTTGAATTGTACGGCTGAAAGGCTCTATATCCGCTGCAGCAACAGGAGTACCGCAGGCGTTCGCCTCAAGTGTAGAAAGACCAAGTGTATCACATGTGGAGGCTGTTATGAATACATCCATCGACGAGTAGTATTTCGGCAGTTCTTCTCTATCAACGAAGTCTCTGAACTCGACATTTTTCGGAGCCTTCTTCTCCCATCCGCTTCTGGAAGGACCTTCTCCCACTAAAACGAACCGGCAGTCTTCCATCTGTTCAGCGAGTTTCAGCACCTCACCGATGTTTTTTTTCTTGCTCATCCTTCCGCTGTAGCCGATAACCGGTCTTTCCTCATCCTCAAAAAGTCTCTCTTCAGTTGGCTGGAAGAAATCCATCTCCAGTCCTACCGGGAGTTTTCTCGGTTCGACTTTTCTTCTGATCCGAGAGGTTGAGGCTGTCACGCAGTCAAATGACTGTAGAAGCCGGTTCTCGTATGCAACATATAGTTTTCCGGCAAGGTCTGCGAGTTTCTCAGATTTAAGTCCTCTTATCAGGTAGTCCTCGACCGGTGTGTGATGAGTGTAGACCAGTTTGACATCGTTTTTCTTCGCGTATCTTCTTCCCATGATGCCTGTTGATGCAGGTCCGTGACAGTGCACTACATCCAGTTCCGGAAGTGTTGAGATCCGGCGGTATAGAGGTAATCTGTACTGCCAGTAGAGAGGGTTGGGCAGAGATTTGACAGGTATCTCTTTTTCATCGGGTTCATGGCTGCTCTCCGGGTAAATGACATATACTTCGTGACCTCTGTCCTCCAGTCTTTCTCTCCAGGCCTTGATAGTATAAGTTACGCCGTCTATACCGGGGAAGTAGCTGTCAGTGAAAAACCCGATTTTCATACAAACCCTAATATATACTCAGGCTTTTTATGAACACTAGATTAACCCGGAAAATTAGATGTGTAAAAAGTGTTAAACTAAAGTCTTGTAGACATTTTCAAGCTCTTCTCCAACATGCTCGAGCCTGAACTCTTTGCTTTTTTCTTCAGCCGCAGCTCCGATTTCCTTGCGTCGCTCCTCACCCTCAAGAGTTTTTAGGACTTTCGTGAAATCTTTTTCAGCTTTCAAACAGTTTTCACCATGTTCAAGCCACTGGAAAGTACCTATATCTCTTACTACAGGAGGTTTACCGCAGGCCATTGCTTCAAGCAAAGCCATGCCCTCATTCTCATTCTTTGTAGGGAAAAAGAATATGTCTCCAGCTGCAAAAGCTCCTCTTACATCTTCGATGTACCCTGTGAACTGGCAGTTATCCGGAGCGCTGTCAACCAGTTTTTTAGTATCTCTTCCTTTCATCAAACGGTCGGTGAATCCTTCTCCACCGGTTGGATTTACCCATCCAAACCATACGAAATCTGTTTCCGGCATTTCCCGTGCTGTTTCGATAAATGACTTCAGGCCTTTTCTCTTGATTACATGTCCGACGCAGAAGACTACAGGAGGCTCCAGGTCGTATCTCTCAAGGTAATCTTCTCTCAAATCTTCGAAGCCTTCCAGTTTTTCGTAATCGAATCCGTTGCTGATCACTGTCTTCGGAACATCAGTGTATTCCTCCATTACCTCTTTGTTATGTTCAGATGGACAGATTATATGGTCTGCGAATGAGTATGCGTATTTTAGGTACGGTTTCATCGGTTTGGCGAGGAAGTTGGAGAACGCAAAGCTTTCCTCGAAGTCCTCTGCTGTCTGATGAGCGTGCACCACCACGGGAGTGTTGTTTCTCTGTGCTTTCCAGGCGTAGTAAACTGATTTTGGACCCATGATGTTTAGATGAAGTACATCTGCTGATAGGTCCGGTTCGGTAGTGTATTCTATGTCTTTTTCGTCCAGAATCTTTCTCTGGTTCTTAACTGACTGTGCCTGTCCGCCTGTGATAGTTTCCTCCCATTCGAAGTAGTGGCTAATCCTCATCATAGAACCTTAATTCGTAAGAAAGTTTTCAAACTACCGGATTCAGAAACCCTGCATACCCGGTACATTTCCAAGCTCGTTCCGTGCCTCATCACTCATCTTCTCCGGTGTCCACTGCGGATCAAAGGTAAGTTCTATCTCGATATCATCCGGATCTAGGTCACGCAGCTCCTTCTTCAAAAGTTCATCGAAAACTCCGTGTAGAGGGCATGCACGGCTGGTCAAGGTCATCAACACATAGATCTCGTCGTCCTCTACTTCGATCTCGTAAACCAGTCCTAGGTCAACGATGTTGATTTCCATTTCCGGGTCTATGACCTCTCTCAGCTTTTCACGGACATCTTCCTCGTTCATAATTGCCAGTTTTTCATGTAAAGTTATAACAGTATAAAACTATACCTCGATATACAGATGGGGAGTGAAGATATCGCGGGGGAGCGTATCGAAATACTTTTTGAGAAAGCCGAGGAACGGTTTGTAAACTCGAAACCGGAGCTGGCAGAAAGATATATCGAACTAGCACAGCGGATCTCCCAGCGCAGCGAAACACCGATTCCCCGTGAATACAGAATGCGTTTCTGCAATGACTGCGGAAGCTACTGGATGCCCGGAGAAACCTGCAAAGTAAGACTGCTTTCAGACGAAGGCAAGATCTGGTACAGCTGCCAGGAATGTGAAAATCAGGAAAAATACCCTTACAAAGACAAATGACATACCTGTACAAACTAGCCGGAGAAAACCTGGAGATGGCAGAAGCCGATCTACAGGGATTCCTAAGATCACAGGAGATAAGTGAAGAAGTCAAAAGGAATGGAAGAATTGCCGAGACCGAATCAGAGCCTCTTCAGATACGGAGACTGGCTTTGACACACGAAGTCTGTAAGAAGATAGCAGAGAAAGACTTAGAAGAGAATATCGAGATTGAGGCTGAAGGAAGATACGCAGTTAGAGCAGAGAACATCGGTGAAGTCGATCACGATACCCAGGAATGGGAGAAAAAACTGGGTTCTCAACTAGGAAATGATGATAACGAGGTGGATCTCGAACATCCGGAAAACGAGTATGTAGCGTATCTTTTCGAGGACAGATACATCTTAAGTGAACTGGTTGAGAGTCTTCCCAGAGATAAGTTCCGGGAAAGAGAGAATCAGCACCGACCATTCTCTTCACCTGTATCCATCGATCCTGTTCAGGCGCGTCTCTTGGTTAACCTGGCGGGGGTTAAGCCAGGGGAAAAGGTTCTGGATCCGTTCTGCGGGACAGGAGGTATACTAATTGAGGCAGGTCTGTGCGGAATCGCGGTTCACGGTACAGATATCCAGTCCAAGATGGTTGAAGGAACAGAGGAGAACCTGGAGGAGTACGGAGTTATCTCACATGATATCAGCAAAATGAGTGTAGAGGATGCAGTAGAGGAGCTAGATCAGGATTTCGAAGCCGTGATAACGGATCTGCCGTACGGAAAGGCTTCTTTCAAGGAGTCTGATGTGAAGAAAGAGTTCATGGAACTGGTTGAGAAACGGTGCAGCGGTAAAGCAGTATTTGTTTCTGATCAACCGGAATTTGAAGGTATGGAACCTGAGTTCAGCATCTATGTTCACAAGAACCTTACTAGGTATATCTATACTGTCTAGAATGTGTTCCAGTAGTCGTCGGAACTGGTTACAGGGAAAAGATACATTCCTTCAAGTTCGCGGCTTATCTCTTCATCTACCT
>JBEQAZ010000017.1:0-9960 GCA_041640055.1 Candidatus Nanohaloarchaea archaeon | reverse complement strand
GCTGGCAGAATAAAGCGGGATGACGCCTTGGCTGAAACAAGCCAGGTATCACGGCCGACCGCGAACACCAAAAAATTCTAGCAAAGGAGTGAAAAACGACCTCTAGAAGGTTGTACCTCCTCTGAACAGGTTTTTTGACCCTCTCTGTGGAACTTGAGGGAAGAAGACCAAGGAGGTAACTACTTCAAAGTCTTTTTCTCTCCAGGCGGACCTTGCTTCAAGTGGCAGAGGTAAGGTACCGCCGTCGGAAACTTTCAACAAACGGCTCTCTACATTAAACAGAAGATCAAAACGAAGGACCAAAACAACAAACATCGAGGTGAACACACAACGATGGACGCAAACACACGCCACTTTGAAGCAGAACTTGCAGCGCAGGAAGTAGAGGAAGAACGAACAGAAGCACGAGTACATCCTGAAGCTGAAGTTATGACTGCAACCGCTCTTTAGAATAAAGAAAGAAGGTAGCTGCCAGATAATCGAATGCTCTCCGGAGAGCTAGCTATTCAGTTTTCATAGGCAGCTGACTCGAAAGCAGCCCAACCGTTGGCCATAGAGTCAAGTATTGAGGTAAAAGTACGCGCCGGCTTTATGACCTTACGACGGCCTTGAGCACCTTCCTTTGCATCACGATACTCTAGATACTCGTATTTGATAACACCCAATCTCCGTAATTTAGGTAGTATATTGTTCTTCAGGTTCGACTTACCTTTCTCATGACCCCATTCATCGAACGCATTCAACTTCTCTGAATCAATCTCTCCCTCCGACTTCAACTCTCTCAGAAATATCTTAGCATACTTGTTCCGTTTCGGCGACTGCTCATGTGGAAAGAACAGATCTACAATCTTCTCCCAGTTCCATGCTCTCTCCGAACGCTTGAACTTCTGCTCATCCTCCGGAATAGCGATAGAATGTTTTGTAACTATTGTTGAGGTCTTGCGCGCTTCTTCATCTACAAACGGATGATCATCTGCCATAAAGAATAATACAAAGAAGGTATACAAAAAACTTTCTAAATTCGACAGATGGCGAATAAAATTGTCATAATGGTATCTAAAATCATTAAATGAAACATTCTGTATTCATAGCCAATATTTAAACACATCGAGCTCTAAAACATTATTATGAAAACAAAGACACAGTTTATAGCGGTTACTTTATCAGCTCTTTTGCTGATGTCAGGAGCTGCGATGGCACAGAACAGCTCCGATACAGAACTCGGAGATAATATCTCCAGCAACGACACAGATGACTCCGAAAGCCGGTTAGGTGACGGTGTCAGATCCTACAGCTTCGATATACAGGGACTACCTGCAGGTGCAGCTCTTAAAGGACCTTCCAGTTCAGCAGAGGAAGATCCAAGTGAAGTAGAGCGCGCTGAAGAACCTGTAGTCAGGCTTTCAGGCTTCGTTGAATTCGAGACAGGAGGCTACGAAGTAGAAGTAGAATCCGAAGAAGAAAACAGGACAGTAGATCTCACTGTAGCAATCGAGGAACCTGAAGAAGCAGCAACACAGCAAGTCACCAGATTACCTGTAGAGGAAAATGTAGAAGTCGAGGATGGAAGCCACACAGTAGATCTGGAAGTTGTTAGAGGAAACGAAACCGTTCTGGAAAGAACGAAGGAAGTGAAAGTTTCCTCAACTGAAGAAGACGAAAGCCAGTACGAGAAATCTCCAGAGAATATGACTCGAGAGGAACTGGTAGAAGAAGTCAGAGATCTTAGAGAGAAGTTGGCAGAACTGACAGGAGATGACGAAAGTGATTCTGAAGATAAGCAAGGAGAACAAGGACCTCCTGAAGACATTCCAGCTAACCCTGGACAGGGAGAAGATGAAGAAGACAGTGAAGAAGCAAACGAAACAGAAGAATCAGATGAAACTGCAGGAAACGAGACAGAAGACTCATCTGAAGGACCTCCATCAGAAGCACCAGGAAACAGTGAAAGAAGACCAGGATTCGTCAACAACCTTCTTTCCGGCCTATTCGGATAAAAAATTTTAATTCTCTCCCCTTTCCTTATTTTTTATTATGCGTAAAGGAGTAACTCCTGTAGTTGCCGTGGTGCTTCTGATAGGTGTTACTGTTTCCGCTGCAGGAACAGCTTACTTGATGATACAGAATACGCAGAAGGCTAGTCAAGAAGCATTTCAGAACTCAATACCGATTTCAGCTAAAAACCTTCAGGTAGAAAGCTGCTGGAACGGAAATGTAAGGACACATATCTCGGTCAGAAACTCTGGAGAAGAGGCCATAAACATTTCCAAATTGGATGTCATAGTAAACTCCTTGCCTAAAGAGGAAAGTAGAGTCCAAAGAAGCGATATGATAGTGAATCCTCAGGAGACCTTCGAGATATCTTTTACACCTAAAGTTGGGAAAGGCGCTAGGATAGAACTCTTTGGCGGCGGAATAAGGAAAACCGCAGCATGCACTTATCTACCAGCCAACCCTGATATCTGGTGGAATCCTGATTGGAGCTACAGAAAACCGATAACCATACAAGAACAGTCCGGAAACCAATTAACGAACTATCAATCGAAAATGGATCTGAATACTAAAAACCTAATCGATCAGGGTAAGATGAACTCTGACTGCAGCGATATCAGATTTGCATCCTCAGGGTTAAAAGCAGATTACTGGATAGAATCAGGGTGCAACACTGTTACAACAGATATCTGGGTAGAAGTACCTTCAATACCTTCCGGTGGAGAAACAGAACTCAACATGTACTACGGTAATAGCGGCGCAAGCAGTCAGAGCAGCACTGAAGAGACAATGTACATCTATGATTTGCATTCAAAGGGCTACGACGGCTCATTAGGAGGAGTAGCTACATACAACTCCGCAAATAACTATGTTCAACTCACCGACACAACTGACAGCCAGCAAGGACATCTAGAGTATTCTAAAGGTACTCCAAGCCCTGGCTGGTATGCAGAATGGCAGTACTATATCGGTGATGGAACCGGAGCAGATGCAGTCGGAATCTACGCATGGTCCAACAATGATATCACACCCTATCTTGAGGACGCGAACGCTCACGGCGTAACTTGGATGATGAACGATCATGACGACTGCATAGGGCTTAATTACGATGCCGGAAACCCGCAATGTAACGATATAGAAAGCTGGAGTCAGAATCCGGCAACATCCAACTGGGAGACCGCAACTTCCTACGGCGTACTTGAAGGCAGTACTTTAACCTACTACCATTCAACTCTTGGTAACTCCATATCAGGTACCTGGACAAATTCCAATATGCCTGTAGGCGATGTATTCGGCTTCGGCGCTCGGACAGGAGGACTTAACAACCATCACTGGATCCGAAGAATCACTGTGAGAAAATTCACTTCCCCTCAGCCGACATATTCAGTAGGTTCTGAGGAAACGGCATAGGTTAAAAATTTCAGAGATCGATATGTGTATATGAACTACGAAGAGCTTTCTAGAGAAAAACTTGTTGAAGCCCTTGAACAGATGGAAACAGAACTGAAGGAAAGTCGTGAAGAAGCAGAGGAATGGGAGAGCAAGGCTAAGAAGATCAAGGCAGACTTCGAGAACTACAAGAAGGACGAAGACGAGAGGAAAGGGAAATGGAGAGAGGACGCCAAAAAAGAACTGGCAGAAGAGATGATTGAAGTGATGGACAACATGGAGAGAGCTCTTCTAACAGCAGAAGAAGACTCATCAGTATACCAAGGAGTGAAGATGGTGGCAGATCAGCTATATGAAAAACTGGAAGACGAAGGACTACAGAGAATCAACGCAGAAGGAGAGGAATTCGATCCACGGATGCACAAAGCAGTGGATACAGAAACACATGAAGAGCACAACACGATAATAGAGCAGCGCCGGAAAGGATACATGTACGACGATGAGGTTCTAAGAGAAGCAGAGGTAGTGGTTGGGAAGAACGATTCTGAAGAATAAGAAATAAAAAACACCGTACATATTTGTCACCTATGAGTGACATAAACCAGTACAGTCTGGATAACCTGCCTTCGGAGGTCACAGTACTTCCGATGAGCTCGCCGGAAGATGTCCTAGAAAAAGCAGAAGGAGACTACAGAGAAGTAGACGACCATGTCTACGCTTCAGAAGACAGCGTTGTTCTGGGAGATATCTACGGCGAAGGTCAGACAATCGACAAACTGAACGATGCAATAGAAGGCGGAGCAGAGACATTCAACTTAGTAGGACTCTGTGCAGCGAGAAACGGTACATACGAACCCGGAGATATCGTGGAACCGGAAGAAGTCCACGGAGTAGATACTTTCTCGAAATCGACAGAACCACAGTATGTAAGAGAAACCGAAGAGTTCCCGTCACAGGGAGTTATCGACGGCAGAACAAAACACGCCTCAGTACCGGCAGTACATCATGATGCCTCGGATTATGTACATGAAAACGAGATAGATACCATAGAGATGGAAACAGCGGCTGCTCTACTAATCACCGAGGGAGGCGACCAAGTCGATCTATCAGAAGAGAAAGCAGAGGGAACATCTGTAAGCGCTGCATTCGCCGTATTCGACACATTTGAAGACGAGTTAAGCCAAGACGCAGTCTGGGACGACTCCGAGATCACATTTGAGGAAGCATACGAGAGATCAACGGAAGCAGCGGCCAGAGCAGTCGATCAGCTGCCTTAATTCTAGATTTATTTCCAGCCTATTTTTCTAGTCGTTCTCTTTAAAAATTTTTATTCATGTAATCAAAAAACATAGCTGTAGGTGTAACCACAAAAATGAGCAAGATAATCGGCATCGACCTAGGTACAACAAGAAGCGCAATGGCCAAAATCGAAGACGGAGAACCAGAAATAATCGAAAACTCGGAAGGAAAACGCGTAACGCCTTCAATAGTAGCATTTGACGACGGCGAACGACTGGTAGGGAAACCAGCGAAGAACCAGATGGTAACCAACCAGGAAAACACTGTCAAATCCATCAAAAGACACATGGGAGAAGACTACAATGTCGAACTAGATGGAGAAGACTACACACCACAAGAAATCTCCTCGATGATCCTCCAGAAACTGAAGAACGATTCTGAAGAAAAGACAGGAGACGAAGTAGAGAAAGCAGTAATCACAGTACCAGCACACTTCGACGACACACAGAGACAGGCAACCAAAGACGCAGGAGAGATCGCAGGACTCGAAGTCGAAAGAATACTAAACGAACCAACCGCAGCAGCACTAGCATACGGACTGGACGATGAAAGCGACCAGACCGTACTCGTATATGACTTCGGAGGAGGAACCTTCGATGTAACCGTCCTAGAAATGGGAGACGGAATCTACGAAGTACAATCTACAGAAGGAGACAACGACCTCGGAGGAGACGACTTTGACGAAGAGATCGTCGACTGGGTTCTCCAAAAGTTCGAAGACGAGAACGGAATCGACCTTTCAAGCGAAGACGAAGCGATGCAGCGTATCCGTGAGAAAGCAGAAGAAGTCAAGAAACAGTTAAGCAGCAAGAAGCAGGCCAAGATCAACATTCCGTTCATCCACCAGGAAGACGGAGAAACATACAACATAGACTACGAGATCACACGAAGCAAGTTCGAAGACCTGGTAGAAGACCTCATCCAGAGAACTACTGAACCGACCGAAACAGCAATCGATGATGCTGGAGTCAGCAAAGGAGATATCGACGAAGTCATTCTAGTCGGAGGAACCACACGCGTACCAGCAGTAAGAGAACATGTACAGGCAATCACCAGTCAGAAACCAAACCAGGAAGTCAACCCTGCAGAAGCAGTCGCACAGGGAGCAGCAATCCAGGCAGGAAGCATCGAAGGAGAGATGGACGACATCCTCCTACTCGATGTAGCACCACTCAGTCTAGGAGTCGAAGTCAAAGGAGGCCTCACAGAAACACTAATCGAAAAGAACACCACCATCCCAGCAGAAGAAAGCAAGACCTTCACCACCGCACAGGACAACCAGTCTATGGTGACCGTCCATGTCGTACAGGGAGAAAGAGAAATGGCCAGCGACAACAAGTCCCTGGGACAGTTCAACCTGCAAGGACTCCCACCAGCACCTGCAGGACAGCCACAGATCGAAGTAACATTCGAAATCGACTCCGACGGAATCCTACAGGTATCCGCTGAAGAGCAGCAGTCCGGAGAAGAAGCAAGCATCAGCATCGATGACTCAGCACGGCTTGACGACGAAGAAATCGAAGAGATGAAAGAAGAAGCGGAGAAACACGAGGAAGAGGACCAGCTGAGAAGAGAGTTCATCGAGACCAAGAACAAGGCAGACCAGATCATCAGCCAGGCAGAACAGCAGATGGACAACTTTGAGGACGAAGTTGACGAAGAAATCCTCGACTCGATTGAAGACGCTATCGAAGATGTAGAAGACGCTAAGGAAGAAGCAGAAGAAATCGACGATCTAGAGGAAGCTAGCGAAGTACTTGAATCCGCAATCGAAGACCTGGAGAAAGAACTTCAGGAGATCGGACAGGAAATGTACGGCGGAGAAGGACAACAAGGCGCTCCCGGCGGCATGGGAGGAATGGGTGGAGTCGACCCTTCCAACATGGATCCAGAAGACATCAAGGACGCAGCCCAGAACATGGGCGGCGCAGCAGGACAGTCCGGCGACGACGATGTAGTCGACGCAGACTACGAAGAAGTCGACACCGACGAAGATGAGGACAAGAAGGAGTAAGAAAAGCCTTTTTTCAGGCTTCCTCCTTCATTTTTTCATGGCCCAAGATAGCAAAGGTGGTGCTGGCTCCGAAGGAAGTGACCGCCAGCAGATAGTTTTCCATGAAAAGCTGGAAAATACCGGCTATAACTATGAAAACGACGGTAAACATCCAGAAACGCTTCTGGCTTTCCACAGTTTCAAGATCTAAATCAATCATAACCACGAATCATACAATAAAGGAATAAAAACTATGGCAAAAGAATATTACGAAATTCTCGGAGTAAGCGAAGATGCAAGTCAGGACGAAATCAAGAAAGCATACAGAAAGAAGGCGAAGAAATATCATCCTGACTCCAACTCGGAGACAAGTGATGAGGAGAAGTTCAAGAAGATAAACAAAGCATACGATGTTCTCTCAGATGAGGAAAAACGGAAGAAGTACGATCAGTTCGGTAAACAGGGCGTAGAAGGTTCTTCAAGCCGAGGTCAGAGAAGAGCGGCCTCCAACTTCCAGGACATATTCGAACAGATCTTCGGCGGAGGAGGCGGTTTCGGAGGTCAAAGCCGTGGAAGAAACCAGCAGGAAGCACATCTGAAGATACAGACCACCATCAGCCTACAGGAAGCATACGAAGGTACAGAAAAAACATTCAAGGTAGAGAGAAGAGTTGAATGCAGCGAATGTAGCGGTACCGGAGCAGAAGACGGAGAGACAAGTACCTGTACAGAGTGTGACGGACAGGGAAGAAAGCGCGAGGTACGCAGAACACCGCTTGGAAGAGCAGAAACAGTAGTGGAATGTGAAGAATGTAACGGAACAGGACAGATTCCAGAGACGGAATGTAGCGAATGCAGCGGAGAAGGATTTATCGAAGAAGAGGAACAGATCACTGCAGATATCCCTCCAGGAGTCAAAGACGGTCAAAGACTCCGGTTATCCGGAAAAGGAAACGAGACACGACAGGGAACCGGCGACCTGTTCATCTATGTAACAGTAGAACCTCATGACGAAGTTGAGCGTAAAGACAACGATCTATTCACAACTCTCAAAATCGGTGTTGGTGACGCTGTTCTAGGCGCGAAGTCCGAAGTACCTCATCCTTCAGAAGACCTGCAGGTAACTATTCCTAAAGGTACTCAGCCCGGCCAGGTACTGCGGATGCAGGGCAAAGGTATACCTTCACAGAGACGGCGCCGTGGAGAAGGAGACATGTATGTAGAGATCGATGTCGAAGTACCTGAAGACATCTCTGACGAAGATGAAGAAGTATTTGAGAAGTTCAGAAAGAAACAGCCAGACAGTTCAAAGAACTTCTTCGAGAGCGTGAAGGACCTGATAGATTAAAACCACCAAAATCTACTTTACCTTTCTCTACACAGACATTAGCATGAAGATAGACAAGATCCAGGACGACGGCGAGAGGTTCATCATCCACGGAACAAATATCCATGATGAACTTCAGTCTATCTTCGACAACATAGCATTGGGCGTGACAGTTTCCAAGCACGAGGATAAGTCTCATGTACTGTACACCGAGAACAACAGGGATATCGTACTAAGGATACTTAACGAGAAAACTTGAACTACGAATACTGATCCTCGAACTCATCGATCATGTCTTCTACAAGACCCCTCCAGTTCTCTACGCGCTCTCTCATGCTTTGAGAAACTTCTTCTGGCGGAACTGCGCTGTAGACATTTACATAGCTTCCACCCTCCAGGCCGCTGGTATCTTTCTCGACGAAATCATTCTCCAGAAGAGTCTTCAGAGATCGGAAAACCGTTGATCTTTCTTTACCCGCTTTTTCAGCGACTTCATCAACCGTCATCTCATCTTCTTCCAGCATGGAGAGATATATCTCTTTCTCCAAGTCGCCGAAGCCTGCTATGCATTCAAGGATGTCTTCACACTCTTTCTCTCTTTGTTCCATGTAGTTGATTACTGATCGCTTCATACCGTGTAATTGGTGTTGATAGGTTAAAACGATGGTCCGTTAGCGGGAAGCATTTATATTCGGGGAAAGAGAACAGTGTATTGTAAAGATGACACAAGACTCTGATGTTGAGAAAGCCGAAGTCATATACGAAGGATATAAGGAGATCATCGGAGAAGCAGCCGCAGGAATTGCCAGAGAGAAGGATTATGTAGATTTTGAAGACGGTGAGATTAAGGACTTCGACGGTGATGAAGAGGACATGAACGACTTTGTAAAATCCTTCAAGGACACTATCGGCGAAGTTGCGATAAGAATCGGCAAGAAAAAGCTGGAAGAAGAAAATGTAGAAGACATTCCAGAGACACTGGAGGAATAGAATACTATGATGCAATACCTACCAATAGCACTGAACCTGATCGGCATAATAATCCTGCTTTTCGGTTTCAGAGAAGCATACAAACTCAGAAACAAACTTGGAACAGGAACACTGAAGGAAGCCTGGGATAAACTCTCGGTCTTCATAGCAGTGTTCATAGCAGGATACGCAGCATTCTCAGCGACACTCCTTATGGGCGGAGACAACACCATCAACTCCGACCTTATCACATCCCTGGTATTCCTGCTCGGTTCAGGCTTCGTCTTACTAGCAGCACACTACAACCGACAGGCATTCGAACACTGAAACCACCCGAAACTTCTCCTTTTTTTCTTTCTAGTTAACACGCAATCACAGACAAAATAGATGTTGTTACTATAAGATAACACTTAAAATTGTTGGGTTCTAATATTATTGTATTAGGTGAACTAACTATGGTACAAAGCAAAGAAGATCTTGACGAATCTATTGGCGAAGCCGTAAGAAAAAACAGAAGAGGCGCATATAGACCTCATACCGGACCTTCCGGAGACTCATTCGAAGAGTACAAGGGGGAAGGTCAGAGCAGAAGCAAACCCTCACATAGCGAACCCGCACACGAACTGGGCGCATCCCAGAGCATGCAGGAGACCTACAAATCAGGGATCCTAAGTAGAGCACTTAACAGACTTACCGGTTCAACTCACACTGACCCTTCCGAAGGAGTGGATCAGTACTCAGATCTAGGCAGAATGGCGGACGAAGAAGTAGAAAATGTCCCACATCCAACCGACCTTGATACAGAGGAGGGAGAAAGACCTTACGAAGCAGCACAGAACTGGATCGACAGCAGACTAGAACAAGGAGACACACAGGATGTAAAGGTATTCCTGGAGAAGGAAAGAGAATCACAGGGAAGAAAGACCATCCTAGGATATGTGAACGAAGACCAGCTAGCAACAGTCAACACACAGGACCCCGAAGGAGGACT
>JBEQAZ010000016.1:0-12183 GCA_041640055.1 Candidatus Nanohaloarchaea archaeon | reverse complement strand
CTTTGCCCTGTATATCTTCGTAGGTTAAGTCTGTTTTGAGAAGTCTTACTCCGCAGTTGATATCGAATCCTATTCCTCCGGGGCTGATGAATCCCTCTTCTGCGTCTACTGCTGCTACTCCTCCGATCGGGAACCCATATCCTTGGTGTCCGTCCGGCATCAGTACTGCCTGTTTCTCTATACCGGGTAGTGAGGCTACATTTCTGATCTGTTCCAATGCTCGGTCTTCTTTCATCTCATCCAGAAGTTTTTCTGATGCGTAGATTCTGGCTGGTCTCTTCATCTCGCCTTTCTGTGGTATCTCGTAGATGTTCTCCTCGACTTTGTTTATTTCCATAAGAAATTGTTCACCTATCTGAGTTTTTTAGATATCTAGGACTGCTTCCAGTTCCCAGCCTTCTCCTTTGATGTAGTCTACCTTCATTTCGTTGTAGGTCGGTGCCTTGATATCCATAGGCTGCTGGTTGAGATCGATTGTATCCACCATGATATCGGCTTCGATTCTGTGACCTTCATCCAGTTCCTCGTAATCCAGGTTTTTGGCATGGCTGATGACCACATCTTCAATATCCTGAAGGTTAATCAGTCGGTCCATGAAGTCGAAGAGCAGTGCTTCCAGGTTTTCAGACTCGACTTCGATGCTGTGAGTGTACATTCCGCCTCCGCCGTCAACTATCTCGGAGAACGCTTTAACTACCTCTTTGAATGCCTCATCAAGTGTGTCTCCCTGTGCGCGGAACTTTTCGTCTGCGGAGTGTTCAAGTATTTCGTAGCTCATAGTTTTTCTGGAAACCTCTTCTTCAGTGCTTTCTTCACAAGTTGTTCTTGCTCCTGCAGGTCTAAATCAGTGTTGTCTATAATCAGGTCGTACATCTCTAAATCTTCGACATCTATACCGTAGTAATCATGGTAACGCTGCCTGTTATCTGCGTCACGCTGCTCTATCTTATTCTTCGCTTCCTCAAAACTTGATTTATCATCTTCATCATCTCTTTCACCTGCATCACTGTCCTCCTTGACTCTACGAGCTCTCTCATCGATTTCAGCGGTCAGGTAGATTCTGAGATCTGAGTAGCTTCCCAGAACCCATGAGGAAATCCTTGACTCTATAACACATGATTCGTTTAATCCTTTCTCCAGTGTGCGTTCATCGACCGTTATATCTGTCTGTTTATCTGCCTGTGCGCTTAGCTCTTCGACCGTCAGTCTTTTTTCCTGTGCTAGCTGTCGGAAGAAGTCGCCCGCGGAGTAGTTCGGTATGTCCAGTTCTCTGGAGATGAACTCTGCTAGTGTTCCTTTTCCAGCTCCAGACGGCCCGTCTATCGTGATCAGTATCTCCGAGTTCTTCTCTCTATCCTTCTGGAACTCAGGTATGAAACTCTCCATGTATCCAGATTAACAGAATTTATTTTATGGTTTGGTGATGGAAACCTGCGAAGTCTTTTTAACCGAAGAGTTCGAATCCACTCGAGGGATACCTTTGCAGAAAGGACTTTCCTACGACGATGTGTTGATCAAGCCACAGAAAACCAGTGTAACAAGTCTTTCAGATGTCGATACTTCTACCCAGATAGCCGGAAAAGAACTATCGCTACCGGTAGTTTCCGCTGCCATGGATACTGTAACTGAAACAGAGATGGCTGTGGAACTTGCAAGACAAGGCGGACTCGGATGCATACACCGATTCCTGACACCAAGCCAGCAGGCAGAACAAGTCGAAAAAGTGAAGGAAGCAGAGGTCGAAAACAGGAGAGCTGCGACCGACGAAAACGGAGATCTACTGGTCAGCGGCGCGGTAGGACTGGATGACCGGCAAAGAGCTGAAAAACTGATATCAGCCGGAGTAGACTTCATAGTACTTGATATCGCTCACGGCCACCACGAATCACTTCTGGAGGATATCCGTTTCTACAGCGAGGAAACCAGCGTACCTGTAATAGCCGGAAATGTGGGTACAGCGGAAGGAGCAAAAGACTTCGAGGAAGCCGGAGCTGACGCAGTCAAAGTCGGTATCGGACCAGGCTCAGCATGCACCACCCGTGAGATGACAGGTGCCGGAGTACCGCAGTTCACAGCGGTAAAGAACTGTTCCGAAGCCGCAGATGTACCTGTGATAGCAGACGGAGGAATCAGAAAACCAGGCGACCTGGCGAAAGCAGTTGCAGCCGGTGCAGCAGCCGGACAGATAGGCGGCATGTTCGCAGGAACAGATGAAGCACCCGGCGAAATGATGGAGATCGAAGGAGAGAAATACAAAATCTTCCGAGGTATGGCTTCCCGTGAAGCCGCAGAGGAACGAGTGAAGCGGGAAGAACGGGATGAAAAGTACTCTGACCGCGTACCTGAAGGAGTAGAAACCAAGGTAGAGTACAAGGGCGAGCTGGAAAGAATTACTTCCAACCTGAGAGGAGGTCTTCGTTCAAGTATCAGCTACTGTGGAGCGGACAACATACCGGAGGCCCAGGATAACTCGGAGTTCATCCAGATATCCGAGTCAACCCAGTCCAGAAACTCGCATCACGCAGAAAGCCTGTAAACACAGGTAAAAATTCTTAACTTTTCAATCACAACGGATTGACTGTGGAAACGGTAACTGACCGTGAGGAGGAAGCTCTCAGGCTTCTGGACTCTGGCGGAGACTACAGCGATATAATCGAAACCTATGACAACGGAGCGGAGATAATCGAATCACTGGACGAGAAAGAACTTGTCACCGAATCCGGTAACGGCGTTAAAGCAGCTCTCTCCAGCAAAGCTCAGGTATACCTCAGCCGGCAAGAGGAGAACTCCTGACAGGACGCTTTCCCGGACCTGAATGAGAACGAGGCTTTGACGCTTTACGGTACACTGGCTGGCGTATCAAGGCAGGAACTGGCAGAATCACTGGATGTCAGCGGACCTACAGTCTCAAACTACAGAAACGAATTAGTGGATTCAGACTATCTGAGAAACCTCCGGCCTGGCAGAGGACCCTCCGAATACATGCCCGGAGCAGAAGTAATTGACATGTTTGAGAACTACAGTCCTGAACCCAAGTTCCTGGAAGGACTCGATGCAGCGGAACCGTTCTCAGAGGAAGAAGAGATACGGTGGCTGATCGGAGAAGACCTGTACCAGCTGACATAAGAACAGAGTATAGAGGATTTCGAGGAAGAAATAGCTGAAGATCAGGGAGAAAAGGCAGAGAGTCATGATGAACCCGGTCTGGATCATGAAAGTTGAGAGCACGCAGGCAGCACTTCTTCTCGACCTAGTTGATGAGGGCGAAGGATTTGGAGTTATATCGGACCGTGTAGAGGACGCTCACGAACTTTCCGAGCATCTGGAAGAGATCGAGTTCGTGGAGGAGGACCGAGATAGTTTCTCAGGTCTAGAAGTGACAGAAAGAGGACAAGAATACCTTGAATCTGCGAGCGTAGCTGAAAAAGACGGCAACAGCAGCAATAGCAGTGGTAACGGCGGTAGTAGAGGCGGTTCCTCGAGAACTAGGTCTTCACGGAACGGAAGCAGTTCTGATACGGAGGCTGATAAAGATCTTCAGGACCTCGGTGACGAGCTACTGGATGGTCATGAGGAGACCTGGGAGCAGGAAGAAGACAGGAAGAGAGACTTTACGGATGATGAGGAAACTGAAGAAGTTGATATCGAGGACGATAATGCTGGTTACGAAGGATTTACCTGAGAAAGAAATACAGTCTAAAGCGCGGAGCCCGGGATTTGAACCCGGGTCTTCACCGTGACAGGGTGAAATGATGGGCCAGACTACACCAGCTCCGCACCGGTTTATCTGCTGACTGTACCAATTCATTAACCTGAAATTCTTTTAAACACTTAGCCTATCCTGCTTCAGTCGAGGAAGGTAGCATATCTGAACTCAAGGTTCCGCGCCACATCGATGTTATCAGGTCTATCATAATTTTCTCTATCCTCAAGGAAACCTGCTATTCCGCTGTCCTCGTACACAGTAAGGTCGGTGAAGTAGTTCAGCTGTAAGTCGCCGTCTGCGTACGCTGAGAGCGCCATGTCCGTGTTTCCGCAGCAGTTGTTGAACTGTGTTCCTGCCCGCGAAATCGGCTGGTAATCAAGTATCTCCTCTGCGTCCTCCGGTTCTATGAAGCCATTCCAGGTATCTTCTATATGTATATCGTAGATCTCTTCTCCGCCGTAAGGCTCTACTGCCTCTTTCGAATCTTCCAGGTTGTCAGGATTGGCTTCTATATGTGCTACATCGCCAGGAAACTGTTTGACTGCTTCAGGTATTCTTTCGGAGAGCATCCCGTCGTCAAAGCTCTCATCACTTCTGGCGTGAGTTACAAGTAGTAACGGCTTCACTTTTGTTGTAGTGGAGAACAACTATTTTATACAGTTTTGTTTAAAACAGTCGCTCAGACATCAGAAAGTATGAACAACTCAAAATACCTGATCATCGGCGACGGAGTAGCAGGAGACTCAGCGGCCGAAACCATCAGAAGAAACGATGAAGACGCATCGATAACAGTACTAACCGCCGACTCAGAACCATTGTACAACCGGATCACCCTGAAGAGCTACATGAAAGGAAAGATGCCCAAGAAATTCACCAGGGTACATCAAAGAGACTGGTACGAAGAGAAAGATATCGACCTAGAACTGGAGACCACAGTAATCGATGTAGACAAAGAAGAGAAGCAAGTAAAATGTGCGGATGGCTCAAAGTACAGTTACGAGAAACTTCTGCTAGCCACAGGCGGGAAAAAGAAGCATCTTCCGGAGGACGAAGGCTTCGAAAACCTGCATTATATGTGGGACTGGCAGGACGCAGATACAATCAAAGAATCAGCTGAAGAAGCGGATAAAGCAGTAGTTATAGGTGCGGGACTTCTAGGAATAGACCTGGCAGTCATTTACGCCGAACACGGAGTTGAAGTTGACTACTTGATGCGTGGAAGTCAATGGTGGCGCAGAGGTATAAGCCAGGAGGGTGCCGAAATAGTGCACCAGAAACTGGAGGAGAAAGGCGTCAACATAGTAAAGAACTGTCCTGTCGACGAAATAATACATGAAAACGGAGAAGCCAGAAAAGTGATTGGAGAGAACGGTGAAGAGCATATTTGTGATGCGGTAGGAGTGGCTATAGGCCGTGATCCGAACTTCGATTATGTGGATGTAGAGAAAACCGATACCGGAGCTGTGAAAACAGACAGGTTCCTTGAGACCTCTGAAGAGGATATCTACGCGGCTGGAGACCTAGTGAATTACTATTCTCCTTTGTTCGAGCATCGTAGAGAGGGAGGCACCTGGGATCACAGCGCCCGGATGGGCAGAAGAGCCGGAGAGAACATTACAGGAGAGAAAGAGGAGTTCTACTTTGTTCCGAGTTACGGTGTAGGTCATTTCGATGTACAGCTTCTCAGCCTGGGAGAAAACCATGGAGAAAAGATCTGGAGAAAAGACGGAGACCAGTACCTGGAAATTGCTTTTGAAGACGACAGAGTTATCGGAGCAGTCCTGATCGGTGATATGTCGCCAAGCGACGGTATAGAGGAAGCTATCGAAGATAAGAAGTCATTTGAGGATAAGGAAGCGGCTATCGAGAGTTTCTGGTAGAAGACGGCGAGCTGTATCTTTCTTTGAGATAACTGAATACCTGTTCCTCACCTTCCTCTAGATCAAGGAAGTCCTTCATCGTTGTGTCTATTCCTTTGAACTGGATGCTGTCCGGCGTGACTATCGCGTTGTAGCTCCGTGTCTGTACCAGCATGTTTCCCTCTTCCGTGAAACCCTGTTCGACTCTACGAACTGAAGATGTGTTTTCGTACTGTTCAAGGTCTTCGAACATCTGATTTAGATCTCTTCTGCTTTCTGCGTACAGAGACTCCATCTTACCGTGTAATTGGTGAGAAAAAGTTATGGATGTAACGATGAGAAAGAAGAATTATTTGTTGTTCTGGACATCTGTCTCGACTTCGATATCTTCAAGTGCCTCCAGCGCCTTCGGTGATACGAAAGCTAGGTCCTGCCAGTCCTTGGTCATCCTTGGACATGCGCAGTTGACATAGATATCGATGCCGTATCCTTTGTAGTCTGACTCGAAGATTCTGTCTTCCACGAAGATGTAGACATCTTTGCCCATACTTTCAAGTTTCTCCTTCGCGATCTGTACTGCCTGCATGTAGTTCTGTCCTTTCTTGCTTGAGGTGACTATACCCCATTTCTTCTTGTCTTTGTGCTTCAGTACGCGTGCGTATTCAGCTTGCATCTCGTTTTCCAAGCTGTTTGCTGGTTCTACCCAGATGTGTTCTTCGTATGGGTCGACTACATAGACTTTTTTGCCTGCTTCGCTGACCTGTGAAGGGTGGAAGTGTCCTGAGCCGAGGAATACGAATGCGTCGACTTTGTGTGCGATGTTGTGTGCTGCGCCTGCGTCACATCCCAGTACTTGTCCTGGTTCGCTGGTCCGCAGTCCGGTTTTTCCATCGACTACTTCGTACCCTTTGTCTTCTAGGAATTCTCGGGCTTTTTCGGCTCTGTCCATGTACTGTGTTACTCCGACGAGTCCGACTGTTTCTTCCTCAATTTCATTATAATGTTCTTCTAGAACGCCCATGAGGTCTCTGTCTTCTCTGTATGGCAGGTAGAATACATCGTAGTCCTTCATCTGCTGTTTTTCAGGGTGAAGAAATCTTGTGTGCCCCATGTGAATCAGTGCATCGGCTCCCATTCTTTTGGCTTTTTCATCGGCTATTCCGCATGCTCCGAATGTTGAAGCCCCGATTATAACTGTTTCATATCCTTCTTCTTCCAGTCGATCAGCGTATTCGATTATCGTTGGTTTGATGCCGTCAGGACCCTGTAGACCTACTTTCTCATGTTCGTCTTCGTCCAGATCTTCTATTATCTGTTCTAGAGACTCATAGTTGTATTTTTCTTTGGTCTTGTCCTCTACATTTTGGCTTCTCATAGAACTATAATTGAGGGTGAATCTTTTTTACGGTGTTCTCATTCTTCCCGTACCTTGTCAAGAATAAGTCGGCGCTCCTCAAGTTCAACCATCTCTTCCACATCTTCGAGATCCTGCGATTCAACTGCGACTGCTTCAAAATCTGCCTCTACCAAGCTTCTGACTGTCTCCCTATCTACTTCTGAAGCGATGAGGATTTTGGTATCGGCTTTAATGTACTCTACCGCTTCCTCAAGTCCCTCTCTGGGTACGAGCCTTGAATCCACTACTGCAGTATCTGAGCTGTGTGAAAATACTTCGCTGTAACTGGTTAGAACATCTTTTTCAGGTATATCATTGCGGTTTCTTACCTCTGATACGATATTGTATCTGCCTTCGAACGGAGGACGAGTACGCAGGGATTTTCTCCCGGAGTTCAGCGGTAGTATGTTTACAGAAGCAGTCTTTTTGATGCCTGCGCTTTGAGATCTTCTGCCGAACGGGTTACTGCTGTTTTCCTGCTGTCTTTGATCTTCTCTCTGGCGCTGCGTTCTTTGACTGTTCTGGTCCGGAAGGACTTCTTCACGGGGTGCGATACCGAGGTCTATCTTGCCCCGATCTCTGATTTCCTGGGCTTTTGTCGCGTTGTATGCTCCTTTCCGTGCTACGATGGTTCCTTCGCTGTGTTCGTTTATCTCTGAGATTCTGCGTACTTCTTCGTAGCCTTTCTCAAGTTCTGGGTTTCCTGCTGCCTTGATCATATCTAGGCTCTCTTCTTCTGTACCTATGCTGTTTTCTGCAGGTTCTGCATCTACTATGTAGAATGTGCCTCGTTTGTATACATATTTCAGGTTTTTGCCTGCTTCCGATGCTCTTGAGGCTGCTTTCAGTATCTTTCTTTTCTGGTAAGGGCTTTCTGTTCTGTCTACTGTTCTTCTGCGGTTATCTCCGTTGACGGGATGGCGTGATACTTCGAGTTGCTGGCCGGGTAAACGGTTGTCCACTACCTGTTCGTCTCTCAAGAGGTATGCTTCTGGCTGTGTTGAGCCTTCTTCCAGCGGTATGCCCAGTCCTTTGACTGACTCGATAAGTGTGTGGCCGGGTCGGTAGTCTGTTATTATTGCGCCGCTGTGTCCTGGTTCAACCATTTTCTGTATGAGTATGGCGGGCATCTCTTCATGTTGTTCAAAGTACTCTGCCAGTAGTTCTAGTATTGCTGTTTCCAGTCCAGAGCTTCCTACATCCAGGCGGTAGTATCCTCCGTTTTTATTTGTTGATATCCGTACTGATACGCGACTTGTTTCTCTGCGGTTTCCTACCAGGTTTTTGGCTTTTCCGGATGCGTTTCGTATTTCTGATGCTACGCCGATGTTGCTGTAGGCGTCTGATATTTTCTGGCCTACTTCTCCTTCTATCTGCGTGTTTCTGATGTTTTCTGGTTCTCTTTGGTCCGGGAGTATTTGTTCTACTTCTTTCCGTGTTACAGCGAAGAAGTTAGGTACATTAAAACTGTTTACCTGATCCAGATGCTTTGCTTTTGCGCCGACCTGGTTGTAGTCCAGGTTTCCTTTCCACTGTACCATCGCCTTCTACCAGGAGAATTGTCGCTCAGCGGATTAAAAGATTACCTCAGTTATGTGTTCAGAAGTGAATAGCGGGAAAAGAAAGTATTAGATAGTGTAGGAGGAGAGTTATTCTTCCATCCTTACATTGTGAGTGACCGGCATCTTGTGGTTGGCTCTTTCCAGAGATTTCTTCGCTTCCTGAAGGTTCTCTCTGTCAGTTTCAACCTTGATAACTACCTGATCCTCATCTACGATTGCTGATCGACCGATTGGTCGTCCGAATGGCTTACGCATTCCTTCGTAGTATCGGTCTGCCTGTGCTACTCCTGCCAGTGGGTGGTATCGGAGTACATGGTGAGGATAAGGTACAATTGTAAGTCTGTAGTCTTCTTCTGGGTCAAACTCTTTGGATAGGAATGAGTTTGCTGCGATTCGTCCTGCCTCTAGAGCCTCAGATCTGATGTTGCAGTCTTCTTCTGCTTTCATTACGACTGTTGTGTCAAATTCCTTCTTCTTGGCTCCCATAATGTACTGTGTTACTCTCGGTGCTGGAGCTCCTTTGACATAGTTGTCGCTCTTTTTCTGGCTCTGCCGTGTGTATGGCTGGTTCGGCTGTTCTCTGTAGATTCTTGCAGGACGATCTCCCATATTGAATTTTAAACCTCGTACTGTAGGATAGTAGACTTAATTTTTATATAGGGTGTGTCTCTACTCCAGAGCTTCATCCCAGTATTGGCGGGGGAAACGGTCAGTCGCTTTCTCAAGACCTTCTCCCAGAGAGTCATCAATTTCTCTAATGTCTTCTACAGCTTCATAAGTTCCTGTTCTGTAGCCTGCTGCTGCGTTCAAGGCGTAGTTAACTAGAGGCTCTTTCAGCTCGGCTGCGTCTACCGGTCTCTCATGTTCGCTCACTACTTCTTGAGCAAATTCTTCAGCATGCTCCTCAAGTTGGGAGATAGAATAGTCCCTGAAGTTTTCCTCTTCCCCATCCAGAAGTGCATCTACTCCGTTCTGGAAGAACGAGTCGCCCAGATACATATCTGTCATTCCTCGGTATAGTTCGCTCAGGCTGTGGTCGGACTGCTTCATCCTGTCGAATACCTGTTCCTCTACGCGGAATGAGATGGTTTTGTTTTTGTTCGAACCTTCATCAGTCATTATTACTCAACAATAGTAAAAACAGGAATTCTTTTATTTTTGACCGGAACTTTAAACCGGACTGAATACAGAGAGTTAGTTGTGAAGACTGTAAATGTTTACCAGATAGGTCTAGGCAGCTTCGGAAGACACGGCTTCGAGAAACTAGTCTCACTACATCAAGACCACAGCGAAGTAGATGTACAGCTGAAAGGTGTATGTGATAGCGACCACGACAAGCTTGAAGCCGCCCAGAAATTTGCTTCTACACATGATATCGAGCTGGAGACATTTACAGATGTAGACGAGATGTACGAAGAGATAGAGGAAGCGGACGAAGTACTTGTATACGACGCAGGACCTTCTGAAACACATTCACAGCATATCTACGAATCCCTGCAACGAGAATACTACCATATAGCTGAGAAACCACCTTCCCTCTCGCGAGAAGACTTCATCCAAGAGAAAAAGATGGCTGAGAACCACAAAGTTTTCTGGAAAACCGATTTCATAGAAAGGGAAAGCTCAGTAGTCAAGAAAGCAACCAGATTGATCGAGGACAAGAATATCAACAGGGTAAGAGTTTTCAGAGAGAGCAGCGCCGGAGTACAGAAAGTACTCGACCCTATCAGAAGAAGCGGAGTAAAAGGCGGAGACATACTAGACAAGATGGTCCACGAGGCATACATCAACGACTTCCTCGACGCATCCAGCAACGAGAACAGTATAGAATACAAGGATCGGAACATCAACTACTTCATGCCTTTCAGGAAGAACTCCGACAGTCTGATGACGATCAGAGGAAGCAAAACAGATAGTATAGACGAAGATGTAGCCACAGCCCAGACCAAAGCTGCTTTCCAGTCAGGCTCAGTTAACATCGAACTTCACAGCAGCTGGCTTGGATTAAGCGACAGATGCAGAACACTGGCACACGCATTCGAGGGAGAAATCGGTGAGAAAATCGTTAAGTCAGAGACAAGAGAACTATCTGACTCAGCTTATCAGGATGAGGAAGCCCGTTTCTTCGTGATCGAAGGCGACGAGAATCTACTGGGTGATATGCTTCACGACCGGCTTTACGATCTGGATTCCGGCGAGGAGCTTGAAACACCGGATCTTCTTCATGACCAGCTCTACCGGGTTCTGGAGAAAGCGGTGGAGGATGCAGCAGATGTTAGAGGCGCCGAAATCTACACCGGCGAGGAGTTCCTGACCGCTCTGTTCGATATCAGGGAAGATCTTGAAGGTGATTTCTTTGGGGAGATTGAGAAGGCTCGCAGACACTTGGATTCACTGGTTATCGATGACAAGTTTATTGAGGTTAACTCCGAAACAGATACTGTGAAGGAGTGAAGTACAGTGGAAGCCGTAATACTTTGTGCAAAAAAGAAGGACTCTCTTTTTCCGTTCTCAGAAACCAAGCCAACCGGCATGATACCTGTCGCAGGCAAACCTATAGTAGAACATCTTATCAACAGCCTGGAAGAAGCCGGAGTAACCAAGATACACCTAGTAACTAACTACAAGGAAGAAATGTTCGAAGCCGAATACAGCGGAAGAAATAATATTGACATAGTTCATCAGGAGTCGTTAACAGGTACGGCAGACGCAGTAGCAACCTGCGACTTCATCGAAGACGATTTCATAGTAGTCAACGGAGATATAACGGTCTCAAGCCACGATCTAGCGAACCTGATCGAAAAACATGAGTCCAGCGGAGCCAAATCCGTCATGCTGGCAACAGCCGAAAACAAACCGGAAAAATTCGGAGTTCTAAGCATCGAAGACGACAAGGTCGTACGGATTGAGGAGAAACCACAGGAAGCAGAGAATTCTCTCATCAACACCGGTATATACGCTTTTGATACCGAGATATTCGATGTAATAAATGATTCAGATAGTAAAAGCCTTACAGAGGCGATAAAAAGCTTTATCAGCGAGGAAGAAGCCCGTTTCGACCTGGTTTCCGACTACTGGACGGATATAGGAAGTCCGGAGAAACTCTGGAAAGCCGACCAACAGCTCAGAGAAAACATGATTAGAGAAACAGCGATCCATGAAGAAGCCGAAGTGGCGGAGACAGCAGAGATTAAAGGCGAAGCAGTTGTAGAGCCTGGAGCATATATCGGACCTCATACAACGATCAAAGGCAAGTCTTACATCGGAGAAAACAGTAGGATTGAAGCCGGCACAGTTGTCGATAGCTCAACTATAACCCGGGGCAGCATGCTTTCCGACTGCCATATATCAGAGACCCTGGTAATGGAAGAGAACATCATCGACCCTTATGTAGCCGTAGAGAGAAGTATACTGGGGGAAGAATGCGATGTAAAGTCCGGAACAGTTATCCGAGAATCGTTCATCGGCGGCAGAAGCTACATCGATATGAACAACTCGATCCGTGGAATCAAGTTCGTACCGGACGCTAGAACTGATCTCTCGGAGATCAGCAAGTAGTTTAATCCAGTTTCTCTAGTATCTTTACTTCTTCTACTCTTTCCTTCGTCCCGTATCCTCGGACTACAGCTCCTTTGCTTCCTAGTTCGTCTATCCTTGATG
>JBEQAZ010000015.1:0-13198 GCA_041640055.1 Candidatus Nanohaloarchaea archaeon | reverse complement strand
CTAGATCCTTCAAATACTTCCTTTTCATTCCATACTGCTGGAAGAGGCTCTTATCAAAAAACCTTTCTAAAACTACTTTTAGGCTTATCGTGCCTACTGCTACGGGTAAAATCACTGGGGCATTAGTCAGTATATCCGGAGCAGGTATTTTTCTCTGTAGAACTACAAAGACGAAGAAAGGAACCAAGAAGGATGCAAAAGATATTATCAACTCTATTATGGGCCTCGAGCTAATTTCTTCGGTACCGAAGAAATTATCTAAATCGATCATATTAATGAATTCACCTTTAGATATAGAAGTGAGGCCTTTTCCGTGACTTGAGCTCCCAAGATAAATATTACTATGCCTGCTAGAAGTGCTCCGCTTAGCTCAACCGGAGTATTCAGTATGTTTCCGTAGATCTGCAGGTCTACATATCTGTAAATTAGAGGTGCGGAGATGAGTGAAGCACTTATGCTTAGATAAGCTGTTATGAAAACAAGTGAGGATAATCCAATAGGGAACTTTGCAACAGATAACAGAACAGCTTTCCAAGATTCCCTGTCAAAGTAAAGCTGTTTACTTGTCTCAAGAAGATCGCCAGAATCAACACTTGGTAAGTCTGTCAAATTGAGGTCTTGGTGCTCTGCTTCTTTTCTCAAGCTTTTGAACTCGAGGTTCACAGCCTTTCTCACGATATAGATGGTTGCCGCTCCTGCCAGAAATCCGATCGGTGCCGTTATTACCCCCGCTGCAAGGCCTAGAGCCGCAGAAAAACCTGCTGCCAGAAGTATAAAGTAAATATTTCCTGTGACGAAACTCGAAAGCATCACAGCATGTCCTCTGAACTTGTTTGGATACAGAATATCCGTAAATCTGGTATTCATATATGGTTTTCAACTCCTTTAGCTGATGACTGATCTGATTTTCAGTTCTTGGCTTTTTTGATTAGATTCCTGAGCTGTTCTATTTCACTTTTGCCGTACCATACAGCAATAACAACAATGAACACCAGTACACCTATAGATTCGATATTCATATGTTGGTATTTGATTAAATTTAATTTAAATCCTATGCTAAGCTGTTTAGAGGGTCATCACACTCTTTCTGAACTTTTAATGTTAGCGCCTGTATAATTGTATCTTGAATAGATTAGTGCAGTTAAATAGCCGGTTAATTTATAAAGAATTTTTAAAGCATTAAAGCATATGACGCTCGACAAACAGACTATTTCATTATTCTCACTGCTAGCATTAACTATCGTTGCTTCAGGATGTACATCGAACAGTTCAGCAAATTTAGACAAAGATTTCGATATGGAAACAACTCCTGTCGAACTTAACCAGACAGGAGAATCGTTGCTGGATCAGGCCTTTTCACAGGAAGTTGAAAATTACAGTGTTGATTCCAAAACTCAGGTGCTTTTCAATACTCCTGTAACCTCATTCAGAATAAACCTTACTTCAGAAGGAGATTTCAGGCCTAAAAGATCAAATATAACATCAACTACCAAGATAGGTCTTGGAGGATTCTCAGGAGATGAAGATCAGGAATGGCCTATAAAAACAGTTGAAACCAGCGAAAACACTTCCAAAGTAACCGTTTCATCCAATGAAAATAGCACTCAGAAAACAATCGACCCCTACAACAGGGCAGAACTGGGTCTTTCTATTGAGGCATATGAGAATATTGGAGTTGAGGAGGCCGAACTAGTGGGAGCTACTGGAGAGAATCAATCCCAGCTACTTCTAGAGTTAAACACCTCTGAGTCTGAACTTGCCAGTAATTATGCAACCATTTTTGAGAGGCATGCAGTAAACGAGGAAGATGAAGATGCTTCTTCTCAGACTCATGAAGAATTAGATAGTTTCAACCAGACTGAAGTCTATGCATGGATTGATAGGGAAGAAAAGAACCTTGAAAGGTTCTCTTACTTTGGCTCAAATGAAGATGGTGCTCTACAGGTAAGAGTTGATGCAAAATTCGAAAACTAGGTAGAGGAGGATAGAAATGGATTCAAGAGACATTTCCGAGAAATTTGATTCTGATGAAAGCCTTCAGAGCCCACTTTTTCTTCTAATGCTCGTTTCTTTGGTGATAGTTTCCAGTGGTTGTGTGGCGCCCGATGCCAGGTTGGACATGAGAGATGTAGATAATGAGGAACTTGCCGAGTTAACTACGGAGGAATTCAGCTACCTCCAGCAGATGAATCCCGGTATCAGATCGGCGTTCCTTAACGGATCCTCAAGATCCACCGCTGATATCCCATACGATGTGCGAGAGTATGATGAGCCGGTTGAATTCAACGGAAGTTACTACAGGATAGAACGGAGCAAGATCGGAGAGACTGAAGAAGTAACTGTAAGATACATAGGTGAAAGAGTAGATTCAAATAAGGAAACCGAAATAAAATTCTCAGAAAAGGACAAAGAGATCTTAGATCAGATAAGGCACCAAGCCCGAAGATCTGAGTACGAAGCACCTAAGCGGATATTTGGCGGAGATTACACTCCGGAACAATTCAGAAAATCCAACATAGTAGATTTCAATGAGATTTATGTCAGAGAAGAAAACACTACTTTTCTCTTAGAGAAAGAGGAGGTCAGTAATGTTACGACTGAGGTCTATAATTATACATCTCGAAGTGTCGCTAACTCAACAGGTGAATGGGCCGAGAGACTGAGAGAGGAGTACATGATAACTCTTGATCCCTCCAATCACTCCAGAGAATTCCTGAGACACGCCACAGAAGGATACTACGGTGAAGAAACTCCGGAATTCATCAACACCGTCAGTATACTAAGAAACAAGAAAGCCTACAGGGAGACAGAGAAAAGCGGCAGATGGATCGCCAACTACAAGAACAACACCTATTGGGTCGAAGCCTCATGGGACAGCCTTAAGACCGAATAAAAAATTTGTTATGACAATCTTTCTTGTCTGAATTATTATCTAAACTCTTCATACATACTTATTCCAAGAAGAGAGATTCCTGAGATTATCAGACCTGCTACAAGAACTTGATCATATAACGCAAGGTTGTATTCTGTACTCCCTGTCTTTGCAACTACTGAGGAAAGAGTACCGAACCCCAGCAAAATGCTTCCAGCTATATCTTTATCCATAACTATCAAAGGACCTCCTTAATTTTTCAGTGTTTCTTCGGTTTCCTAAAATATCTTTAAAAACATTATCCTAACTATGATCCTATTATGATAGAAGCCAGAAACATCAGAGAGGCCTTAAAATTTCCTTTCGACCAGAATGACTGGTTGAAGAAAGCAGCAATTGGTTCGGTTCTTGCTTTGGCTTCATTACTGGTTATTCCTGCTCCTCTGTTACTAGGCTATCTTATGAGAGTTTTCCGCAGCGATTCTATGCCAGAGTTCAATAATTATGTAGATATGTATATCGAAGGTGTTAAGGCCTTATTTGTTATCGCACTTTACATGATTCCTGGTTTTGCGATTATGGCGGCCTTTGAGGGAGCTTTGCTGATTGTAGGTGGATTGACATTCTTCCTATCAATTTATGCTTTAGATTCGGTTCTCTATCACTTGGCAAATGATGGCTTGAAGAAGGCTTTGTCTTTACAGGCGCTGAAAGACGCTCTCACACTCAATTATTTCTTAGGCCTGATTGTTTCTACTGTAGTCGCCAATGTAGTTTTCATTATTTGGGGTTTCTCAACTCTGTTAATTATCCCAGTTCTATTGTTCCCTACGGTCAATTTCTATCAGATCGTTTTTAGGTTCAGAATCATGAAAGAGGCAATAGAGGCTGATTGAAGCCAATTAGCTGTAGATAATGAATTAGGTGAGTTATTCGGTGGAAATTCTCGGCTTTGAGCTTGAATTTAATCTGCTTAACACAGGTTTTCTAGTAGGAATAGTTTCTTCAATACTGATTTTCTACATCGAAATCCCAATGGCCAGAAATTTTCTGGGCTTGCTGATAGGCGCAGGATTCTCTCCCGTATTTACCACGGAAAGAGATGATTCTAACAGCTATTTCTTCTTGGGTAGTGTTTTTATCATATTTACATTGATGGAGCTGGCAGGTTTTCGCTGGCCTTTAATCATTGCTTTCTTCGTTCTGGCTATCTCAGCACATGGAGAGTTTGAAAGCAGGGCTATGGCGGAAAAGATAAGAAGTAAGGAAGGAGAAAATTGATTTTTCTACTTCATATTCATCACGGCATAGAATGTCGTCAATGCTCCAGCTATCAGGAGACCCATCCCCTGAATCTCAACGGGTAAAACTGCTGGGACGCTGATTCCCAGATCGACTTTCGGAATCAGCATTCCATCATTAGTAATCAGGGTCAATACGCCTAGGAATTCAAGTAGTCCTCCTGCCGGGAGCAGAAATTTAGCTTGGTTTGAATCCATGTAGGAAACTTGAGAAATATATTTTTTTCAAGACCAAGGGCAAAATAGGATAAGATTTCACTGAACTCAATTTTTGTGTGAGAATAGTCTGGCACAGGAGAGACCTCAGAACCCACGACAACAAAGCCTTAACCGAAGCTGGCGAAGAGGCGATACCAGTCTACATACTCGACCCAGAATGGCTGGAAAACAAACTTCTCTCCGATGCAAGGAAAGAATTCGTACTCGAAAGTCTGAAGGACTTGAACCGTCAGTACATCGAAAAAGGCAGTCATCTAACACTTCTACACGGAGACCCTGTTGAAAAGCTTGAGCAGATATCTGGAGAAAAACAAAAAGTATACTTCAACAAGGATGCTAACCATTTCCGGCAAGAACTTGAAGAAGAGGTAAGAGAAAAATTTCAAGGATTTGAGAATTCCGCTGTCGATACGAAAGAAAGAAATCAATCGGAGTGGAGCCGGAAAGCAAAGCAATGGTTCGAAGACAAAAGAAATGAAGCTCCAGAAAACATCAAGTCCAGCAGTCTGGAAAATGAAGTAACACTCGACAAAATAAGAGAAAAGTACGATATACAGCCGGAAAAACAGAAATTTGGAGAAGGCGGAACCCAAGAAGCAAGAAGACGACTACAAGACTTTCTGGACAGGATTGAACAGTACTCAGGATGTATATCATCGCCTTCTAAAGCAGAAGCATCAACCTCACATCTCTCACCTTACATCCGATATGGATGCATATCACCCCGTGAAGTCTACCAGAAAGCCTCCGCTGCAAAGAAAAATGCGGATAACACGCAAAGCGTTGATATGTTTATCGACAGGGTTTTCTGGCAACAGCATTTCAACCAGAAGATCGAAGATAATCCTAAACTATTTGAGGAAGCGGTCAACCCAGTCTACAGAGATCTAAACAGAGAAAACTACGATGAGGAAAAGGTAGAGGCCTGGAAGCAGGGTAGAACCGGTTTCCCTCTGGTTGATGCATCGATGCGGGCGCTGGTCGAAACAGGCTGGCTGAACTTCCGTATGCGTGCGATGTGTGCCTCATTCTTCAGCTACATCTTGAAGCAGTGGTGGAAAACCGGAGCCGACTTCTTCTACAAGCACTTGATAGATGCAGATGTCGCAATCAACTACTACCAGTGGCAGATGCAGAGCGGATTGATCGGAGTACACGCAAACCGGATTTACAACCCGACTAAGCAGGTGGAAGAAAACGATCCGGACGGAGAATTTATCCGGAAATATGTCCCTGAACTTAGATCAGTTCCTGACAGGTACATAGCCGAGCCATGGAAGATGCCGGAAAAAGTACAGAAAGAATGCGGTGTAATAATCGGACGGAACTATCCTGAACCAATTGTCGATTATGATAGGCAGGCGCGTAGGGCAAGAGAGTTCTTCAAGAGAAAGGCTCCCGAAGCATACAAGGCTTTCGAAGATGACGAAGTATGGAGAAAAGCATCACTCAGTTCACGGCATGACCGAGAAGAAATCTTAGATAGAGCCGGACCTGAACAAAGAGATCTCGCTGATTTCTAAACACTACTTCGGACATGTCGGACAGCCGAGAATCGGTTTATTAGGGGTAGTAGCCGCATGTTTGGTTAGAGGGGAGAAAAGAGTAAAGGTGATTGATTACTGTCCAGAATGTGGTTTTCCGAAAGCTGATCAAAAGCACTCATGCAACAGATGCGGTTACAGCCCGAACTAGAGCATGATGAATGAAGTCGAACTGGAGAACGGAGTCAACTTGATTGTTCATAAGGGGGATAAAGATTCCGTTCTCCACAACATAACCGCACAGAAAACAGGAAAACACGGTTACAAAGCGCTGTGGATAGATACAGAGAATCACGGAAGCTCATACCAGTTAGCCGCAGCTGGAAACCAGGAAGTACTGGATAAAGTAGAGATAGCGAGAGCTTTCACGACCTACCAGCACTACACACTTGTACAGCGTATAGACGAATACATCAAACCAGATACAGAACTAATTCTTCTTCCAAGCATCGACGGACTGTACGAAACAGGACAGCTAAACGAAGACGAAAGCCGGGAACTACTGAAACAGTCCCTGAACCATCTGAACAATCTAGCGGAAAATAAGAATCTTGAGATAGCTGCTACACTGTCCAAAAAGGGTAAAGGAGAATATCACGGACTGGTAGAGACGAAATCGGTTAAAAAAGTCGAAGCAGACAGTCAGATGCTTGGCAAAGATCTGGTGGAAGAATCTGGTTACGGTTACAGAGTACTTCAGACACGGATACCTGACTGGATCGAAAACCGTGAAGAGCTGAAAGAGGTGGTCTACAATCGGTAGGACAAACGGAACATACAGAAACCACCTAGACAACTTCCTCGACAACCTGAAACCGTTCAAGAAAGCACTGAGAAAGGAAAACAAAGAACACCTGGAAAATCTGTACGGTAAGGCGCATAAACATGCTTCAGCAGCCGCATACCTGAACTCAACAAATCCGGGACTTCCTGCGATGATATCCATGATGCTCGGACTCCAGAAAGAGATAGAAGACCTAGATGAAAGACTGGAGAAACTGGAAGAGGAGCAAAGGTGATTTCAAGTGGCTTTTAAGATTGATTTCAGGAACGGTACCGCGGTACTCTGGGAGAAAAAAGGAGAAACACAGGTAAAAAGAACCTTGGACAGGAACTACCGTCCGCGTTTCTACATACAAGGAAGCCGCTCAGACCTGAAGAAAGCCCGTACCATGCTGCACAGAAAGGAAGCCGTTCTTACAACACGGTTCGAGGACTGGTACACCGACCTAGAGAAAGACAGTATGGAGGAGGTTCTGAGAGTTGACACGGCATCGGAAGACGGTTTGAAGGACGCGGTTTACAGCGTGAAATCCGGTTTCCAGGCAGGAAGATTCAAGTTCTACAATGTAAGTCTCAGCCCGCAGTTCAGGTACTGCCTACAGCAGAATGTCGATCCAACACCGGAAAACAAGCTCAACAAGATGGAGATCAGTATACCGCGTGAAGCACTCGCACAGAACCTGTTCAAACACCTGAAAGTCGACGGCAACACAGTAGCATCACGGAACAAAGAAGCTGTAAAGGAGCTGGGCCGCAGACTTCGGCAGGAAGATCCTGATGTACTTATAATCAACCGTGCCGACCTTCTGCCTCAGGTGAAACGGTTCGCGGAGAAGAACAGGATAAGCTTCCGCTGGGGAAGAGAAAAAGGACTGGAACAGCTCGCAGGATCAAACACTGTTTCAAGCTACGGTAAAACCCTGCACTCCTCGGAAAGATACAATGTACCCGGGAGAGCGACAATCAACAAATCCAACTCCTTCATGTACGGAGAGACAGACCTAGACGGATTACTGGACCTGGTTGAGAGAAGCTGGAAGCCGCTGCAGGAACTGGCCTGGGGAAGCATCGGAAACCTGCTAACCGCTATAGAGGTACGGAAAGCGTACACCGAGGAAGATGTGCTTACTCCGTGGAAGAACTGGCAGCCAGAGAAACCTAAGAAAGCCTCACAACTGCACAAAGGAGACCGCGGAGGATTCATCTTCAACCCGGAGCCCGGCGTCCACAGAGATGTTTACGAAGTGGATTTCGCATCGATGTACCCTAATATCATGATAGAGAAAAATATCAGCCCGGAAACAGTCTGCTGCACCTGCTGCGATAATAAAGAAGTACCCGAACTTGATTTCAGTATCTGCCAGGAGAAAACAGGTTTCATACCAGAAGTACTGGAACCCTTGGTAACAGACAGAGCCGAAATGAAGGATGAGATGAAGGAAGCGGAAGGTGAAAGACTTGAGGAGCTTGAAAGCAAGTCGAACGCCATCAAATGGCTGCTGGTCACCTGCTTCGGATACATGGGTCACGCACATGCATCCTTCGGAGCGATAGAATGCCACCAGGCGATAAACGCATACGCACGGAAGATACTGGTCGAATCCAAAGAAATATTCGAAGAACACGGCTGGAAAGTGAAACACGGAATCATCGACAGCATCTGGGTAGAGAGAAGAACCAGCGATGCCACAGATCTGGATAAAGTATGCAGAGAAGTCTCGGACAAAGTTGGTATAGAGCTTGAGCGAGAGCATCATTTTGACTGGCTTGCGTTCGTACCTCGGAAGAACCAGAACAGTGTTTCGACCCTGAACCGTTACTTCGGTAAAACACAGGACGGCTTCAAAACCGCGGGCATCGAAATGGAGCAGTCAAGTAGTTTCCAGCTTCAGAAAGACATGCAGAGAGAAATGCTGGAGGACCTGGATGAAAACGACTTGGATTTCTACTCCGCGCTCGAAGTGCTCGAAGATTACATCGAACAGGTGAAAGATGGAGAAGTCGATAACGGCAAGCTTGTGATTCAGAAGCAGCCGACGCGTTCATACGACAACTACCGCGTCAACAACAATACGAAGGCGGCGATGTACGAGTACAGGAAGAAAGGAGTGGATGTTCAGGCCGGTGAAAAAGTAGAGTACATTGTAAGGAATCACGGGGGAAGTATACCGGAGAAGGTAAGACTGCCGGGATACGCGGACAGGTACGACACCAAGTTCTACAGGGATAAAATGGTGTCAGCCGCTGTCAGCGTTCTATCACCGTTAGGTTACTCGAAGAAGGATATCGAGATGGAGCTGCGGGACAGTTCGAAGACCAAGATAGACCGGTTCACCTAGAAACATTAAAGCATCTTGAAGGGAAGAGTACATTTATGGAGCTCAACAGGGTTGAGGAACTTGACACAGTTCTTGTATGGGGTATCACAGTCACCCTAGGATACCTTCTAACACCGTATGTACAGTACTTTGCTGTGTCTTCAATCAATCTGAACTACCAGATAATCACGATGTGGGCCTTGCTGATGGCTTTGCCGATATACAAGAGTTATCAGGAAGTTGATGAAGAAAGGGACTGGTTCAAGTTGAATCCGGTCTGGGCTGTATTTGTGGGCTTCGGAATCATTTCCAACTTCTCAGCTCAGAGAAGGTTTACCGGTCAGTTGCTGGAGTACAGCTACTACCATAAATGGATGTTTATCCCGGCTGCACTGTTCGCATATACAGCTTACAAAACCAGCGGAGCCTCGAGAAAGATCTACGGAGTGGCTGCTGTTCTGAACGGTTTTCTGGGTGCGTACCTGTTCGTTGATCCAGGTATTCAGTCTATGGTTCTGCCGATCGCTGCCTTGACTCAGGGAGTTCCTATGTTTCTGGACTGGTGTCACCAGAGGAAATAGAAGAAGGATTTATACTACTTCAAGGACAATTAACATTCCATGATAAGGGACCGTGGACCTATACTTTTGATTCCGACAGCGTGGATGCTTACCTTCGCAACCATAATCTACCCAGGAGTCGATCCGTACTGGATAAGGCACATGCACTACTTCATGGTGCTGTTCCTGACCGGTTTCTCGCTTCTCTCATGGCAGGAGATGGGCGACAACGAGGTCCTGGATATATGGAGAAAAGTGATCGCAGCCGGAGCAGTATTCACATTACTCGGAGCACTCAGTTTCTCAGTACAGAACTACAGCAACATACTAGCCTGGAGCTCCGTGATCTACTGGTTCCTAGGACCTGGAATAGGGCTGTACCTATCAGCAGAACACATGGACCAGTACAGCGACATATACCGAAAACTCGGAATCGAATCCGGCATATCATTCATCGCATTCGCAACAGGCATAATCCTATCCATAAATGCACTAACCGGACTGGCAATAGCAGGAATCGCAGTTTCACAGACACTCAGCATGGTCTTCGCAGCCAGACTTGACACAGAAGGTGAGTAAAACAGGTTGAGCCTTGAAGAAATTATAGAAAACACTGAAGATCTTGAAGTAGATGGAACACCGAAAGGCGGAGTGAAGAACGAAGTCAGAACCGGCTCCTACCGGGGAAGAAAAGTTTTCATGAAGTACTCTGGACCCGAAAACTTTGACGCAGTAAAAAGAGGTTTCGAAGCCAGTAGAATTCTTTACTCAAGCTCCAATATCCGTGTATCTGAACCAGTCAAACTGATAGAACGGGAAAACGAAAGCCTGGCTGTCTATGAGGACCTTGATATACATTATCCGGAAAGGGAGAAATGGAAAGACGAAGACTTCTGCAGGAATAAACTGAAGAAGGCTATAGCTATTCTTGAGGAAACCAAAACAGTGAAGACCTGAAGCAGAAAGCGGAGAACACCGATATACTGGATTTCTACGCACTGAGAAAGATTTTTTGTCTCAGTCGGAAATATCCTCACAGTTCTAACACTATAAAGCTTCTACACTCTAGCAGATCTAAGAACTGGTTTCCAGGCAAGCTTTGTTCTCGCAGCGTTCGCCACAGTCGGAATGGCTTGGAGCTACTGGCGTGAAGACCTTAGCTAGATGAAACGTGGAACTTCTTCAAGATAATCTTTGTAAGACATTCCTAAGTCTTCCTTCAGTTTCTTTTCTTCGGAGAAAACCATTGAGATAAGCCAGGTAGATGTAAGGACTCCGATCACCATGGAAGCAGTCGTAGAAGTGTAAAGAGCGAATCCTGCAACGCTTATGAGATTTCCGACAACCTGTGGATTTCGGCTGTACCTGTATAAACCCTTTTTCACCAGTTCGCCTTCGACACCTGATGTCTGCTCAGCTCCAAGAGTTCTAATAGCCTTGAAAGATATCAGGACACCTACGAAAATCAGTAGAAGAGTAGAGATACTGTAAAGTCCTAATGAAGAGAAGCTGAAAGACTGGAAAATCATTGCCCCGATTGCAAATGTGTTAACAGTTGCCAAAGTCCAGTATGTGTACCATCTGATGTTTCTTTCTCCTGGAGGCCAGAACCTGAAGCGGTCAATTAGAACTGACCAGATGATCAATGCCGTCATAGTTGAGGCACTTACTATACCAGCGAGCTGGATTATCGAGAGATTCATTTATATCATGCCTCTTCGAACATGTCCGTGTACTGTCCGTAGCCTTCTTCCTCAAGTTCTTCAGCCGGTATGAACTCTAGTGCTGCGCTGTTGAGACAATACCTCAATCCTGTAGGCGTATTCGGGTTTTCAAACAGGTGTCCAAGATGGCTGTCTGCGTGTTTGCTTCTTACCTCGACTCTGTATCCAAGAGGGCCCGGATCTCTTTTCTCTACGATGTTTGAGGGTTCGAGCGGTTTGTAGAAGCTTGGCCATCCTGTATTGGATTTGAACTTGGTTTTGCTGGAGAAAAGCGGTTCTCCGCTTACTACATCCACATAGATTCCGGGTTCATAGTTGTCGTATAATTCGTTCTGGTATGGTCGTTCAGTTCCCAGTCTCTGGGTTACATATGTTTCTCTGGCCGTAAGATTGTTAATCTCCTCAGTATAGTTGTCCTGTATCCACTCGGTGTCGTTTGATGCGTTTCCAAGATCAAACCGTTGTTCCTGCACTCTAAGTTCCTGTGTGCCTGTCATCCAGGCTATACCTCTTGTGATTTGACCTGAGAACAGTGCTAGAACTGCTAGAGCCATAACTGCGGTGATTCCGATTACCTTCAGTCTGTTGTTATCTATCATTTTGTATCCTCGAATGAGTTTAGCTGGAGTTCCCAGTTCCAGTTCTTGTATCTGATTTTCTTCCCTGAGGTCTCATGTCCGTATTTTGATAGTAACTGTTTAACGCCTTTTCCACCGCCGAAGTCTCCTCTGTACCAGAGGAAAACTCTGGGTACCTCTAATCTATTTTTCGAAACCTCTACTTCCTGGTTGAGGTAGTTCTCTGTAGCTTTCTCGAGCTGGTTGTCGAGATCTTCGCTTTTGTAGAATCTTATCGGCGGGCAGGTCTTTGCTCCGCAGTTCAAGGCAAAATGTACTCTGGGATCTACTTCATCTACTCTAATCTTTCTCTCGAACTTCCTAGCTAAAGGGTTCTTTAGGTATCCGAAACCGATAGAAAGTTTAGATGACCTAAGGTAGCCGTTTTCGATCTTGTTCAAACTCATCTTCTGACCTGCTATGTTGATGTACCTCCTCATGAAGAATATGGATTTAAATCTGTACCTTTCAGGCTTCTCCCTGAGTAGAATTTGGGAGTATGCGTTATAGATATTGATCCAGAATGCCTTTCTGGCTTCATCGTTTTTGAGGTTATCTACTACTTCGACAGTATTCAGTTCCTGAAGCCGTTTTATCAGCTCCTCGGTATCTTCCTCTTTTCTAGCTTTTTCAAGTAGTTCTTGAGATAGATTTTCAAGCTCCATAATCTTGGGTGTAAATGATACTAGTCGATGCACTGGTTAAAAATAGGAGCTAATTCGGCAGTAAGCCACCCTTCACCAAACAGAACAATTGTTGTTACTTTCCAATAACGATTTAAGTCTGGAAATATAAATTACTGTCATGAACTCTCCAGAGAAAATCAGCGCAGAACAACTGTACGAGGATGCCAAACGGTTCGAGGACCTATCCTGGGACAACCCGAACTACCGTGAAGCCGCACAGGAATTCGAAGCCACATCACCTTACGAACAGGTAGGGAAAGGTAGGTACAGATCAGTTTTCTACAGAGAAGATCTGCTAGGCGAAGAAGAAACAGTCGTCAAATTCCCGCACAGAGTCAGCAACCCAGAGGAAAGCAACCAGCACAACCTAGACGAATACCAGGCCTGGAACACCATGGACGAAGACATGAAAGACGACTTCGCAGAAGTACTCGACTGCGGAGACAACGGAGAATACCTCATACAGAGAAAATCCGAAGGAAGAAACCTATTCGGCGCGCTGAAACTAATGGTCAAATACCACTTCACCGAACACCCTTCCGACGACATCGGATTCGGCAATATCGGCGTAGTA
>JBEQAZ010000014.1:0-13356 GCA_041640055.1 Candidatus Nanohaloarchaea archaeon | reverse complement strand
TCGCACACCACCTCGCAGTAAATGTACAGAAAGACCCTGAAGACGGCGGCATGGGTAAAGGCGCAATCTACATCGACACAGAAGACACATTCACACCTGAAAGAGTCGAACAGATGGCGGAAACACAGGGAATGGATCCAGAAGAAGTACTGGACAACATCTTCGTAGCCCGAGCATTCAACTCAGACCACCAGATGCTTCTAGCAGAAGAAGCCAAACAGATCTGCAACGACAACGACATCGGATTGATCGTAGTCGACTCACTGATGGCGCACTTCCGATCAGAGTATGTAGGACGAGGAGAACTGGCCAACAGACAGCAGAAACTGAACAAGCATATGTCAACACTGCTGAAAGTAGCAAACACCCACAATGTAGCAGTAGTAGTCACCAACCAGGTCATGGACAATCCAGACCAGATGTTTGGAGACCCTACAAAGGCGATCGGAGGAAACATCGTAGCACACAACTGCGCGATAATCATCTACCTGAGAAAAGGAAAGAAGGATACACGCGTAGCAAGACTCGAAGACAGCCCATACCTGCCTGAAGGAGAAGCAGTCTTCGAAATCACAGATACAGGTATAGAGGACGCATAAAAAGTCCTCAAAGCCTTATTTTATTTTAATTTATACTGAGAAATTTCTAACCTAACTTATATGCCTACAGTGGAGAATAGAACCGGTCTAAGTACAACTGCTGCCATTAAACCTGCAATAACACTGACGGCAGCCGCTACAACTATATCAGAGGCAATATCTATGTTTTTAATATATTCTGTATGAGAAACCAGCCTGAGAGTCAGTAAAGAAAATAGTGTGAAAATTACCAGATAAGGAGTGTAGAGGCCTATAAAAGACTGCGTTGCCGCCTCCTGCATCATAGAACCGAAATGGTTCACGACTTACACTACATTATTTCGTCTTCTGATACGATGACGAAGTCTCCAATGCTTCTTACAGAGGAGAACGGTATAATGCTTCTTCCTTTTCTGTCCTGCTGTAGGTTAGCGTCGTTGAGATGCTTTGTGGTATCTGTGATCAGGATGTTCATCAGTTCGCCAGTATCGGAAACATAGGAGAGATCCTCAACCGTACCGAACTTTTTACCGTGTTCTTCAGATACAATAGTTTTCCCAGTCAGTTCTGTCGCCCGTGGTTTTTCAGCCATGTATTATTGTTACACCTGCGTTGTATTAATAGTTTATACATATCGAACGGTTAAAAATGTAAACAATGACCAGGGTGTTCACCGCAGTAGATATCGAAAACGAAAAAGTACTCGACGAACTGGAATACATCAGAAACACTCTGGACATGAACTTCAACTCAGTAACCAGAGACAAAATGCACATCACCCTGGAATTCTTCAAAGACCTCAACCAGAAAGAGATCGAACAACTGAAACAACACCTCGAGCAAGTTGAGATAGACAGCTTCAAAGCCCGGATAAGGGGCGTAGGCGCATTCCCCTCCAACGAATACATCAGAGTAGTCTGGGCCGGAGCAAAGTCAGATAACTTCCGGGAACTTTACAGGCAATACAGCAATCATGAACTGAGCTCGGATAATGACCATGAATTCAAGCCACATATCACGCTTTTCCGCGTTCAGAACCTTTCCTCGAAAAGGAAGAGAAAACTGAAGAAAGGGATGAAGGACCACCAAGACTACAGCTTCGGAGAAATCGAAGTTAATTCGGTTAAAATCTTCGAGTCAAGGCTCAACGGACAAGGGTCTGAATACAAGACCTTGAAGGAGATCAAGTTTTGAAGGACATCACACTTATTCTGGCAGCAGTAACAGGCCTGCTCATGCTTGGAATAACCACTATCTCTGCACAGCCACAAAGTGTAAGCCCTGGAGAGGTAGATCGTTCGATGCTTGGCAAGCAGATAGCAGTCGAAGGCTCGGTAAGAGAACTCAGTAGGTACAAGCAACATGCCTTCTTCAAGATAGATTCTCTCAACGCAGTCATGTTCGACTACCCTGGCTTCATATTCAACAACGAAACCATAGTTCTGGAAGGAAGAGTAGATATGTATGAAGGTGATCTACAGGTAGTTGGAAATGAAATAGAAATAAAGAAGGATTAGAGGTTGTAGAGATCGGAGTACTTCTCCTTAATGTACTCTAGGAACGGCTCCGGTGTAGGCTTCTGACCTGTCGCCTTCTCTACCAGTTCCTCCGTACGGTACATCTTACCATGCTGATGGATGTTATCACGCAGCCACTCAAGAAGCGGTTCAAACTCTCCTTCCTCAATCTTTGATTCAAGTTCAGGGATATCCTCTTCAGCTGATTCAAATATCTGTGCTGCGAGGACGCTTCCAAGCGAGTAGGTCGGGAAGTAACCGAACTCTCCCCAGGCCCAGTGGATATCCTGCATAACACCTTCCTTATGGTTATCAGGAGAAAGACCCAGGTACTGCTGCATCTTCTCATCCCAGACCTCAGGAAGCTCATCAACCTCCATATCACCGTTAATCAACGCTCTACCGATCTCAAACCGGATAACGATATGAAGATGATAGGTAAGCTCATCGGAGTTAACACGGATCAAGTTATCCTCGTAAACCTGGTTGATAGACTCGTAGCAGTCCTGAATACTTGTACCTTCAACCTCAGGGAACTCCTCCTCAACCTTCGGAAGCATATGACGCCAGTAAGCCTTCGAACGACCTACATGGTTCTCCCAGAGACGGGACTGCGACTCATGGATACTCAGATCCCTTGCCTCACCAACAGGCGAGTTGTACTCATCTTCAGGAAGCCCTAGTTGGTACAGTGCATGACCTGTCTCGTGGATCGTCGGCAGGATGCTCTCCGAGATATCGTTCGGATTGTAACGGGTAGTAATTCTGGTATCGAAAGTAGTGCCGGAAGTAAATGGATGTGTGGACTGATCGATTCGTCCTGACTCTTCTGGGAAACCAAGATCCCGTGCGATCTTTTCATTGATCTCTTCCTGCTTCTCCTGTCCGAAGTCGCCTTCAAACGCATCAGTCGTGATATCGGCATCAGACTCCTGAATCTCTTCGATGAACGGAACCAGTTCTTCCTTCAAGGTCTCCAGTATTTCCTCCATGGTCTCGAACTTCATGAAAGGCTCGTAATCCTTGAAAAGTACTTCATACGGCTCAGCATCCGGATCAATATGGTTTGCGTACTCCCGTTTCAGTTCAACAAGTTCCTGAAGGCTCTCCGCGAACCGGTCGAAGTTATCTTCCTCACGGTCTTCTCTCCAGATTTCGACTGTCTCCGATGATTTCTCGGAGATCTTCTCCATCAGATCCTCTGGAACCTTGTCCGCTTTCTTCTTCTCCTTCTTGAACTCTCTGATTACAGCTTTATCTCTCTGGCTAAGTTCTTCTTCATCAATCTCCTGTAGAAGACCGTCGATCTTCTCGCTCGTAGTTAGTCGGTGCTGTAGCTTGGAGAGCGTTGACTGCTGATGTATTCTGGCTTTCTGACCTTCTGGAGGCATCATTACCTCTTTGTCCCAGTTCAGCAATCCGCTTATGTACTGCAGGTTTTGAATAGGTTTCAGTTCTTCTTCTAGTTGTTCAAATTTATCTGTCATCTTTTGTATCACGCATCTAACTTGTCTTCCATTTCTTCAACACGGTTTCTGTAACGATCCACTGCTTTCTCAATGTTCTCCGGCTTTCGCATATCGATACCTATATCGTCAAGGAGTTCAAGAGGATAATCGCTTCCTCCTTTCTTCAGCATCGAAAGGTACTTCTCAGCAGTTCCCTCTTCTATCATTTCGACGATTGCATGTGCTGCTGCGATCCCTGTAGAGTACTGGAACACATAGAAATCGTAGTAGAAGTGAGGTATCCGCATCCACTCCTTCCTGATATCTTCATCCATCTCAACCGGTTCATAGTATCTCTTCTTTTTATCCCCGTAGATCTCACCCAGCTTATCCGCTGTCAAAGGTTCGTTGTTCTCAACACGCTGATGGATCTCGTTTTCAAAGTCAGCGAAAAGTGTCTGACGGTAAAGGGAGTTTCTGAAGTTCTCCAAGACATAATCCAGCGCGTGCTCCGTGTAAAGCCCTTTCTCAATCAGGTGGTTGGTCAGCAGTATCTCGTTTACATTACTCGCGATCTCTGCTGTGAAGATCTTGTACTGGCTGTCAAGGTAGCCCTGATTCTCGTTCGCCAGGTCTGAGTGCAGTGAGTGACCCAGTTCATGTGCCAAGGTGTACATGGAGTTTACATCGTCCTGATAGTTCATCATAATGAAAGACGGTGTATCGTATGTTCCTCCGCTGTATGCGCCGCTTCTCTTACCTTTGTTCTCGTATACATCTATCCAGCGGTTCTCAAAGAACTCTTCAGCTCTCTCAACATACCCCTCGCCAAGAGGCTGAACAGCCTCAAGCACCAGTTCTTTCGCCTCCTCGTACTCAATCTCAGGCTGTTCTTCCTCAGTCACCGGCATATACAAATCATGCATCTTCATCTCGTCCCATCCATGAGCCTCTCTCTTCAGCTCCATATGCCTGTGAAGCACATCCAAGTTGTTCTCAACCGTATCTACGAGGTTGTCGTAAACGGTTACAGGGATGTTATCGTTTTTCAGGGACGCCTTGCGCGCCGAGTCATGACCACGGATACTAGAAAGCTTGACATTCTTCTTAACCTCCTTATCCATCATGGTAGTGATAGTATTACGGAACTCGCCAAGACGACCGTAGAACTGGTTGTAGACCTTTTCCCGGAGCCCTCTGTCTTTCTTCTTCAGTAACTTGGTCAGGTTAGAAGCTGTCAAGTGGATCTTCTCCCCATCATGCTCTATCTCAGGGAAACTGAGATCAGCGTTCGTCAACATAGAGTATGTCTCTTCCGGAGCGGAAAATACCTCTCCAAGCTCATTCAGCATCGACTCTGTCTCAGTATCCAGAATATGCTCCTTCATACGCAGAACATTATCCAGGTATTGTCTGTAGTCTTCAAGCTCTGATTCCTGCTGTATAAATTCCTCTACCTGTTCTTGCGATAGCTGTTTTATCTCTGGCTGGTAGAAGGCTACTTTAGCAGCTGCTGCGCTCTGCAGAGAATCAGCCTTCGATTTCAGTTCCTGTGCTTCCTGGTTGCGCATATCTTCATGCGTTTTCATTCTTGCATAGGCTGAGAGCTCTGCTATATCTCTCATTAGCCGTTCTTTCGCTTTCAGGCCCTGTAGAAGTTTCTCTGCGGATTCAGTAAGTTCTCCTCTATGCTCCTCTATCTCTTCGAGCTCCGATCTAACTTCCTCGTATTTTTCCTGCCAGTCCTTTTCAGAGTTGAATACCTCTGTTAAATCCCATTTGTATTCCTGGTCGATCTCTTTTCTTTCCTCTACCATTTTTCGATCGCCTCAGAAGTGTTCTCCGAATGTTGAGAATATATCGGAGACATAGCTAGTGGTTTCATGCATGTCCGAGAGCTTGACTGTTTCAACAGGTGAATGGATGTGTCTTGTAGGTATTACCACTACGCCTGCTGGTATTCCGCCTTTCAGGAATCTAATCTGTGCTGCGTTGGTTTTTCCTCTGTCGTAAAGTTTTCTTTTGTATGTGTAGTCGTTTTCTTCTGCTGTTTCGATAAGCCAGTCTCTTACCGGTTCAGGCACCGTGATCGCTCTGCCTCCTTCCTCAATCATGGTTATGCCGAATCCCTGACCTGTGAATTCGTCGGATTCATCTTCATCGATGTGTGGCACATCTCCTGCCTGTGATACCTCAAGTGAAACAGCCACATCCGGCTCTATACCGTATACCGAGGTCTTTACTCCTTTTCCTCCGATCTCTTCCTGCGAAGAGAACAGTGCAATCAGTTCGTATTCTTCATCGAAATCCTTGAAACCTTCGATAAGTACAGCGCATCCCACTCTGTCGTCAAGAGCTGGACCTGTTACATAGTCGTTGCCAAGTTCCTCAAAATCTGTATCGTAGCTTATGTAGTCTCCTACCCGGATGCCTTTATTCAGGACATCCTCTCGGTCTTCTGCTCCTATATCTACGAATATCTTGTTCATATCCGGCAGACCCTGGTTCTCTCCCTGAACGATGTGAGCTGGTCGCATCCCGATTACGCCTTTGATATCTTCGCCTTCAGAGGTATGGATATTGACGCGTTGATTGGCTACGGAGACCGGGTAGATACCTCCGACGCTGGAGATTCTGATGAATCCTTCATCATCGATTCTTCTGACCGCTAAACCGATCTGGTCCATGTGTGCGTCCAGAAGAAGTGTTTTATCTGCGTCAGGGTTCTTTCTTGCTATCAGGTTACCCATGTTGTCTTCTTCGATGGTGTCTGCGTGTTCTTCGATTTCTTCCCGGATCGTGTTCCGGATGCGGTGTTCGTTACCTGATACGCCAGGTGTCTCAACCAGTTTTTTCAAGAGCTGTTTCATGTAGAAAGAAGCGGTACTCAGATTTTAAACGATAACCTACCTCAAACCATTAATGTAGAGATGATAGGATACCTGATAGTATTTCTCCTGGCACTACCCGTGATAGATATCTGGCTCCTGGTAGAAGTGGCCGGAGCTATGGGCTTCTGGAGAATGTTCATACTGGTCCTTCTTACCGGTTTGATCGGCGCACACCTGATCAGAAGAGAAGGCATACACATACTGATGAAACTGCAGAGATCGGTTACCGCCGGAGAAGCATCAAGAAACATGGTCGAAGGAGCACTGATAGTTCTATCAGGAGTATTCCTGCTAACACCAGGATTCATCAGCGACTTCATGGGGGTACTGATCGTTTTCCGACCGTTGAGAGAACGGCTTGTAGCCTACCTGATGAATAATATTGACGGTCAGTTCGAGGTCAGGACAGCAAGCTTCTAGCCTCGGTCCGTGCAGCAACGATGATCGAAGTAGACATAACCAGTAAACCAAGGTTAGCCGGCACATTCAATCCTACAAGCGATAGACTGATCAATATCAGTACCAGCGAACCAGCTTTTCTGATTATCTCCAGATCAAGTCTTTCAGGATCTATGTATGTCGCCATGTAAAGTACTCCGAGCGCTACCGCAACTGTTGCGACCGCCGGAACCACATAGCTGAGCGTTAACTGTATCGATGTAGGCTGTTTCAAGGATAGAGCCATACCCGTGAATATTATGCTCGGAACAGTGAATTTCTCCGCTATAGATACTTCCGATATTTTCAGTGCTATGACTGCGACCGCTATAGCTGCTGCGTATCTCAGACGCGTCAGATAGAATATCTGCTCGAAGACAGGCGCTACAAGTGCGACTAGCAGTGTTCCTCCGACAAGGTACGGTACCACTTTTCTTACCATTTTCTGTGCTTCTGCTTTGCTTTCTGATTCGGAGTAAAGTACCGCCAGTGCTCCGGCTCCTGTGAAGACTGTAAGAGCTATCGTCATTATCTCCGAGAATGTCTGAATCGCTCCTGTCACCAGCAGTGTGGCGAACACTCCATCTACGAGTGGGAGCGCAAGGACGAACAAGAGCCGTTGGGCACCGGAGTCAGGTAATATATCCATGATGGAACACCTCAGTAATCAGAAACGCGTAGAAAAACGGCGTTTCCTGTCAAGAACTTTGTGGCGTTCCCGGAAGCATGAACGGGATAATTACTTCCAGGTAAAGATATTAGCAAGCATAAACTTGGACTTGAAGAAATTCATGCACAGCATTGACTCTTCCGTTGAAGAAACTCTAAGGTCAGTCAATCTGTGCATAGAACAAAACTATGGGCTTAATTGTTTTAAAAATTATCCGGAGGTAACCCGCTTAGTCACCTTCAGAAGCAGATCGGATATCTGCTCGACCTTCTCCTTGAAGCTATGGAACTCAGACTCAGTTACGAACTCCTCCTGATGCTTGTCCTCCAGCTGGTTCACACGGCTCTCAAGGCTGGAAACTTCGTTCTTCAGCTCCTGAACCTGGTTTCTCTCCGCCTTGTGAGAAAGTCTTGAATCGATCCCTTCCTCCAGGTTCTCAAGGTCGTTCCGTACATCTTCAACGGCGCGGGAGTTCTCATTACTGGCAGCTTTCTCCTCCTCGATCTTGTCCTGAACGACTTCCAGTGCGTCGTATACTCCGCTGAGCTCGGTCTTTGTAGCATGTCTTTCTCTAAGCTCGTTCTGAGAATACTTTATCTGAAGCTCCAGTTCTTCACGGAGCTCCTGCATTTCTTCCTCGAGATCCTCGTAATCTATCTTTTCGTCAACTTCCAGCTGTTCGATCTCTTTTCTTATCTGACCTAGCTCTACTAGCTGGTCTCCTCTTATCTCCTGGACTCTCTGTCGGAACTCTGAGGCGTCGACTTTCTCCTCGATCGCGAGGTCCTGCACTTTCTGCTGCAGTTCCTCTATCTGTTCCTCGAAGCTTTCCTCAAGCTCCTTCTGCTCCTCAACAACAAAGTGGAGATCTTCTTCAAGTTCCTCAAGATCTTCGTTATCCGGATGGTCTTCTAGTAATGTGTCGAAGTCCTCTCTCAGGTTCTGTATTTCTCCATCGATTTCTTCACGGAGCTCTTCCTTTGATTCCTCGATATCGTCTTCAAGGTCTGCTATCTCTTCTTCAAGCTGCTCAATCTCTCTGGTCTTATCATTTATACGGGTGATCTTCTCGTTCAGAGACTTTATCTTGTTATCGTTCTGTTTCGTGGTTTCTCTTACCTGATTGACTTCTTCATCGACTTCTTTTACCTGTGAAAGATCTGCCTTGGTATTATCCAGCTCCTGTTCCAGTTCCTGAAGTTCGTCCAGGGTGACGATTGATTTCTCCTCTATATCTTCTATATCGTCGAATACTGATTCCAGGGCCGGTACTACATTATCTATTACCTCTTTCTGAGACTCCAGCTGTTCCTTAACATGGTCGAATTCTTCGGCAGAAGGAAGTTCGTCGTACTCCATGGAAAGGTTGTCGAAACGGTCCAGTAGCTGATTGAAGTCTTCACGGAGCTCCTCCTGATCCTGAACAGCTTGTTGGATCTTCTCGTCCTTTTCCTGAAGTTCCTGGTAGATATCCTCTACACGGTCAGTATCTACCTCTACTTCCTGCTCCATGTCCCTTACTTCATCTAGAACGCTTTCAGTATCTTCTTTTAACTGTACAAGGCTTTCGATACCGCCCATTTCACGCATCTCGGACTGTATCTCGTTCAGCTGCCTTCTGACCTGTTGAACGGTTTCGTCATCTCTATCGATCTCCTCGAGCTCTTCTTCCAGATCGTCAAGCTCGTCTTCAACTCTTTGATTACGGTTCTCTACCTTTTCCTGTTTCCTTTTTACCTGTTTAAGCCCTGACTTCAGGTTCCGTATCTCATCCATCAGGTGTGTCCATTCCTGATCGGATTCTTTCTTCTCTACTTTTACCTCGGCATTAGAAACTTTCTTCGTCTCTTCCATAGCTTCTGAAAGGTTCTCTTCCACTTCTTCCGAGGAGTCAAATATTCCCATTTATACAGTGGAAAAATTGGGGAAGCCAGTACTTAAAATCTAGTCGAGGAAAACGGGCTCGCCCTCATCCAGAACCTTCTCATCATCGAACCATACAGTCGGTGACTCACAGATCGTATCCCAGTGAATCTCACACGGCTGATGCCTTTCATGGCCTTCCGGAATGTAGCTGGTGTTATCCCCGAACGCGATATGAACGGTCCCCAGCACTTTCTCATCCTGTAGAACATTACCGATCAAGGTCGCGGTCGGGTTGGTTCCAAAACCGAACTCGGCAACATTCCGTGCACCTTCATACTCCTGGAAACCTTCAGCAAGTTCAGATTCTTCCTCATCTACATGTTCGACAGATACGGCTTCTGCGTCCCGGATCTCGACCTTGGTGCCTTCAGGTGCAAAAGGGAAGTGATCTGTTACAAGTACGCCGTTCGCATCCAGTACTCCGCCGTCTGCTTCCCCCGCCGGAAGATTACCGAAGTCACCAGGGTTATGTATTATGCCTGTGTCCTGATGGAAGAACTCGATATCCACTTTCAAGGTCAGATCTGTGCCTGAAGGAGTCTTAATCCTTACTTCAGAAGTATCCTCCAGTAGTTTGTACGCTTCTGCAGTAATCCTTTCTACTTCGTTGTAATCTGCCTGTAGAGAAGTATTCCATATCTCCTTGTTGATAGTTGGCAGGGTTGCTACACGCGTACCATTATCACATGCTTCGACTCTTGCCTCTGTATGTGAAAGTGATTTGATTGTGGGAGCTATTACTACATCGACATTCTTCATCCTTTGAGAAACATTCTCTGGAGGCTCTTCACCGTGGTTATCCGGTTCCTCGTACTCTAAGAGTTCGAAGTTGTATCCTTCTTTTTCCAGGAATCCGGTTAAGGCATCTATCAGATCCTGGTCGTTTCCGTCGTTGAGGACCAGTACTTCCTCTTCTTTACCGATGTTAAGACACTGTTCTACTATAGTTTCAGCTCCGTCAGTCAGAGAACTCATGTATACAGAAATAGAGAAGGAAAGTTAAACTATTTTTCTTTAAGCTGAACTGCTGTACCCCTGCTTTTCTCTACAAACTCCAGCTTGTCCTCACGGGCCAGCCATCCGATCGCCATATTCACTTTGGAACGAGGAGCATTTACAGCTTTACACACCTGATTAAGCGAGTGCTCGCCACCGTCATCAAGTAAGCGATAAACTTTGCCGGCTAAACTACCGATTCTATCATCCATAACCAATTACACCTTATATACTACGGATTAAAACTGCTGCTATATAAAACAAGTAGAGCCACCTCACAGACATAAAAAACTCTGAAACCGAAACCAAAACCATAGACGCCTCGTTGGCTCAGCCTGGCTAGAGCGGCTCCCTCGTAAGGAGCAGGTCCCGGGTTCAAATCCCGGACGGGGCTCTATTACCAAATCAAATTACCCGTCAGAAATTTTTTCTCATAGATATTGATAAGTAAGATACAGACTTTGAGACTGTTTAGAAAGAGTTTTTGGAGGAAAATTCTATCTGAGAAACAAGAAAGAAAAATTTAGAGGGGTGGGTTTTTTCACCCTTCGCAGGCCTTACATTCCAGTATGTCTCGACTGAATTTCTGGGCTGCGTTTACGCTTTTCTGGTAGTAGAGGCTTTTGACGCCTTTTTTCCAGGCCTGGATGTAGAGTTCATTGATGTCTTCCAGAGGTACTTCAGCCGGATCCAGTGAGATGTTGATGCTCTGCGCCTGGTCGATGTATTCCTGTCTCTGGGCTGCCTGGTTGATGATCGCCATCTGAGGAATCTCCGAGAAGGTCTTGAATACTTCTTTCTCCTCGTCTGTCAGGCAGTCAAGATGCTGGACGCTTCCATCTTTCTGCGCGATGCTATCCCAGACCTCACGCTCGTCTTTCCCTCTCTCCTGCAGAATAGCCTCCAGGAACCTGTTTTTCTGTGTTGACTTTAACTTGGCACCGTCCCTGACAAAGTAATTTGCCTTCAACGGTTCGATGCTCGGGCTGACCTGGCCTAGGATGACGCTGCTGGACTTGGTTGGTGCCACGCTCATGGTCGTGGTGTTTCGTCTGCCATATCCTTCTAGGACTTCTGGCTCTCCGAACTTGTCCGCCAATTCCTCGCTTGCTTTGTAGCTTTTCTCCTTGATTGTCTCGAAAATCTGGCTATTTTTATTCATGGCTTCCATGCTGTCGAAGCTTATCATCTCGCTCTGAAGGTAGCTGTGCCATCCAAGAACGCCGATTCCTATGGCTCTGTGTCTCTTAGCGAATCTGACAGGCCTCTCCATGAACTGCGTTCCCTCTGCCTCCTGTATGAACTCCTCCATGACGGCATCAAGGAAGTAAGTAAGGGTCTCTACAGCATCAGTATCTTTCCATTCATCGTAGTGTAATGCATTCATGCTGGAAAGACAGCAGACAAAACTCTCATCAGGAGTTGCAGGCAAAGCTATCTCAGTACAGAGATTCGACGCATTGATCTCATAATCCTTATCCTTGTAGACCTGTGGCTTCCCTTCGTTCATGTTACCTCTGAAGATGATGTAAGGCACTCCGATGTTGATCCTGGTCTCTACGATTTCAGCCCATGTCTCTCTCTTTTCTTCGTCGCCGTCGACCATCTCCTGGAACCACTCATCTCCGATAATGACTCCGTAATAGATGTCCTGTACAGGGTCTCCTTCTGTTTTTATGTTAAGCCATTCATCAAGGTCATCGTGTTCTACATCGATGTATCCTGCGAACTGTCCTCTACGGGTTTCTCCCTGACTGATCACATTAATAGCGGTATCGAAAAGTTCGGTAAATGAGTAGCTGCCGTTGCTCTTCCCGTTGTTTGTGATAGGTGAGCCTCTAGGCCTTAACTCGCCCATGTAGCCGCTTGTGCCACCGCCCTGTTTGGTCATCTCGCCGACCTCTGCATGAGTGTAGAGAATGCTCTCCATGTTGTCTTCCATGTAGCTTCCAAAGCAACTGATTGGAAGGCCTCTATCCAGCCCGAAGTTTGCCCAGATCGGGCTTGCAAGGCTGTAATATCCTCGGCTCATGTACTCGTAGAACTTGTCAGCGAATCCTTCCTCGTCCAGGATTTCCTCTGCTCTCTCAGCTATTTCCCGGATTCTTTCCTTAGGACTTGTATCCTCCAGAAGGTATCCTTCCCTGAGGAATTCTTTGCTGTCCTCATTCAGCCAGTAAAACGGTTTCTGGTGCTCTTCGTGTACTTTTTCAAGTGCTTTTTCTGCCTGCTTTGTTTGGTCTAGAACTTGGTCTGTATCTGTCATTTAGAACATCTCCCCCGCTGTTACGCTCTTGGTGTTTTTGTTGTATGTGGTGGATCTCTTGCTGAAGAAGTCGTTGTCCTTTGTCATCATAATGTCTTCATCGAACCATCGTGTCTCTTCCAGTTTCTCTTCATCTACATCGAATACGGGTTCTACATCGACATTTTCTAGGCTCTGGTTGAACCTGTCTTTGAGGAACTCGTCGATGTATTTTCTTGGAAGGAAGTCTAATTCTCCTTCGCTGAAGATCCAGTCAAGTATATCCTGTTCGGCCTCATACGCTCTCATACAGGCCTCCTGTACCTCTTGTTCGAATTCTTCATCGAATAGTTCTGGGTTCTCTTCTCTGATTGTATTGACTAGTTCTACTCCGAAGAGGCCGTGGATCTGTTCCTCTTTGCTGGTCGCTTCTACAGCGTTAGAGATTCCCTTGAACTTTTTCTCGTATTTATCGAAGCTTGTCATGATCAGGAACTGGCTGAATAGCGATACATGCTCGACAAAGGTGCTGAATAGCATCACGCTTTTCACATACTCCTGTCTGTCATCACCTCTAGCTCCCTCGAGATAATCGTCAAGGTAATCAATTCTCTTTTTCATAGCTGGTACCTCAGTAACTTCCTCGA
>JBEQAZ010000013.1:0-14350 GCA_041640055.1 Candidatus Nanohaloarchaea archaeon | reverse complement strand
TATAGAAAGAAGTTAGTGAAAAATTAAATACCTGAGCCATTTGAAATGTAAAAGCTCCTTTTCACATTCTGGACCTTAACTCCAGTGGTTCCGAAAGCAGAGCTAGTTCCTGGTATATTGCCAGGATTAGTAGTAGAGCTGAGCCGTAGAAACCGAAGTAACTGTTGATTCCAGAAAGCAGAATGGTCAAAGAGGCTGCTAAACCAATTTCTACCGGTCCAAATGTTAGTTCGTATGTGTGGTTTAGTCGTTCCTTCAAACTTAGATGGGTGAGAAGCAGTAATGAGAAACCGGAGAGAACAGTTACAGAGAGATATTTTGGAACAGTCGGGATGCTGACTGCGGCCGCTACAAGGGTTAGGAAAACTGTATTTCCCAGTAATGGTACGGTGACTTTTCTCTCCTTATTCATTCCTTGGCGGTTGGCTTCTTTGGAGGTCTTGAGATATAGGAAGACTGTGGCTAGACCTGTTAACCCTGATCCGATTAGTAACCCTCTTACCGATGTTATTGCTGTTATCAGAAGGAGTGCAAATGATGATAGATAGAGTATTCTGAGACTAGGTTCTCTCATCTAGTTATTACTTGTTAGTTAAACCTAATAACAGTTGTGCATAGAACATGGTTTTGTAGTAAAAAAGAAATGTGAAAAACCTCCAGGTGGAGGAGAACAGGACTCCTGCTCTAGTCGAAAGGGGGGGAGGGGAGTTTTCGATTTAGCAAGAGTATAAGAGCCCCACTCTCTTCCACCTGGTAGCATTAATTACTAGGCGCTTTACTCAAGCACCTCTAAGCCTAGGTCGTTTACATCGCCGGTGACTTCTGTTTCTTCGTCTTCCTCGATATCACCGAGTACATATGGGCTTTCTACACCTGTGACGATGGATATAACTTGTAGTTTTCCTTCTAGCTCGTCCTTGATTCTTGCACCCCAGATTACCTGTGCTGAGGTATCAAGCTTGTCTTTTACTCTCTGTCCTACATCGTTGATTTCGTTTAGTGTGAGGTCTTGTCCTCCGGCTACATGAAGGAGTGCTCCGTTCGCTCCGTCGAATTCTACATCGAGGAGTGGGTTGCTTAGTGCTTCGTGGATTGCTTCTTCTCCTTTGTTGTTGGTGTCGCTTTCTCCGTATCCTACTACTGCGACTCCTCCTTCGTTCATGATTGCCTGGACATCTGCGTAGTCAAGGTTGACGAGTGAAGGTTTGCTGATTGTTTCTGTGATTCCCTGGATCATTGTTGTGATCAGTTCATCTGCTACTCCGAATGCCTGATCCAGTGGCATGTCTCCAGCGATGTCAAGTAGCTTGTCGTTCTCGATTACGATTGCGGTGTCGACATGCTGTCTTAGCTTGTAAAGTCCTTCTTCTGCTTTGCTCATTCGTGCGCCTTCGATTTCGAAAGGCATTGTTACTGTTCCGATTACTATGCATCCTTCTTTCTTTGCGATCTCTGCAAGTACTGGTGATACTCCTGTTCCGGTTCCTCCTCCTAGTCCTGCTGTGAGGAATACCATGTCTGCGTCTTTGAACAGGTTTCTTAGCTCTGCACGGTTTTCTTCTGCTGCCCGTGCGCCTTTTTCTGGGTGTCCTCCTGCTCCGAGTCCTTTTGTCAGGTCTCGGCCGACCAGTATTTTACGGTCTGCGGAAGACATCTTCAGGTGCTGCTTGTCGGTGTTGATAGCGACAGTTTCAGCTCCCTCTACTTCTTTGTTCTGGATCCGGGTGATCTGGTTGTTACCAGCTCCTCCAGCTCCTACTACTAGGATTTTAGCATCTTTTACATCTTCGAGGCTTTGGTTGTCAGCCTCTTCTTGACCAGCGTTATCGATTATGGATTCCATTGTATTGTCAGCCTGCGGTGTAGTTGCACCTAACCTTTTTAAGTCGGCGTAGGTAATTCTACCCTAGAACAAATCAAACTCGTCTTGCCCAAGACGAAAACTTACATGATTCACTTCGAGTTTGCCCAAACTCGAACTTGCCCGACTTTGAATCGACCTGTTTCAACTCGTGCCCGCGAGTCGAAAGGTCAGGAACCTCAAATCATGTGCCCGCATGATTGAAGTTCAGTCGAACTATCTTCTATACTAACTTATACTTGAAGCCTGTTTATAAATGTTTCCTTGAAGTAGTTACTGTTCACGACTGTTCACTGCACTCGAAAACAACATTCTCACGGATTCAACCCTGGTTTTCAGTTAGTTGTTTAAAGAAAACCCTGCTCATTTACTATTGTCATGGTAGATACTGAAGAGGTCGAAGAAGTAGCGGAGAACGCCAGAATAGAACTTGAAGACGGAGAAGCAGAAGAGTTCGCAGAAGAGTTCGAGGACATACTGGAGATGTTCGAGACTCTCGACGATGTCGATACCGAAGATGTAGAACCATCATTCCACCCTGTAGAAGTATCACCAACCACCAGGGAAGACGAAGTAGAGGAAACAATCGACGATAGCCAAGTTTTCAAGAACACCGATAACGAGGAAGACGGTTTCTTCAAAGGACCTTCAGCTTAAACTTTCTAATTAACTATTCACTAAATACTTATCATGAAGATAGGTCTAGTTTCCGATACGCACGATAATATTGAAAGAGCCAAACTCGCAGCAGACTTCTTCGAAAAAAGATCAGTAGAAGAAGTTATACACTGCGGTGACCTAGTCGCACCTTTCACTGCGGAGATATTCGATCGTAGCTTCAACTTCTACTATGTAAGAGGAAACAATGACGGTGAATGGAACCTCAAACAGAAGATAAACGAGTTCGGACACTTCCACAACAACATCGCAGAGCTCGAGTTCGACGCTGAAACATTCGCAGTATACCACGGTACCGAGGAAGAAATAGTCGAATCATTGGTCGAATCAGAGAACTACGACTATGTGATCAGAGGCCACACTCACAAAAGAAAGAAGAGAGACTACGGAAAGACCAGAGAGATCAATCCGGGCGGTATCAAAATTGGTGAAGATGGTGAAGAGTTCTCAGTAGCAGTACTGGAGACTGAAACGGGCGAAGTACATTTCTACGAGGAGGAGAAACTGAGAGAACTATGAAACTGGAATGCCCGGAATGCGGCGGCGAAATGTCCTTCGATGGATACCGACCATTATTCCCTACATGCACTGAATGTAGTGAAACATTCCATGTCGATGACTGCATCCAGAAAAACTCCGACTGATTTTTAAGATTCCTCAAACGAAAACAGTTCTATGACTGTGGAAAAAGTCGTTAAGGGCGAAAAAGACATAGATCAGGAAAAAATTCAGGAACAACTGAAACAGGCAGAAAAGGAATTCAACCTTCTCAGAGAATACAAAAAAGGAGAACCACAGCACGGCGAACTGAACAACATACCATTCGTAGCCAAAGACGCTATCTGCACAAAAAATGTTACCACGAGCGCAGGAAGCAAAATACTAGAAGACTACAAACCCGTATTCGACGCCACAGTCATAGAAAACCTGAAGGACGCAGGCGCACGGTTCTACGGCAAAACAGAACAGGACGAATTCGGGTTCGGAACATTCTCCACCAACAACGCATTTACAACACCGAAAAACCCTCACGACCCTGAAAGAGTCGTAGGAGGAAGCTCAGGTGGAGCAGGAGCAATAGTAGCTGCAGTAGACCAACCAATAATTTCCCTGGGAGAAAGCACAGGAGGATCAATTACGAACCCGGCAGCATACAACGGAGTCGTAGGAATAACGCCTACATACGGACGAGTATCACGATACGGACTTGTAGACTACGCGAACAGCCTGGACAAGATAGGAGTTCTTACAAAGAATGTTTACGGCGCAGCCAAAGGACTGGAAGTGATCGCAGGATATGATGAAAACGATCAGACAACAGCAGACCGGGAAGTACCTGAATACGCAGAGAACCTGGAAGAAACCCAAGGTAAATTAGCTGTACCTGAACAGTACCTTGAACTTGACGGTGTAGAGGAAGGAGTTATGGAGAACTTCCTTGAATCGATTGAAGAACTGAAAGAGATGGGCTACGAAGTAGAGGAAGTTGATATGCCTCTGCTTTCAGCTGATGTCGCAGTACCAGCATATTATGTACTGGCGATGAGTGAAGCATCGACCAATCTTGCCAAGATGAGCGGGATGCGTTACGGACTGGAATTCGATCCAGAAAACTATGATGACTTCAACGATTACTTCTCAGCGGTCAGAAGCGAAGGTTTCGGAGAAGAAGCCAAAAGAAGAATACTACTAGGAACATACACACGACAGGCAGGATACCGAGATCAGTACTACATCAAAGCAGCCAAAGTGCGGACCAAGATAATCAACCAGTACAAAGAAGTATTCGAGGATTACGACGCAGTGATCTCCCCATCTATGCCAAATATAGCTCCGAAGATCGAAGAAGCCGAAGAGATGAAGCCATCAGAAATCTACGCCATGGACACACTGACAGTCGGTCCGAACCTGGCAGGGATGCCTATGATCTCCGTGCCGAACGGTACAAGCCAGGATATGCCGACCGGACTCCATATTGTAGGAAACCATTTCGAGGAGCAGAAAATAATTGATATCGCGTACAGTTATGAAAGAGGTGAGGAAGAATGAGTGAAGAAACAGAAGTCATGATCGGACTGGAAACACATGTACAGCTCGATACAAATACAAAGCTTTTCTGTGGCTGCCCGAACCAGCCGGATGCAGAACCTAACACGAATGTCTGTGAAACATGCCTCGGCCATCCTGGCAGCAAACCACAGATGAACGAAAAAGTAGTTAAACAAGCTGTCAAGGTTTCAGAAGCCATGCAGTGTGATGTGAACAGGGATATCTTCTTCTCACGGAAGACATACTTCTATCCGGACATGAGCAAGAACTACCAGATTACTCAGTACGAAGTACCTGTCGGAGAAGACGGCGATATGGAGGTTAAGGTCGGAGACAGGAAGAAAGACATCGGAATCACCCGGCTGCATATCGAAGAGGATCCAGCGAAGACAGAGCACTCCGGTGGCTCAATTCAGGACTCTGCATACACCAAGGTAGACTACAACCGTGCAGGAACACCGCTCCTGGAGATTGTAACTGATCCGGACTTTGAATCGCCGAAGGAAGCAAGAGAATATCTTAAACAACTGGTTCAAACTCTGGAGTACCTAGGAGTTTACAGTTCGGAATCAGAGTACGCTATCAAATCCGATGCAAATATCTCGATCGAAGGTGGAGAGAAGGTAGAGGTAAAGAATATCACAGGGACAGCTGGAATCGAGAAAGCTCTCAGTTACGAGATCACGAGGCAGAAACAGTTGAAGAAGCGAGGCCGTGAGGTCGAACAGCAGACCCGGAACTATGACGCCAATCAGGAAATTACCACTAAGCTGAGAGAGAAGGAAACTGAGGAAGACTACGGGTACATCTTTGACCCTGACCTGACACGGCAGGAGATTGATCAGGAGTACCGGAAACGGTTGAAGAAAGAAGTACCAGAGCTTCCGCATGAGAAGTTTGAACGGTTCCAGGAGGAATACGGGCTTTCCGAGAAAGCTGTCGAAGCGTTGATCGTTGAACCACAGCTAGCAGATGATTTCGAGGAACTGGCAGAAAACCATGAAACACAGCTAGTATCCTCCATCCTGACCGGCGAGATGAGAAAAGTACTCAACTACAACGACCTCACCTACACAGCATTTGATGCACCAATCAAATGGATCGAATATGTAGTCGAACTGGTAGAAGAGGACAAGATATCAGATAGAAACATGGAGATGGTACTCCGTGAGATGGTCGGAGAAGACCGAGACCCAAGAGATATAGTAGAAGAAGAGGATCTACTGAAGGCTGAGGACGATGAGATCGACCAGTTTGTTGAACAGGTCATAGATGAGAATCCTGACGCTGTAGAAGACTACAACTCCGGTGAGGAAGAAGCAGTGAACTTCCTGGTAGGACAGGTCATGCAGCAGAGCCAGGGTAAGGCGGATCCGAAGACAGCCAGAGAAAAAATCCTTGAAGAACTGGACTGAGTACATTTAAACAAGATGAAAGCAGACAAAGTGCTCGACGATCTCGGGATACTGTACGAAGAAGTAGTTCAAGATCAGCCGACCAAAAGTTGTGATGATGCAGCCAAGGAAAGAGGACTGGAAACAAGGCAAATCGTTAAATCGCTTATAATCGAATCAGAAGGCAAGAAGTACCATATCCTACTACCGGGGGACCGAACACTTTCTGAAAGCAAGTTCGGAGCCGAATACCGTATGGTACCTCCGGCAGAATCCAAAGAACTTACAGGCTTCGAATCAGGTACCGTACATCCATTCTCAACCCAGCTCAACCATGTAGTTGACGAGAGGATATTCGAAAACGATAGGGTATCACACACGGTAGGTGAGAAGAAACGAGGTATAATAACATCTGCTGATAATCTCCTTGAAGCTTTGGAGAGTTCGGATTTCGATTTTGAAGTCCGTGATATAGCTGTCTCCGAGGATGAAGATTATGAACAGGTTCAGAGTGACGGGATAGATGAGGAAGATGCAAAGTTCATAGTTGACAACGGTTTCCGCAGAGACTTCCTTGCGTTAAAAGATGATTTCACAGATTCTTCCGTTCTGAATCTTCTCAAGGAGTTCAACCGTGAAGACCTGCCTGTTGACAGAGAAGTCTCCAGAGAGATACTAGAAAGATCTGAAAACCTGACCCACACACAGAGACTGGTCGAGCACTACGCCGAAGAAGGTGAGCTTCCGGAGGAACAGGATTTCGACCTTGAGCAGGAAATAAAAACTGTATTGGATGAAAATCCGGATGCCGTAGAGGATTTCAATTCTGGCAGAGACTCCGCTCTAAATTATCTCATAGGCCAGCTTATGCAGAGGACCAGTGGCAAGGCTGAGGCCGGAGAAGCCCGGAAAATTATGAAGGAGGAGCTCTCTGAATGACCAGTATCTCCGAAGAGTTTGTAAAAAAACAGGTTCAGGAGATCAAAGAGGAGGAAGATGTTAAAGCGGTCGGAGTTTTCGGAAGCTACGCTCGTGAACCAGAGGCCGAACACAACGATATTGATATCTATATCATAGTTGAAGAGGACTACCGTAAGCGTGTCACCGAGGAAATCGATGGAGTAGTAGTCGAGAAATTCTATAATTCAGTTAACTGGGTTGAGCATTATATCAAAGATGAAGAAGAGTGGTGGAAATGCTATCACTGGTTTAATAACGGTGATATACGGTGCGATCCGGAGAATGTGTTTGAAGATTTTCTGGAGCAGCTTGAAGATGTTAAGGAGGAAAGATTGGATCTCTCTGAAGATGAGAAGAAAGAGATTAGCTATTACATCTGGGATTTCCAGCAGGATCTGGATTCAGATGATGTGGCGCAGAAAAGATTTATGATGAACCAGCTCTTCCAGTATCTACTCGAGAAACATTACCTCTTGAAAGACGAAGTACTTGTCAAGAAGAACTACAGGCTCAAGAAACTGAAAGAGTTCGATGGCTACATGTACAAGCTTTCACAGGATTTCCTGAACTCATCTTCAACTTTGGAGAAGGAGAGAAAGCTTGAGAAAATGGTTGATCATGTTTCAAAGAAGCTTCCGGACATAGGCCCTGAGTGGAAAACGGATAAAGAGAAAAAATAGGTAGTGAATTATTCTTCTTCCTGTTTAGGGAACTTCACAGCGATCTCGAGACCTGAATCATCTGAGAAAACCCTTGCGAAGATCTTGTCGGATAGTTCCTGGTAAACCTTCCAGTCATCTCCGTCAAGTCCGACTTCGCCGTCCTCAACAGAATCTGCTAGGTCTCTCAGGAATTCTGCTGTAGCCTCTTCATCCATTCTGAACTGTCTATCAACCATCAAGTATCACTTTATGCGAACATTTCGTTCGGATGCTTGGCTTCGTCCGACAGGAAGTCCTTCTCCATCCCTACATTTCCTTCTTTCAGGTCCTTTACTGCTTCGATGAAGTCCTCCAGACCTACGACTGCCTGCTCAGGTTCTGTGGCGTTATCGATTGCATTAATCGCTGCCTGCTTGACGATCTGTTTGATGTCTCTTCCTGTGAAGCCTTCTTCGAACTCTTCGACTACTGAATCGAAGTCAATACCATCTTCCAGGTCAAGCTGCCGTGTGTGTACCTTGAGAATCTGTTTCTTGGCTTCTCGGTCTGGTACGGGTACTTCAACTGCTGAGCATCGGTTCAGGATTGCTGGATCCATTACATCCGGTTTATTCGTTGCGAAGATGCTGATCACATTTGAGTTCTTTCCGGTGTCCAATCCGTCAAGTTCGCTGAGTAACTGACTCATCGTTCTTTCGACTTCTTCTCCGCCGTGTCTGCGGTCGTCAAGCCGCTTCTTGGCTATTGCGTCGATCTCATCGATGAATACTATTGCTGGTTTATCGCTTTCTCTTGCCTGTTCGTAAAGTCTCTTGACTTTCTTGGCTCCTTCTCCGATGAATTTTTCGACCAGCTGTGGTCCGTTGATCATGAACATGTCAGCGTCGTATTCGTTGCTGACTGCCTTGACCATGTGTGTTTTTCCGGTTCCAGGCTTTCCTACTAGTAGTATGCTTTTATCGAGGTCCATGCCCCATTCCTGGATTTTCTCTCTTTTGTCGGCCTCTAGCTGTGCGCCTACATTTGATCGTAGGCTTTTGATTACATGTTCTAGTCCTCCGACATCTGAGAATGTTACATCGGTGTCGATGGAGTCGAACTCTGCGTCCTTTCCTTTGCTTACGATATCTGTTACTTTGAAGCTATTAGGGTCCAGTGCTACTTCTGTTCCTGGCTGGAACTCTTCTGGATTGTATCCGTCCGGTACTTCTACTCCGTATCGTCCTTTCATGTTTCCGCTGGCTTCAACCCATACACGGTCGCCGTCGAATTCTGATACGACTACTCCTCTGATTACAGGTGTTTTGAGGTTGGTGCCGTTGGGATTGTCGTTTCCAGCGCGTTTTTTCTGCTGGAAGTACTGTGGGAACTGTACTTTCTGGCTCTTCCCGTCTTTTTCCTGTTTCTCTTCTTTTTGCTCCTTACCTTTCTGGGACTCGTCTTCTTCATTATTTTTTTCTGAGAAATCTTCTTCAGTCATTTGAACCACCCAGCGAACAGCCCTGTCCAGCAGTGTTTGAAGTTTGGCTATTAGGGCATTCACTGTATCCGGGAATAATGTTTCTTATCTTTATAAATCAATTTCAACCGGGCTCTCAAGGAAACCGTTTTTAAGGCTACAGAATTTAATGAGGAAAGGTAGGTTTTGAAAATATGAAGCATACCAAAATTGTATCGACGATCGGCCCTGCAAGCAACTCAAAGAAAAAGATAGAGCAACTTGTAGACGCAGGAGTGAATGTATTCCGACAGAACTTCTCACATGTCGACCACGAAACACACGGCGAAATATATGACCGTATCAGAGATGTAACAGAAAAGACAGCTATCATGGTAGATACCAAAGGACCGGAAATCCGGCTCAGACAGGTCCAGGAAAACACTGTACTGAAAAACGACCGTACAGTAAAACTGACAACCGAAGAAATCGAAGGGGACGAAGAAAAACTATCGGTCAACTTCCCAGATTTCATCGAAAACATCTCGGTAGGAGACGAAATCAGGATAGACGACGGAAAACTTGAACTAGAAGTAATAGATATACAGGACGGCGAAGCCGAATGCAACATCATACACGGAGGACCGGTCTCAAGCCGAAAAGCAGTAAATGTACCCGGAAAAGATGTAGGACTATCCGCACCTACCAAAAAAGACCGTGAAGACATCGAGTTCGCTGCAGAGAAAGGCTATGACTTTGTATCGCTCTCATTTGTCAAGAAAGCTGAAGATGTACATCAGGTCAGAGAAATTCTTGAAGAGAAAGACTCGGAGATGCATATAATATCCAAGATCGAACACAAGAAAGCAGTAGAAAACTTTGAGGAAATACTGGAGGCCTCCGACGGCATCATGGTGGCAAGAGGAGATCTAGGAGTCGAGCTATCACCTTCACGGCTACCGATGCTTCAGAAAGAGATGATCGAGAAATGCAACAAAGCAGGCAAGCCTGTGATCACAGCTACCCAGATGCTTGAATCTATGACAGAGAACCCGACAGCAACCCGGGCAGAGATCTCAGATGTCGCAAATGCAGTGATGGACGGAAGCGACGCAGTGATGCTTTCAGGGGAAACAGCCATAGGAGAATACCCGGTAAACACAGTTGAATTTATGTCCAATATTATAGAGGAGGCAGAATCAGAGATAAAGGAGCGAACACACCACACTATCAAGGATAAACCACGGAACACTCGTGAAGTGATCACAAAAAGTGTCTGGCAGGCATCAAGAGACAGTGAAGCAGAATACATCGTAGCACATACAACTTCGGGTAGTACGGCCAGAAATATCTCGAAGCACCGACCTGAAACACCGATCATCGCTTTCACCGACAAGGAAATCGTTGAAAGACAGTTACAGCTGGCATGGGGAGTGAGATCTTACTACGAGGAGTTCCCTGAAGATGTAGAAGGTATGATGGAGACAACCGCTCAGAGGATGAAGAACCTAAATCTAGCAGAAGACAGTACAGAGATGGTTCTATCCGCAGGAATCCCAACCTCTGTCACAGGCACCACTAACATGATGCAGATAAGAACTGTGGAAGGCATCATGAAGCATGACTGAGATATTCGAAGGGTTGAAATTATTTGAATCTGGATTAGGTCAGTAAGTGAATGTCTGAAACAGATAGAAGAAATCTGGAGCTGGATTGGGAAAAGATTAGAGACGATGAAGTATTCAAGTACGGCGGTCTTGGTGTAGGTACGGTTTTCCAGTTCGCTGAGCATTCACCGGAAAAAGTGGAGGAGGTAACCGGTATAGATGTACCAAGCTCTCTATTCGAAGATGTATTCAATCCATGGGAGATAGATAAAGGCGTTCATTTTGCTTTCTCGTACTCAGCTGCTACAGCGATGCTTGAAACTATGGAGAAAACAGATCGTAGAATTTCTTATCCAAGTAAAGTACTCACGGTGAATATGGCGACCTTGGTAGGTGGCTCGGCGAAAGAACTTACCGATAACTGGTATGATCCTATGGATATGGCAGCGAACTTCGCAGGCTCCAACACCGCACTCATACACCACAAGTCGAGACTGGAAGACAAGTATGAGAACAGTTTAGGTATCGAGATAGATGACTACAGCGATTTTGCCGTCGCTGAAGAACTGCATTACCATGATCAACGGGATGATTTTGATGTGGATGAGTACCTTCAGGAAGCTGACTAGAAATGATCTAAGATAGCGAGCTCGTAGGGATTTGAACCCTAGACCTAGCGGTCCGAAGCCGCTCGCTCTGTCCAAGCTGAGCTACGAGCCCTCTACGAATGTATTACCAGGTTGGTGCTGGAATTCTTTTATACCTGAAATTTTTACTTCGCTTCTTCTACCGGGTATCTCTCCGCAGGATTATTATTCAGGTATCAATTAAACTTTGTTTATGAGCCGCTCGGTAGCATACTTTTCGATGGAGATAGGGATAAAACCAGAGATCAAAACATTCAGCGGTGGCCTCGGAGTTCTTGCGGGAGATACCCTGAAGGCTGCAGCAGATCACGACCTGGATTTCACAGCAGTCACACTTCTATACAGAAATGGATACTTCAAACAGTTAATAAACGATAAACAGCAGGAAGAACGGGCTGAAGACTGGAACTACCAGGAAATACTGGAAGATACCGGAAAAACAGTCGAGCTCGAGATAAGAGGAAGAAATGTCGAAGTCAAGATCTGGGAGTACACATACGAAGGAGCGGACGGACAGGTCGAAATCTACTTCCTTGATACCGGCTTGGAATCCAACCATGAGGACGATAGAGAGCTTACATCACAGCTCTACATGGGAGGCCAGGAAACAAGGCTGGCACAGGAAGCAGTACTAGGGATCGGCGGAACCAGAGCAGTAAACGAACTAGGTATCGAAATAGACTACTTCCACATGAACGAAGGACACTCCTCACTGCTTACAACTGAGGCAGAAGGAGAGAAAGTCTTCACAACTCATACACCTGTAGCAGCAGGACATGACACATTCAGCAGAGAACTGGTCGAGAAAGTTCTCCCACATTCCAAGATAGAACAGATGGACTTTGGAGACACACTTAACATGACAGAACTAGCTCTTAAACACTCAAGCTACACCAACGGCGTATCGGATAAACATGCTGAAGTATCAAGAGAGATGTTTCCGGAATACGAATTTGATGCAGTTACAAACGGAGTTCACTCCGCTACATGGACAGCAGAACCATATGAAGAACTTTACGATGAGAATATTACGAAATGGCGTATTGATCCGGCAAGACTGACCAAGGTCGCCGGTATATCCGACAGCGAGATCTGGCAGGCAAAGAAAAAATGCAAACAGGAACTGAAACAGTTAATTGAAAACGAACACGACACGGAGTTCGATACAGAAGTCTTCACAATCGGCTTTGCCCGTCGAAGCACAGGTTACAAGCGGCCGACGCTTATATTCAAGGATGTTCAGCGACTGGAGAACCTGGCGGATACATATAACGGTCTTCAGATAGTCTTCGGAGGTAAAGCACATCCGAACGATCAGCAGGGTAAGGAGCTGATCAGTCAGGTCCTGAAATACTCTGAGATGCTTGAAAATGTCGATGTATACTTCTTAGAAGATTATGGTATGGAGGAAGCTCTAGAAATGCTTGCAGGATCAGATCTATGGCTCAACAACCCGGTCAGAGGAAAGGAAGCTTCAGGGACTTCAGGTATGAAGGCAGCTCACAACGGCACACCTCAGCTCTCCACTCCGGACGGCTGGTGGCTTGAAGGCCATATCAACGATATCACCGGCTGGAATATAGGAGAGGACTATGTTGAAGGAGAAGACGAGGACCGTTTCGACAGCGTTTCAATGTACGAGGAACTTGCTCACATCCTGGCGATGTATCATAACGACAGGAAGCAGTGGATTGAGGTCATGAAGCACTCCATTACGCTCAACGCCTCACATTTCAATACCGACAGGATGCTGAAAGAGTACCTTGCCAAAGCCTATACATAGGAAAATAGAGGTAAGAGAAGGGATATTTTCCCTTTAAAATTTTTTTTAGAATGTGTTGATTTCGTCGTTGAGGCATTTCTCGGTGATTGAGTTGATGTTCTGAAGATGTCTTTCAACGATTTCCTCGAACTCTTCTTTCTCTGCAGGTGTTTCAACTTCAACCAGCTTCGGATCGTCGATAGGTTCTCCGATCTGAGAGAGAAGCTTGACGCCTGCGTATTCCCCGGTCTCTTCATGGATGCTTTTCGCGATCTCACGGGCTAGCAGGTTGTAGATCTTTCCGATATGTGTTACAGGGTTCTTACCGGATGCTGCCTCCATACTCATGGAACGGTGAGGGGTTATCAATCCGTTTACACGGTTTCCTCTACCTACTGAACCATCGTCACCCATCTCGGCTGAGGTACCGGTAACGGTAAGATAGACTTCCTCTTCATCGATATCGTCAGCTGTATTCACATAGATATCAGCTTCAAGGCCGTGCTTGCTTACAACTTCCTCGGCTGTCCGTTCAACTTCTTCTACATGTTCGCGGTATTTTTCTAACGAGTCGATTCTTGATGCGATTCCGGCTGCGGCTACTGTTACTGTCAGGGTGTCTTCTTCTCTTGAGCCCATGACTTTAACATCTTCTCCACAGCTTTCCAGTTCTCTGACCTTCTTCTCAATTTCTCTCACTGCTTTTTCTGCTGGTGAAAGAGGTGCGTGTCCTACTCCGAAGCTTGTATCGTTGGAAAGTCTTCTATCTCTTTCATAGACTGCTTCCAGGTCAGTGGATGTCTCTCCGATCCTTGATTCTAACTCTATCTGTGAGGTATCCAGTTCCTTGAAGTTCTCGTTTATGTACTCCTTTGCTGCGTTCAAGGCGATTTTGTCTACAGGGATTTCCTCACCGTTGAACTCTTTGGTTGCTCTACCGGTTAGAAGTATGTATATTGGTTCGATGACTTCTCCTGATCCGAAGCCAGGATTGGATTCTCCTGCTACGAGCTGTACCTCGTCGGTGTTGTGGTGGAGTATGCTTCCGAACCTGTCGCGGTATTCTCTTGATAGTTCTCTGGATACTTTTTCAGCGATCCCGTCTGAGATGCTGTCGGGATGTCCGATGCCTTTACGCTCTACGAGTTCGGTTTTTCTCTGCTTTACAGGGTCTTTATCTACTTCGTGCCGTGAAATATTCATATTCAGTCTATTACACCTTTTATCTAAAAAAGCCTCTCATACCTGTCAGGTTCTCTGGAAGTCGATGGATTTTAAGTCTAGGAGAAACC
>JBEQAZ010000012.1:0-16462 GCA_041640055.1 Candidatus Nanohaloarchaea archaeon | reverse complement strand
TGAGATCGCCTGAAAGCTTCTGAAGTGCGGCGTCAAAAGTCCTTGAGACATCTCTGTGGATATCATCCAGATAGTTTTCAACTTCAGAACCGATTTCATCACCGTAATCGCTTGGTGCGATCGAAAGTTCTTGGCTCACTATCAAATTCATCTGAAACACGAAATTTAAAAATTCGACGAGTATGGCGCCTCTAAACAGTTGGATAGGAAAGAGATAAACCAATCAAAACACAAAGAGTACATTATGACAGAAAAACTACTGAAGACAGAATCAAAGATGTCAAGAACCGAAGCAGCAGAAAAAATACATGAGATAGCCGACAAAGTCAGTGAAGGAAAGATAGAGCTCAGCTCCGGTAACGACTCCGTCAGTTTAACTCCGGCAGATAATTTGGAGTTCGAGATAGAAGTTGAGGAGGAAAAGGACGGCGATCTATCCATCGAAGTAGAAATCGAATGGAATGACCAGGAAACCAACGAGGAAGTCGAGATAAACTGAAAAATCCTTATCTCTTCATCTCTAGTTTCTTTTTTCTGTATATTATATCAGTAATGCGGCCAGCGGTACAACCACTAGTGTGACTATGAACGCGATCATGACCGGTGTACGGGTTACCAATGTGTCGAACGCTTTCTGCAACATTTTGAAGTACTGATCATAGAAAACAAGTGCAACTGCTGTGACTATTGCTATACCTCCTGTCAGTACAAGGACCTGGGCCATACCTTGCTTTGTTCCCACGATCATCGCGGATATAACGAAGCTGATCATCGTCGCCAGGTTCGCACCCATGATGTACGGTATGATTTCCTGTCTCTTGATGAATCCTTCGTTGTACAGAGGTACGATGATTCCCAGTGAAAGGGATACGCTTGTGGTTAGAAGTGTAAGAATTGATCCTGTAGCGAATGCTATCCATTTACTTCCCATCAGGTACTGCAGGTAGTTTCCACGGAGGCTCTCCGCGTTCAAACCGTTGAAAGCCAGCCCGAATATTCTCAAGCTGACGATAAGTAGAGCTATTGCCGTGAAGAACCCTAGGCCTGGACCGGTTATAGAGGCTATAGTATTGGTTATAGGCGTGAAAACTGATAGCAGCGAGTTCTGCAGGAACATCGGGCCTGAAAGCTCCAGGAACTCAGTTGAGAAGTTCTTGCTGAAGTAGTATGATATCAGAATGGCTGGCGTGTAAATCGTGTAGGCTATCAGGAAACATATCATCCCGATAGAGGTTGAGTCCTTGATGCTGTCCGCTTTACCCTGGAAGTACTCCAGTACTCCGATCAGTATAACTACAAAAGCTGCTGCAAGTCTTGAACCTGAAAGCATGGTCAGTAGCTGTGAAGCAGTTATAATGCTGCTGTTGAATAGTGATAATCCTATTGCTGCTCCTGTTGTACCGTTTAGTGTGAAGTATGCGGTGAGCCATCCTGCTCCTAGTGTGTTCAGGTCGTTGTTGAGGAAGGGTTTGAGGCTCTGCTCGAGTAGAGGTGTGAGGTCGCCGGTTGAGGTGCTGAGAAGCTGTAAAGCCATTATGAATAGGCTGATCGCTCCGACGGCAAATCCTGTCCTCTTGATTTTCTGCAGAACCATGGCTTATATGTAAATTAATAGCATGTAATGTTTATAGGCATCGCAGGTCAATTTTCAGGTGTAGAACACACTAACATGACAGATATCGAACGAGATGAGCCGAAAGACGGACACGAAGAAGAGTTCGAAGATGTAGCAGTTCTTGGAGATGTAACCGTTGAGGAGTTCTCCGGCATCAAAGAACGGCTAGGCGACAAGGAAAAGATACAGCTCATCTCAGGTGTAGAACTAGGAAACATCAAAGGCAAGAAAATAGTAGTAGTAACCAACCTCCGTATACTGGACCTTACAGATGCTAAAGTTTCTCTACTCGGTGAGAAAAAACAGTTCAGAGATCTGAAGATCGACAGCATCGACAAGATGGAGGTCAACGACAAGAAGAACCTGGATAAAGTTGTTTTACAGCTTCCGGAAGGAAGAAAAGAAGAACTTATGGTTCCTGACGGCGAAGGCCTGAAGGTAACAGGACTGATCAGGGATATCCAGAAGAACCCTGACCCTGCGGACAAGCTGGAGAAACTTTCTGACCAGCATGAACGCGGTAATATCTCCGAAGAGGAGTTTGAAGACAAAAAAGACGATCTGGTCGACCGTATCTAGATCGCAGTTTCAAGACACTCTCTGTGAGCCCTTGCTTTCTCAGTATGGACATGATGTCCTTCAATTTTCTCCCCACAGATCGTACACTCTTTTTTAGCCATTCAGCCAACACCTCCTACCTTATACACTTGTTTTGCTAATATAAATAACGAATGGCAAACAATCAGCCGGAAAATATAAGTTTTCTCATTCGATTGTTTGATTATTATGGTAGATGGCTCAGATATTCAAATAATTGAACAGCTACGAAAAGAAGGACGGCTCTCCCTCCGGAAATTAGCGGAAAGAGTCGATATATCGGCTTCGACTGTCAGCAACCGTTTCAACAAACTACTGGAGAACAAAGTGATCGAAGGCTTCAGACCAGTTCTAGATTACGAGAAACTGGGATTCGGATTGACCACGATAATTCAGTTAACTGTGGAGAGCGGGAAGATACAGGCTGCTACAGACAAACTTGAGGAAGTAGGATTCGTCGACTCAGTATATGTAGTAACCGGCGAAACAGACATCATGGTTGTATGCCGGTTCAGAGACCGTCAAGACATGAACCAGGGCGCAAGAAACCTCCAGAGCATCGAGGGAGTAGAAGGAACCAAGACAAATGTAGTACTGGAATCAGAGGAAAACCTTGAAGTCGAGCTTTAGGAAGTTCTTTACTACTCTTCTTCCTCTTTCTCGTACATTCTCTTATCCTTCATCCAGGATATGCTTTCAAATGAATGAACCGCTTTGATATCTCCATGTTATCTCTTGATTATCCTGAGTTCGCTGCTGGAAGCGTTTCCATCCTGCTCCATACCTGCAAAGTACTGTGCATCCATTTCCTCAGCTTGTTCAATCTTGTCATTCGTGATTTTTCCATCAATCGCGACCGCGTATACATCGTGTAACTGCTCTGCTGTTTCCTGGAAATTATCTCTCGGCGCTTTCTCCACTGGTTCAAGTTCCTCGTCCAGGAAATGTACTGCACGGGTTCCGATCATCTCTTTAAGGTACTCTCTGACCTCGGAGTTCTCTTCGGCGTCTTCTTCTGTTTCTCCGTCTTCATCGACTTTTTTCTTGTCTCTAACAGTTTTCATCAACTGTTTCTCGTTCAGGTCTTCGACTTCCTTGCCTTCCGGAGCTTGAGCCAGATAATCGATATCCGCCTTCTGCTTCAGCTCTTTCAGTATGAGTTCTCCTCCTCTATCTCCGTCGAGAAGTGCCGTAGTGGTTCTTTCATCTGATATCTCTACGATGTTCTCTGGTACTGATGTTCCGCCGATAGCCAGTGCGTTGCTGATACCTACGGATAACAGGTTCTTGAGGTCAGCTTCTCCCTCTACAAGTATAATTTCGTCCGCGCTTTCTGCTTTCTCTCCAGCTTTGAAGCCTTTGAAATCTTCTATACGGCCTTTTCTGTCCTCGTACTGTATTTCTTCCTTGATCTGGTCGATATCCGGTTTATCTGTCTTAATTTCATCCAAAAGCTGCTTTGATCTCTTGACGATGTAGTCTCTCTTGGATTTCCGTACATCTATGATCTCATCAACCCGAATATCTGCGTTTACAGGTCCTACTTTTTCTACTGTCTCTATACTGGCGGCTAGGATTGCTGTTTGTTCTGCGTCAAGTGATGAGGGGATCTCGATATCTACTTCGGATTTACCATCTTCAGTCTTGACATCTATGTTCATCCTGCCGATCTTCCCTCTCTTTCTGAGGTCGGCCAGGTCCATGTCGTTGCCTAGTAATCCTTCTGTCTGTCCGTGAAGTGCTCCTATCACATCTGCTTTCTCTATTACTCCTGATGCTTTTGCATGTGCTTTTACCAAGTATTTACTGTTTTTCTGTGCTATCTTCGCCATAATTTTCTAACCTTTCTTCGACCTTCTTCTGAGGAAGATCTGTCTTAAGCTTTTTTCTCCGGCTCTGATGACCTGAAATGATGCCAGGCTCCTCGCCAAGTATCTCTGTCATCAACTGGATAAGCTCTGTATTAGCTCGTCCCATCTCTGCCGGTTGCTTGAGTTTCACTTCAGTAATTGTACTTGAAGTATTAATTGACTGTTCACCGGAATCCGGATTTACTTTAACATAGAACTCTGTCATAAACCGTTTTCAACCACATATTTTTGGTGTATAGAGAATTTGGCTGCCCTGGTAACACAGGTGATCATCTCCTGCGTAGTCCCGTGAGGTCACACCTGCTGACCGTTTCCAATGATGGGCAGCCAAAACTCTATAATTGAAAAAGGACAGGTTAGCTTTTTACTTGTTCACATCAGCCGTGGTAAAGGTAGTTTCTATATGAAGAACCTTCTCTCTGCCTCGGTCGGCTCGTAAACAGTCTGCCTCGACTTTGCCTGAACAGGCTCCTCACCATGGTACTCACGAAGATAGTCCAGGTAAGAGTACATTTTCTCCCGTGCAAACTCTCCATCATGCTCAATCAGCTCTTCAGCGATGAAAGTCATGTAAGCCCACTTAAAGAACTTGTTAAGCGGGTAAGCCAGGAAACGCGGCAGGTTATCGATGCCGTCAGGAATATCGTACTCAATATATGTCCTTACAAAGTACTCTACCAGCCCAAAGTCGTTTTCACCTGAAGGAGGTGTTTTAGTCCTTATCCTGGTTCTTATACGCATCTCACCTAGCCCGCTCGGCAATTCACAGGTCGAATCCATCTTTGAACGGAATCCGCCGTCCCCTAAAGACTGTTCGTAGTATTTCTCGTATGGACGCCCCATATCGATGTTCTTGAAGATGTACTTTTGGTCTTTGTAGATATCGACTATATGCGGGCTTTCATACCATTCAACTTTGTTATGTATCTCCTCCTCATGTCCTTGGAAAAGCGGAAACTCATGCCATACATCGTCTCTCTCCCAGCTTCCGTCAGGTCGCTTGAACCATCCGAGGAATTTGTCAAGTCTTTCTCCCATAAATTATCACTGCCAAGGTGGCGTGTACTGTGATGCTCCGGATTTTGTGATAGATTCCTCGACTCCGAACTTCTCTCTCATCAGGTTCTGAAGATGTAGCACCATTTCTTCCGCCTCCTCTTCATAACGATCGACTTCCTTACGGTAAAAAGTATTGTACCATATACCGGTCAAGAGATCATAGAACTTCGAGTTCTGGAACATAGATGTATCTTCCGGCTTCAGATAGTTCTCCGGAAGTCTCTTATCAGGAGTGTCCCTTACGCTGTGTGGAAGCCATGGCAGGGCTTCTCCGCCAGGATAGGTTGTAAGCACTGAGGCAGAAGTTTTTACGCGGGCTTTTAGTACATCTTTCTGTCTCTGTGACTGGTAGATATGTCTTGGTGTCTTGCATCTCCAGGAAAGGTTTAAGTAAATTACTGTATGGCGGCTCTTCTCCTTCCAGGCATGCATACGGATTTTGTCCTTTGCGCTGGCGGTTGAGAACTCCATACGGGCTTCCTCAACTCTGTCGATACCGAGTTCGTCCTCTAATATATCCTTGATATCTCTGTAGATACGGGCTACATCTTCCTCGACGAAGAAGTGATCTGATTTAGTTATTACATCCTCTTCAAAATCTGTCATAGCTAATCAAGCCTCCAGGAGGTCTCGCACTCTCTGCATTACTTTATCGGTTTTTTCCTCTACTGCAGGGATGTATCCGTGTCTTACTTCTCCGTAGAGGAACTTGTCGAAAAGCGAACGGTATGCATAGTACCAAAGTGTGTCCTGATAACTGTAATCCTCCGGATACTCCGTTATTATCTGTCCTTTGATCTGTAAGTCGAGTTCCCCTTTTTGTTTGTCAATTTTGATGAATAGAGTTAATTTCTCAATACTGTATCTGTCGAATGCCTCAACAGTTTCTACTTTTGCTCTTACGACTCCTTCGTCTACATCGTTGAAGTATTTTTCTTCGGAGACATGGTCGAAGCTCATTCTTGTGGATAGAAGGTCTCGCAGTTCTGCGTATGCCTGTCCTGGGTCTTCCAGTTCGATAGTCTGGCGTCTGCGAGTTATCTCCTCTTCTATCTCCATAGGTCTACACTGGATAAATTAGATATCTATGATAAAAAAGGATGCAGGTAAAAATGAGGGAAGAAATACTTATGAGGAATGCCTTTTATCGGCACTCAGGGCAGAGAAGCATTCCGTTGGTCTCGACTAGTTCTTCACTGTAGTTCTCACAGCTCTCACATTCTCCGCTCTGTGTCTCCACATTCGGTATTGCTGCTTCGTTCATCTCGATTTCCTCGCCCATGATCTCTGCGAATCCAGGCCATGCTCGGAGGATATCGCTCTGTGTAAGGATTCCTACAAGCATGTCTCCACGGACTACAGGTACGCGGGAGATATTATTCTTCGCCATCGCCATCGCAACATCGTCAAGGTATTCATCTTCCTCAGCCACAATTAGGTCTGTACTCATTACTTCTCCAACTGTTGTATCCGCCGGTTCTTTCTTCGGTCCGACTACTTCGTATACAATATCTCTGCAGACGATTACTCCTACAGCTTCACCGTCATCAACAACTACTAAACCTCTAATACCTTCTTCCTCAAGTTTACGGGAAGCTTCAACTATGCTTTTATCCTGTTCAACTGCTATGACTCCTTCAGTCATCACCTCGTTAATCTCAACTTGTTCTTTCATGTATCGAAAAGCTTGAATAACAAACTTATTCTTTGTGCTTCATTCGGAAATATCTTTGAAATTTATGTCTGAAGTTGTTCAAGATCCTCCTTTGTTTTCTTGATCTCTTTGATGGCCGTCCTCAACTCTCGGTGTTCATCTTTTTGGCTTAACTCTTTATCTAAGTCTACTGTAATATCTATGAGTTTCATTAGTGTTCTGACTTCTTCTCTAATCAGATTTCCAACAGTTTCATGGACCTCGTGGATTGATTTATTCGGGGCGGCCTTATTCAGTGCTTCCTGCATTAGCATGTCTTCTAACTCTCTTGGATTGTTCCAATCTACCTCCCTATCAAACTTCTTGAAATCTTTTAGAACTTCAGAACTACCTCCATTTGATTCAGCTTTTTCGATATCTTTAACTGCTGTTTCTAAGTCTGAATAGGCTTGAGAAATCTCTTCCTCGCAAATTCTTTCTAGCTTATCAATCCTTTCAAGTTCTGAATCTGGCAGCATCTCATAGAGGAACAGAGTTATCAGATCTCTCTTATCGCCGCTTGAGGTCAACCTGCCTTTTCGAGCTACCCTGTTAAAAACAGCAACTAGCTTCCTTCTGGCCCAATCCACTGGGTAGTCGGGTTCATCAATCTTATATCTTTCAACCACTATGTTGGCTCCCCACTCTATAACCTCTGGATCGTCATACAGTTCGTCACTGACGCCCATATTCTCACGGTCATAAATGAACGAGACAAAATAACAGAATATCTCCTCCAAGGTGGATATATCGCTCCCCGTTGAGATTTCCTTGGCTTGTTCCTTGGGGCTTTTCCAGTCAGAGAGTAGAGAAGACATGAACTGATCAAAATCCTCATCTAAGTCTGAGTAGGAGTAACCCTGCTGCTGGAGCTCGCCTATATCAGTATTCATTGTCACATGAAAGTGAGTTAGCTCATGGGCAATAATCTCTTCAAATTTGTCTCTATTTAGTCCTAGCTCCATACTTGCTCTAGAGAATTCTGATGGAAACTCAACGATGGAATCAGTGTGCGGTGAATCGATCTCATTCTCTAATCTTGATCTCATCCGGTTTTTTAATTCAGGTGGAATAGCACCTATGTGTATGATAGGTTGACCATTCATTTGACTGCCGCCGGAAGAATCTATATCGACCCATACAATATCCGAACTGTAGTTCTCTAGTCGGTCGCTTCCTTCAACATCCAATCCCTGTCTTTCCAAATAAAGCTCTACCATTACAGACAAGTACCTTTCATGGTCCAACATTCCGGCTTCATTTTCGGCATATTCAGTGGCTACTTTCTCATAATCCGTACTACCCCATCTATACTCGACATCGCTAAAGTCAGGTGTCGTCTGAGGTGCATCCTCAGCCAGATCTTCATGGATATGTCTGACATAATTACTGAACGCCTCATCAACAATTTTCGCAACTTTTCTTACAGTTTTTTTCATAAATGCTCCGCCCTTCCTGAGATTAAAATTTTTAATTGAATTGCTCCAAAACCAGGTTTTTGAGATTTATGATTAAGTATTTTGAGGGCTCACAATAAAAACTATGCTTGGTTCAACTATATCAACTGGGATCTGTGCCATCCCAGTATCTCATAATATAACCTTTATACATAGAATTTTCAAAATACGCGACAGTGCAAAATTACAGCGAGCCGTGGAATCCTAGAGCATTCTTAGAAGGTGAAAAGGTTACTTTTCCATATCAGCACGAATCTGTCATATTTTATCGTGCAGAGCCCATCGAATCGTTTTTCGGTAAACGAAGCATAATTAAAAAACGATATATTGAAGCTGCGAACGGTTTCTACACCAACGGGGGTAAAAAAGGAGAGGGCAAGGAATATTCAGCAAAATCCCACGGAGTTTTTGGCGGTTTTCTAGAAACTGCAAAGTTCTATGCGCGAGGCAATGAACCTGATCCTATATTGAAGCTAGAGGTACCTTCCTCGGATCTTGTAACTATCTTTGTTCCTAAAGAAGAGTGGAGTAAAAGAGGAAAACACGGAGATCCAGAGACAGGCTCGCTTAACAACTTAAAACAAATGAAAAATTACTACGGCTCTCCAGAAAAGATGAGACAAGTAGCGCTCCGTAGCCTAGAGGAAAGAGAAGGATTTGGCGGATATGAATTCATAATGTTCATGGTTCCTCACGAGGTACCAGTAAATAAACAGAATAACTGGATTAAAGGTGTCTGGGACTACAGCTTCCACGATATACCAAAGTGGGAAAATCTTGGTCACTTTGTAGAGACCATCAAAACGAGGTATCCAGAGAGAACGCCAGAGAGCATAGACCCAAACAGAGCTAAAAAGAAAATTAAAGAAGAATTAAAAGAAATTGATGAAATCGGAAAGCTTCTCAAGAAAATAAACCACCAAAGTTTGAGATTTGACGAAAGGGTGATTAAAGCCAATAAAGCTTCAGAACTGCCAGACAGGGTATCAAAACCCCTTAAGAATCAACTTCACAAATACGACGAGAGACTGAACAGGATATATAGCATAATAAGAGAGGAATTTGATATTCCTGTAGAGAGACAGGGTCCAAAGATATCACATGTAGCCCAGATAAACAGAAAATCCATAAGAAAAATCTCAGAAGATGTAAAGAGTATAAAAGAAGATGCGCAAGAAATCGATCAAGAAGAAAGAAGGCACGCCAAAAGCATACTTAGAGACAACGAAAATGCCGCTGAAATATACAAAAAAGAAGCCAGATACGAACAAAAAGTAGAAAAAAGGATATCCGAAGAAATCAGTCAATTACCTGTATTCACTGAGTTAGAAGAAAAACTCTAGCTAGTAAACTGTTTCAAACCGCTCTGATGGTTTGACTTGCCGAAAAGGCTCTGAAGAGTCTTGTTCAAGATCAGGATTTGCTGTCTTACATAAGGACTGATTTCGTACTTGTCGATGATATCTTTGGATGGCTCCATGTACTTCTTGATAGTTCCCTCCGAGATCGTGAGAAGTACATTTCCATCACATTCAGGGCACTGAGCTGTTACTTTTCCGGATGCTGCTATTGACTGGTTGGTCATCGGCACACGCCGGAACTTCTCATTACAGTCAACACAACGCATCTTCTGCTTTGAGAAACTTCTCAGATTTCCTTTAATATCCGGAATAAAGTGCTTATTCAGTAAGAGCTCTGCGACCTCATTCTCATTCACAGCCTTGATTTTTTCACCGATTCCGAGCTGGCTCTGCGTCTTCTCACTCATCTCATCCAAGGTTACATACTCGGACTGGTTCGGTGCGTCTTCTACTGTCTCTGATTCATGTGTGTATCCGTGTGTGAATGGTTCATCGCTGTGAACGATATCTTCCCCAATCTCGATATCTGTATCGAGCTCCCACGGATACTTGTAGTCCTCTGTCTCTTGGTAGAAGCTGAGCGGGTACTCGCTTACTGTTTCAATTGCCCACGCCTCGTCATCGATCTCGTCAGGATTCAGAACTGTGGAGAGAATTAGTGGTGCGTCCATGGTTCTGGCTCCTGTCATGTCTGGAAGGAAGTCTCTTGAGAAGTTCAGAAGTCCGTCCATGAGTAATAGGATTGCGTCTTCATCTCCGTCAGCGTTTCTCCTCTTGGCTGCATGCCAGTATGGATGGCTGTAGATTCCTTTTGCGTCTGTAAATCCTATGATTCGGCCTACTGTTCCTCCTGATGTATGTGGTGCCAGTCCAATTACCAGTGTTCCTACCAGGTCTTCCTTGGTTTCTACATCATAGTATGGTTCAAGGTCGTAGAACTCTTCCAGGAGATCGTCGATGAAGTTGGCTACTCTAACAAAGTAGTCTGACGCCTTCAAAGTGTTCTCTCCATCCGGAAGGATTATATCCTGGGGTTTCAGTGCGAGCACTTGGTTCTCGTTCTCCAATGGCTCGCCGTCGACATCATGTGTGTATCCCTGATCTCTCAGTCTTTCAACCGACACGCTGATCTCTTTCGGCTTGAAATGTGTCATAGGGATGTCTGTAGCATCGTAACGGACTGTTCCGTCTTTATTGACATACAGGTCGTATTTCTCTCTTAGCAGTCCCTTTTCGATAGGTTCAACATGCTTATGTTTCCCGCTCATTCCACGGACAGATTTCAGGAGTTCCGGCGGGTTACGCATGTCCAGGTTATCCATCGCGTTGTCCATCAGTTTTCTTACATCGATCTCTGTTCTCTTGTACCGGTTGAATACATCTTCTCCGCAGTTACCGCATGTATCCGGTTTCTCATCGTGTTGTTTTCCGCAGTTGCGGCAGAAGTATACCGGTTCGGCCGGCGAGTCACATTCTATGCAGTATGAGAAGTGTGTGAGTTCTCCGCACTGAGTACATTTATTGTGAAGTATTCCCTGTTTCACCAGGCCTTTTTCGCCGTGCATAGTCTGGTTGTAGGATGCTGTCAGGTTTCTCATCCTTCCTCCTTCTTCCTTTCCACATGGGAACATTATCTGTGGCTTTCCGTCGATCGTTCTTCTCTCTGCTTTCTCAGGTCGTCCCATACGCGCTCCTACATAATGAGGTGCCTGAGTTCTAACCTCATAACCTGAAACCTGTTTGATGAACTCAGGAATATCCTCCGGTTCCTCAATAGCGGACAGGAGATTCGAATTGTCCTCGTCCAGTGCCAGAACTGTTTCTAGTACTTCTCTGTGATCTTCTGCTATCGATATCTCGCCGTCTCTTTCTGTATGTGGTAGTAGTATATCTTCCAGTGCTTTTTTCGCCTTATCTGTGAACTCGTCTTCTCTCAAGGCTGTATATAGTTCTTTGAATTTCTCCGCGGATGTTTCTCTCCAGTGGTATGTCCATTTTGGATGTAAAGGTACTCCGAGCACATCTGAGATCTTGAAAGCTTCTTCTGGGCTTGGTGCTCGGTCTGTGAAATCTCTTCCCAGCTCCATCTCCTGTCTTTCAAGCTCATCCTGTACCTCTTTCTCCCACCATTCCGCTACATAAGGTGATGGAAGCAGTCTCTTACCGTTCTCCACGAACTCTCCGTAAGTCACAAGCATATCTCCCAAGAACAGGATTTCCTCGACCTCATTTTCGATTTCCTTCGCATGCTCCCGTGTCTCAACCTTGACAACTGAACCATCCTCCAGCCTTACAATCGGCGGATGGATACTGTCGCACGGAGTGGTTACTGTTCCTTTCATTGGGTATTCGGTTTTCAGCTGGGTTCCTGTTGCGATGAAACGCTGTGTGATTTCCATGGTTGCCGGATGTACAGAGGTTGCTGCTAATCCGTTTACTCTGGAATGTCCATATCTGAGTCGGAATCCTCCTTTCTTACCTGGATGTCCGAATACCGGTCTTCCAGCTGTCATTGATCCTAGGAACTTGTCTGAAGGTGTGTAGCTGGCTTCGTCTTCTTCATCGTCTCCTTCGTCGTCATCTCCGGATGAGTGGATCTCTTCCTGTAGTTCTAGGTAGTCCTGTACCCAGTCCCAGTGCTCTAGTCCGAAGTCCTTACCCCATTTCTCGATACGTTTCTTGATCTTCGGAGCTTTCAGTGGGAGGCCGTCAAGGTATACAAGACACATGCCTCCTCTGATCTGGTTGGTTTCAACTCTTTCCAGGTCTTTGTAGTTAGATACATCTAGTTGTTCGGTCGGAGAACCTGTTACCTCGATAGGCACATTCTCCGCGATCTTCTCTGTCTCCTCTCTTTCCGGATAGTACTGTTTTGCGGTTACACGGGTATAGTAGTCGTCTACCTCTGCTGCATATCTTTTAACAACTGTTTCGGAAGGTTTGAATGGATCGAGATCCACACCTATCCTTACATAGTCCGCGAGAAGTACGGACATTGCTGAGGCTGTTCCTCCAGCTGAACGGATCGGTCCTGAGTAGTATACTGCAAGGTACTCCGTTCCATCGTTGTTCTGTTTAATCTGTATGTCTCCGATTCCTTCAAGCGGTGCTGTAGTGATTCCTCCAGTCATGTAGGATGCTCCGACTCTTACTCCTGCATCACATGCTCTTTCTAATTCATCGAACTCGTAGAAGTCTCCCTGAGCGATCTCCCTTCCAATCTGGAATGCTACTCTTTCATCATTTTTACCGTACTCGTCTTCCAGTTCTCTTATACGGTCTGCTACGCCCTGATCCTCGAGCTCCGGGAACTGTGCTGCGATAACCAGGCTGGAAGCCTTTTCCGGTAGGTCCTCTGCTACAGGGATGTCAACACGCTGCTCCGGATCCCGAGACTGGTCACGGGCTTTCTCTGCTACATCATATGCTTTGTCGGTTTGATCCCGGATGCTGTCAAAGTAATCCTCGACATCCTTCATTATTTTTCACCTTCTAAATCTGTTTTTATCATTTCAAGTACTTCCTCGAAACTACCTGTGCCGGCATCTATATCTTTATATCGGAGACCGTCCTTGTTCTCAATCATGTAGGAATTATCGGCTTCTTCCGCGATACCGATATCGTTATTGCCGTTTCCTATGAAACAGATTTCTTTCACTCCGTTCTGCTTTAGTTCGTCTACTATAACGCTTTTATCTTCAGCATATTTGGTTTTCTTGACATAGCTGAACTCGCCGTACTCAGTCTCAAATATCCATGTAGGTACCACAAAATCTATTCCGAGCTCTTCCGCAGCTCTTACAGACAGGCTCTGTGAGGTATGTGAAATGATGCCTGTAGTATATCCTTGTTGCTTGAATAGTTCTACAAGTTCCTTGCTGCCGTCTCTCAGGTTCAGGAACTCTCTGTTGTACCATTCGATTACTTCTTCAGCTGAATTCTTGTCTGTTCTTCCTATCAACTTGTTCATCAGGTCGATATTCTTCTCCTCAAATTCATCTCTCGTTATCTGGCCGTTCCGCCATCTATCAACTCTCTTAAAGTACTCTGCAGGTTTCTCGCCTGCTAGAAGATGTAGGCCGCTCCAGTAACCGAGGTTAGTTCTTACCTCAAAATCTCCACCATCAAAGACACGGTAAACATGCTCCGGATTCGGATCTCGGGGAACATACATTTCTTCAGCTGTCAGAGTACCTTCAAGATCCATTAATATGACTTTTTCGCCTTCAAGTACTTCGAAGTCTTTTTCGGAAGGTATAAGATCGATTTCTGTCATTTAGAACTGTTTGACCTCCGTGTTGCGGTTCTTGAAATTCATTATAGTGACTTTTCCGGGATCTGGTTCATGTCCTACTCTTTTCTGGAAATCTGTCTGAGCCTGGAATGTGCTGCTGCAGATAGTGTTTACGCCTTTGTAGCTTTCGTTGCTGTGGCTGTGGAAGTGTCCGGAAACCATTACATCCGGTTTCTCCTTGATAACCATCCTATCAGTTTCCTCAGGGCTGAGCAGGTTGGAACCGTATGTAGGTGCTAGATGCCGTCTCTTCAACAAGTCGATCATGACATGGTGAGGTTCCTCATACGCTTTCTCTCTCAGGTTCTGTATACTGTCCGCGTGGTCGTCAAAGCTGTATCCATGGTACATCAGGTGTTTGATTCCCTGGCTTCTGATACCGTGAAGTCGGACTGTCTGCGGGTTCTGAACCATATGTACATTATCGTAGTCTGAGATGTTTGGCATGGCTTTCTCCGGTATACGCGGCTGTGGTTCGGCCAATCGGACGATATCGTGGTTTCCAGGACCGATTATAACCTGTAGATCATCCGGTACTTTCTCATCAACCCATTTCTCAAACAATTGATACTGCTTGTAGATATCCGTAACTTCCAGCTCTTCCTCCTGTCCAGGGTAAGTTCCCACTCCTTCAACTATATCGCCTGTGATCACGAGGTAGCCGATGTCGCTGGCAGCTTCTGTGTTCAGCCAGTCGCCGAACCGGTTGAAACGCTCCATCAAAGTGTCTTTGCTTCCGAGATGTAGATCTGAGATGTAAGCTGCTCTGACCTCATCTTTGGTGGTCTGAACGCCTTGCGGTATCGGGAGGTCTGGTCTTATTATGTTGTCGGCGTAGATTATGTCGCCGCCCATGCTTCCTCTGATACCTAGTACTTCGTCCTGTACTATCATTTCGCCTTCGTCTTCGCTTGCTAGTACTTTGAACTTTCCTGTATTATCTTCTATTTCTACTATCCATTTTCCGCTGTTGGTTGAGTATTTGTCGTTGACCATTCCTACAGTGGTAGCTTCTTCTCCTTCATCCCTTCTTTCCAGCCTGTTGATGGTCGTGGCTGATTTCATCTCTCTTCTGCGGAGAAGCAGTTTCTTCATCTTCTCGTAGCGGTCGTTGTAGTACTGCAGGAACTCTGGTACATCTTTTTCTTCCCGGGAGATATTTTCATCATCCATTATCTCTACTTTGGTGCTCAGTTCTGTTCTATCCCGGTTATCACGGATATTGACAGTTTTATCCTTAGAGAACTTCTTACCTGTCTCCCCGTAATCGTAACTGTCTTCTATGCTACTCCCCTCTGTAGTATTTTCTGTCTCTGAACTCTTTTCTACCTTTTTCAACATCTGACCGGAAGATGTCTCAACCTCCCGTTCAACCTCTTCCTGCTGTTCAGAGTCGCTTTCCCGTAACCGGTTGATCATCTGACTGGAGATATACATAGGTGTAACATCGAGGTTCTTGATACGCTCGACATCCTCTTCCTCCAGCATCTCAGCTGCATCACTGTCAAGCATACAGCCCTGTCTTGTAAGTTCTTTAACTATCTCCTGATCTGTCATTCTTTGTTTTTAACCTCTGAAACCGGTTTTTCTGCGGAAGCTAGTGATTCTTGGAAAAAATTCTAGATGTAAAAATTATCTTCAACTAGCTCCTCTATCTGATTTCGAATATCCTCGGAAAGATCGACGCTGATCTGTCTTGTACGGCCGTAACGACCTTTACTGATTACTTTGGCGTTGATAACACCAAGCATATCCAGCTCTGATATCAGTCCTGAAACCCTTCTCTGGGTCAGCTCCGATACATCTACATCCTTGCAAAGCTCTTTATACTCACTGTATACATCGCCGGTCGCAATCTCCTCATCATCCTCAGTCATATCAAGGATGGTATAAAGCACAAGTTTGGAGTGCTTCGGCTGGCTTCTAACAGTTTCAACGACACGGTCACGCTCGATCTTGTCCTGTGCCTTATCAACATGCGCCTTCTCAATCCTTTCATCGTTTGTACGTTCCGCAAGCTCTCCAGCAACCCTGATAAGATCCAGAGCTCTTCTGGCATCGCCATGTTCCTGCGCTGCGAGCGCCGAGCATTTGCTGATCACTCCATCGCCAAGTACATTATCTACAAAGCCTTTTTTGGTTCTTTCTCTCAGGATCTCCGTAAGTTCTAATGCGTTGTACGGCGGGAAGATTATCTCTTCCTCTGAGAGACTAGATTTTACTCTTGAGTCCATGTACTCTGTGAAGTTCAGGTCGTTGGATATTCCTAGTATTGATACGCGTGTTTCCTCTAAGTCATCGTTGATCCTTGTGAGGTTGTACAGGAACTCGTCTCCTACCTTCTTGACCAGTGCGTCGATCTCGTCCAGTGCGATGATAACTACGCCTTTCTGGTCCTTGAGTGCTTCGAAGAACCGGTTGTAGATCTCATCGGTTGGAAGACCGGTGCTGGGTACATCTTCTCCCAGCTGTCTTGCTAGTTTGGCTAGAAGCCTGTACTCGGTGTCCGCGACCT
>JBEQAZ010000011.1:0-16589 GCA_041640055.1 Candidatus Nanohaloarchaea archaeon | reverse complement strand
CCGGAGCTTTTCAGGGACTCCGCGGAGTACGATATCGGCGAGAACATAGCCGAGATATTTATAGAAAAGACCTATAATACGGAAACAGTGGAACAGTGAGCGAGATAAAATCAAGCTTCCGTCCATCAGCAGATGACATAAAAGCATTTCTATTGTCATCAGCACTGATATCAGCAGCCTTCATAGTATTCTACGAAAACTACACAGCATCGGCTGCACTCACAACAGTACTAGGATCAGTAATGGTTCTCCTAGCCAGAGAAATAGGTCAGAGAACTATAGCACAGTGGATGGACGCATATGTAGAATTAGAAATATCACAGGAAGGTTCAGTAACCACCGTCCTCGGAATAATAATCACAGCGCTCACAAACCTGCCTTTACTGCTTCTATTCCCGCTTCAATCAGAGTTCGAAGGCCACAAATACGAACAATGGGGTAAATCAGTCGACGCCATCTGGGCAAAAAGACAGTACTGGCTCGTATCCGGAGGCATGGTAGGAATGCTTGTATTCTCACTAATCACATTAGTCGCCGGTTTCACACAGACCGCACAGATGAGCATCTACTTCGGAACACTCCAACTATTACCGTTCGATTTCTGGGGAATACCTACCGGAGAACTGGACGGAGCATACATCCTGCGGTGGAGCGGTTTCGCATGGCTAGCATTGATGGGAACCAATCTGATACTTCTCGGACTTACCTTGATCTAAATCATTTACTTTAATATTCCCGCAACCGCAAAAATAGAAATGTAATGCCAAAGATCAGCGTAGGAAGAGGAGAAAGTGATAGAGACGAACACGGACTGGACGGAACCGGAGTAATCGGAAGACACCTCGTTGGAGAAAACGAAGAAGCACATATGGCAAATCCGATCTACTTCGATGTAGCAACCCCGCATGTAATGGGGGTATTCGGGAAAAGAGGAACCGGAAAATCCTACTCGCTCGGAACAATAGCCGAGGAGATACAGGACACCGATATATCTGACAACCTTTCTACGATCATCGTTGATCCGATGGGAATCTACTGGTCCATGAAACGGCCAAACGACCGTATGGCCAGCGAACTCGACAACTGGGATATCAAACCAGAAGCAATGGATGTTCAGGTATTCATACCACAGGGAAAGCAGAAAGAGTTTGAAGAAAAGGAGATGCCGTATGACAAGACATTTACGCTCAAGGCTGGAGACTTCTCGACCTCAGAATGGCGGATGGCATTCGACATAGAAGCCAACGAAAAAGAAGGAATACTACTACAGAGAGTTATATCAGAACTATCCGAAAAATTCGGATCAGAATACACACTAGACCACATAATAAAAGCACTGAGCAACTTCGACTTCGATGAAGCCACAGTAAAATCCCTGGAAAACCGTTTCATGTCCGCAAAAGACTGGGGAGTATTCGGAAAAGAATCCTCGCTTGACGAATTTACCAACCGAGGAGAACTATCCGTAATCGACCTATCAGTCTTCGGAGACATGAGCTCAGGATGGTCGGTCAGAGGACTGGTCGTAGGACTGCTTGCACGAAAACTTCTGGCAGACAGAATGGCAGCAAGAAGAATGGAGGAGCTGGACGAGATGCAGGGTATAAGCAAGAACGAGATGCCTATCGTATGGATGCTGATAGACGAGGCACACCAGTTCCTTCCCGCTAAAGGGGAGACACCGGCTTCCAAACCACTGCTCCGATGGGTCAAGATCGGAAGAGAACCAGGAGTATCACTCGCTTTATGTACTCAGCAGCCGGCAAAGCTGCATCCAAACGCTCTTTCACAGTGCGATATCATCCTTTCACATCGCTTGACAGCGAAGCAGGATATCGAGGCGCTTGGTGAGATTATGCAGAGCTACATGCGACATGACCTAGCGCATTACATCGATGCACTTCCAGACCGGCCCGGAACCGGTATCGTGCTCGACGACAACTCGGAGAGAGTTTACCCTGTACAGATGAGACCGCGGAAATCATGGCATGCAGGAGGAACACCGGATGCATTCGAGGACTAGCCTAATAGAACTGTTTTTCCAGGAAGAAGTATTCAGCACAGCAATAAACATCTTTCTAGCACCTGTGCAGAACACAGATATAGTTCCAACCGTCCTACCGCTTATACTCGCAGGCTTGATTGTAGAACTCTACCTAGGAAAATACAAGAGAGAGGATCTTGGATGGAATACAGCGGTTGGGAACGCAGTAGTCTGGTTCGCAACAGGTGTATCTATACTTGTAACTGAAAGTCTCGAAGGACTGGAGGTACAGGCAACATTCTTCCTGATACTCTTAGGACTTTTCGTCGGATTCATGGACTTCTTCCACATATGGCCGGCAAGAATAGCCTTCCTGGTCTCATCATCAGGCCTGGTATACACAATCGCCTATACGATTGTTGTAATGATAAAAACAGGTATAGAAATCAATCATTCAACTCTGATGGGGGCAGGACTGTTTATCGCCTTGATACAGGCGGGATTCCTTTTCATCAAGTTCATAGAACAGCCAAGAGACAGTATCGGTATATGAAAAAGGTCTGTGGCGGGAAACGGTTTTATCATTTAACCTACTCAACATCTACTAGATGTCCGACCTTCTGAAGACTGACAAGATAGAGCAGAGAACCTACCAGGGAGTGATAGCCGCATCCGCGATGGACAAAAACACGCTGGTAGTCCTTCCTACAGGCCTTGGAAAAACAGTTATCGCCGCAATGGTCGCAGCAAAGAAACTGGAGGAAGGAAAAGTACTCTTCATGGCCCCAACCAAACCACTGGTACAACAGCACTTCAAAACATTCAACGAGTTCCTGCATGTCGACAGCAGCGTAATGCATATCATGACAGGAAGCACACGGCCAGCAGAAAGATACGAAAAATGGCAGAACGGCAAAGTATTCTTCGGAACACCACAGGTAGTTGAAAACGACCTGATATCCGGAGAAGTACCTACAGAAGAATTCTCACTGGTAATATTCGACGAAGCACACAGAGCAACGGGAGAATACAGTTACGTATTCATAAACGAGAAAATGAAGTCCCAGAAACTAGCCTTGACTGCCTCACCAGGAGGCTCAAAGGAGAAGATCATGGAGGTAGCGGACAACCTAGACATCGAGAACTTTGAGGTAAGGACAGAAGATGATCCCGATGTAAAACCGTTCATCGAGGACAAACAGGTCGACTGGACACATGTATCCCTGGACGACACCTTCGAAAAGGCAAGAGAACACCTTCAGAACGCATACCGGGAGCAGTTGAAGAAACTGAAATCCATGGGTATGCTGGACTCGACATCAGATGTACACAAAGGAGAACTACTGAAACTGAGAGGAGAGATAAGCAGCAAACTATCAACTTCCGACGACTCCAAACTTTACTCCGCAATCTCACGCGTAGCAACCGGACTAAAAATCTCCCAGGCTATCGAACTACTGGAAACACAGGGAGTAAGCCAAGCATACGACTACCTCCAAGGCTTAGAAACCGATGATTCAAAGGCAGCGGGAAGAGCACTTGAAAACGAAGATGTACAGAGAGCCAAACAGTTAATCACACATCTGAAGAAGAAAGGAGAAGAACATCCAAAGATCGATGAACTGCTTGATATACTGGGCGATATGGATGATGAAAACGCGATAGTATTCACAGAATACAGGGCCTCCGCGCAGAACATCGCAGATGAACTAGAGACAATAGGACTTTCTGCAACCAAGTTCATCGGACAGCAGGGAGAGGAAGGAATGAGCCAGAGCGATCAGATTGAGACACTGGACGAGTTCGAGAACGGAAAGTACGATGTGCTGGTATCGACTTCAATCGGAGAGGAGGGACTCGATATACCGGCTGTCGATTATGTAATTTTCTACGAACCGGTTGCTTCAGGTATCAGAGATATCCAGAGAGCAGGTCGAACCGGTCGACAGGAAGAAGGAAAAGTAATAGTACTAATAGCAGAGAATACCAGAGACGAAGGCAACTACTGGAGCGCATACCACAAAAAGAAGAAGATGAACAATGTACTCCAGCAGCTGAAGGAGGAGGACATCGAAAGCTCCAAACAGCAAACACTGGAACAGAACTACGACAACGAAGAAGACGAAGAGGAAGATGAAGACGGCGTTACCGTAGTGGTAGACGACCGTGAGAATTCTGTAGCCAAGGAACTTTCCCGGAAAGAGATCGAAGTCGATAAGACCCGGCTTGAGGTAGCAGATTTCATGGTCTCCGATGACACAGTCGTAGAGAGAAAGAGAACCGATGACTTCGTTGACTCGATCGTTGATAACCGATTGTTTGATCAGATAAGAGAGATTCAGCAGTTCCAGAATCCGGTACTTCTTCTGGAAGGTGAAAATCTTTACACTCACAGAGATATATCCCCAGAAGCGATCCAAGGGGCTCTAACATCGATTATACTTGATTATGAGATGCCTATACTCTGGAGCGATGACGAGAGCGAAACAGTGCAGCTGCTTCTCTCAATGGCGAAACGGGAGCAGGAAGAAAGGAATAAGGATGTACAGGTGAGAGGTCAGAGTGAAGGTAAGACACAGGCAGAGCTACAGGAGTTCATCGCGGCCGGTCTACCTGGCGTAAATACGAAGATCGCGGAGAGGCTGTTGAAAGAGTTCGGTGATCTGGAGAAGATATTTACCGCTTCAGAAGAAGAACTTAGAAATGTGGAGGGTATAGGCGAGAAGAAAGCCGAGAAAATCCGCTCCACAGTCAAAAGACAGTACGGGTGACCTAAAGCACTGGACGCTATAATAGTCGGAATCGATCCGGGAAACACATCAGCAGTAGCAGCAGTAAACATGGAAGGCGAAATCAAGTTTCTAGAAAGCTGGCGTCACGCATCACAGAGCAAACTTATCAGAGAAATAATAGACGAAGGCAAACCCGTAGTAGTCGCATCCGACAAGGGTAAAACTCCTTCAACCGTCGAAAAAATAGCAAGTTCTCTTGGAGCTGAAGTATTCGAGCCAGAAGAAGATGTAGATTCAGATAAAAAAGACGAACTGGGTAAAGGAGAGAATTCTCACGAAAAAGACGCTTCAGCTTCAGCACTCAACGCATACAATCATCTAAACAGGGAAAGAAGAAAGATACGGAAGATAGCACAAGAAAAAGATGTATCCATCGATCTAGCCGCACAGAACTACTTTCTGGACAAACAGATAGAAACCGGATCAACAGAACAGGTTGAAGATCCGGGTACATCTAAAGAAACAGAGACTGTTGTTGAGAAAGATCCTGAGAAAGAAAGACTGGAGAAGAAAATAGAGAATTTAGAGGAACAAAACAAAGATCTCAGAGAGAAAGTTTCGGAACTTGAAGATAAGAAACAGGGTCTGCAGGACAAGTTAGATGATCTGAGAGAAGAAAACCGTTATGAGGCGGTGAAGGATCAGGAGATATCGAAACGAGATGCGGTTATATCAGAAAAACAGGACAGAATCAACAGTCTTGAAAAGGAGCTTGAGAACTCTAACCTGAGAGAAAAACAGTACAGAAGAGCCGTCAAACATATGTTCCACGACAACTACATCGAACTGATACCGAAGGACGGAGATGAAGCAGTATTCAAATCTGACCGATACAAAATAGAAGACCTGAAAGGAGTGGAACTCGACAAATACTTCCTGCTACTTCATAAACCAGAGCCAGACATGGAAAGAGTTCTCAACGAATTCAAGGAGGATCAAGGCTAAAATGAGAGATCTAGGTCTGGAAAAGTTCGAGGACAAGCTGGAGACCGAGAGGCAGGAAAAACTCTATCAGACCATGATATTCCTGGTCAAACTTGTGTTGATCGGTCTAGTGTTTCGTTTGATTCTTTTCCTGTACCCTGACACCTACGGGATTCAGAACGCGTTCGCGTCTTTGATAGGAACGATTTTATCACCGTTCATGCAGATACAGGTCAACGAAATCTATCTACTCACTGTCAAAAACTCCTACATAATCGTACAGGACTGCCTGGGCTGGAAATCCATGGCCGTATTCACAGCACTGTTCTTCTCCTCGATACCTGTCGAAAAAGTAAGAGATAATCTGAAGTACCTTCTGTACGGACTGGCAGCTATATTTGTTGCTAATATCATTCGTGTAGCGACCACGGTCTACCTCGCAGAAATCGGACTAATCAGTTTCGAAGTTATACACTCGCTTCTGTGGCGTTGGGGTCTTACACTCATCGTGTTCGCCGTCTGGCTTTACTGGTTCACACAGATCCTAGATACCGAAAGCGAAGATGTTGACCAGGAAACCGATTCCGAGTGAAGTAAAATCAGTTAACAGAAGAGCAACAGGGAATACAGGTACAAAACGGATACCGGACTTAACCTTCACGGACTTAACATCGCCCTCCTTCAACTCCTCAAGTTCATCTTCCTCGATGCCTCTGATACGGCCATCCAAGGCCTCTGTGTCCACGATTTCGCCGGGCTGGACCTCCTCGATATCTTTCTCTACTTCAAACACTTCGGACTCTATCGCACGCATGAACCGGATCAGAAGAACCATGGATACGAAGAATACTGCGTAAAGGAATCCCTGCATCCCTGCCTTCTGAGCGATGAACGCAAACATCAGGCTTCCCATCAGTTCAAGTACAAGCCGTGCTCTATCATTTCTCAAGTTCTCGTAAGTTTGGGAAAGTACTTTCTCTGGTTTTCTAGCTGCGAGAACTACTGACCAGACAAGTGTTACCAGAAGTCCTGCGATCAACAGGTTTACTATCAGGTCGATGCTGTAACCGGAGGTTATACCTGAGACTCCGTATGGTGCGGTGAAACCAAGTACTGCTAGTGCCAGTGCGTCTGCTCCGCCCCAGCCTCCGAGTAGGTAGGCGGTCCAGCCCATGATGAAGAAACCGGTTCCGATACCGAGGCTCCATAGAATTGGTTGGATGCTTCCTGTTTGGATGGATGCTCCTGCGTGTAAAAGTACTCCGAGCGCTATTCCGATCAGGCTGATGTAGTCTGGTACCTCTCCCTTTCTCAGGTCGTGTATTGAGGCGGCTAGAAGTGTTGCAAAACCTGCTGCGTGGGAGAGAGTTACTAGCATAACAGTCTTTAAAACCAGCTGGAGTTATAATTTATACTGTTCTAACAATGACAGAATGGGAAAATATAGTGATTGAAACAGGGATTGATACCCTGATGACATATCTTTCTCAGAACGGAGAGGCTTCTCTGTCCCGAATATCCAGCGATACAGGTATCTCCCAGCACAGACTGAAGAACTGGGCTGACTCACTTGAAAAAGAGAACCTCTTGGAAAAGGAATACACCTACCGGAAAGGGATCGTACTCAAATACACTGAGCAGAACAAAGAGGAAACCGAGGAACGGAAGGACGAACTTGAAGAAGACCTTGAAGAACATACGGATCAGGTCTCCGATGAGATGAAGGAAAGACTGGACGACCTGAGGGAAACCAAGTCAGAGCTCAGAACCATATCCGCTGATCTTGAGGAACAGAAACAGGATGAAGAAGAGATCAAGAAAAAGATTGATGCGGTGGAGGATGTGGAGGAAGAGCTCGAATCCAAACTTGAAGAGATGGATGACCTCAGCGATGAGGACATCAAAACCCTTCAGGATGTTGAGGAAACATTAGATAATATTGAAGAAGTTGAGAAAGCGGACTTCGAGCAGAACCGTGATCAGGTCAGAGCCAAGCTCAAAGCTCTCAAAAAGCTCGAAGAACATATAGAGAACTACGAAGATAATATAGAAACCAATTCCGGCGGTCTCAAATCTAAGATAATGTCATTCATGCCAGGTAGAGACAAAGAGAGTCATGAAAATGAGTCTACAGCGAATGAACAGTCTTCAGAGAAGTCAGGTAAAGATGAAGAAGATGAGAATGATGAACAATCTACTGAACCTCCAAAGACGCCAGAAATGGGAGAAGAAACCGATATTGAAGATCTAGGTTCAGAAGAAGTACTCGAAGAAGAAATAGATGAATACTTTACAGACGGAGATAAAACTCATGATATTAAAAACCAAGAGCAAGTTCAGAACCATTTAGAAAACCATGTAAATGATGAAGATAAGGAAAATGTAGATATTGAGCAAGATGTATCGAAGGAAATCGAACAGATGAGCGAGTCAAAATCAGTTAATTCTGAAGAAAACCGAAATCAGGCCGGACATCCAATTACAGTAGACCACATAGAGGATCCTGGCGCATTTCTACATATGTTAAATAACTCCACAGTTGAACAGTCAAAGGAAATGATTCAAATGATTGAAGAGCCCGATTATCAGAAACTAATGGATTTAGAAATAGAGGGAAAGAACCGGAAAAATCTCAAAAAATGGATTAAAAGGAGGATGGAGTAGATGCACGATCTTGACTCGGTGGAAGACGAGTACGAGATCGAATCCGACGGTATAAAGGCACATGTATATGTAGGAGAGAAAAGCAACGAATATGTTCTGCAGTACAGGATGATCAGAGCTGAGATCAGTGAAGGGACTCAGCAGTACCTTGAAGAACTTAGAGAAGATGTGATTGAATCAGTACAGCTCTCAAGAGAAGAATTTACAGACTCCGATGAACTTGAGCAGGTAAAACAGAAATACAGAAACGAAGTAAGAGACAGAGTCGAAGACCAGTTCCCGGAACTGGCAGAAGACGAGAAAAAACACCTAATCGGTACGATAATCCACGACATGGTCGGACTCGGCCAGATAGAACTGCTTCTTAACGACCCACAACTCGAGGAACTGGTAGTCAACAACGCAGAAGAACCCGCATGGGTATACCATCAGGACCACGGATGGCTGAAATCCAACATAACCTTCGAGGACGAAGAAGAGATCAAAAACTACTCCTCAGACATCGCAAGAAGAGTAGGAAAGAACATATCTAGCCTCGACCCGCTTCTGGACGCACAGCTACCAACAGGAGACCGAACCAACGCCACACTACAGCCAATTTCTACCAAAGGAAATACTATAACAATCCGTAAGTTCGCAAGAGATCCATGGACAGTAACAGACTTCATCAAGAACGGAACAATCAATAAAGAAGTTGCAGCATTCCTATGGCTCTGCATGCAGTACGAACTAAGCATACTTGTATCAGGAGGTACAGGATCCGGAAAAACATCCCTCCTGAATGTACTGATGCCGTTCATGCCTCCAAGTCAGAGGATTATCAGCATCGAGGATACACGAGAGATCCAGCTACCTGACTTCCTGCACTGGGTTCCAACAACTACAAGAGAAGCAAACCCAGAAGGAAAAGGAGAAGTATCAATGCTTGACCTGCTGGTCAACTCCCTGCGTATGCGTCCGGACCGTATCCTGGTAGGAGAAATCCGTAGAAAACGCCAGGCAGAAGTCCTTTTCGAGGCTATGCATACAGGGCACTCGGTTTACTCCACTCTGCACGCAGATACAGCTGAACAGACAGTACAGCGATTGAACAACCCGCCGATCGATGTACCGGAACAGATGGTTAAATCCGTCGATGTGAATGTAGTGTGCTACAGAGACCGTAGAAGAAACTTCAGAAGAGTGCTTGAAGTCGCTGAAGTCACGGAATCCGGTTACAGGAGAGGGGATGAAGGAACACAGCTCGGAGCAAACTCGATCTACAAATGGGACAGCGAGGACGATGAAATCAGAAAGGAAAGAGACTCCCAGAACATCTTCGAGACACTCAAACTACACACAGGTATGACCCGTGGAGAGATAACAGAGAACCTTAACGGCAAGGAAGATGTACTTCAGTGGCTTGTGGACAACGATGTAACCACGATTGGACCGGTCGGAAAGATCATCGCACAGTACTACAGCACACCTGATGAAGTCGTCGAACTCGCACGAAACGACGAAGATCCTCAGGAAATCCTGAAACAGTACGAGGACAAATAACTCACCTTTTTCATGAACCCTTTTTGTAAACCCATTTAAGATTGAAGACTGGTATTCTCTATATGCCAGAATTCAAAGCGACGGGCGAAGTAGATTACGGAAAAAAGACAACCAGCTTCGACAAAACAGTAGAAGCAGGTTCCAAAAGCCACGCAGAAGATATAGTATACTCCGATATCGGCAGTAAGCACGGAGTCACACGCGGCAAAATTGAAATCGATACTTTAGAGGAGACAGAATAATGAATCAGCAAGCAGTACAGCAGTACCAGCAAATGCAGCAACAGCTCGAACAAGTCAACGACTACATCGAGCAAGTCGAAAACCAGATAGATAGAATCCAGGACGCACAGGAAGCAGTCCAGAAACTTGAAAATGTAGAAGATGGAGCAGAAATCATGGCTCCGATTGGAGACGGCGCATTCGTCAAAGCAGAGATCAAGGATGCATCCACAGTAACCACAAACATCGGCGGCGACACAATGCAGGAACAGGACCGAGAAGGAGCTATCGATAGCCTTCAGGAACAGATTGATATCCTGAACTCCACGAAGGACGAGCTTGAAGATCAGACAGAAGAGATCCAGAAGGAACTACAGGAACTTCAGCAAGATCTTCAGGAACAGAGACAGCAGGAAGAAGGACAGGAATAAAATCTCCTGTCTATTTTTATTTTCTAAACAACCTCATCTTATCACGAGCTGAAATATACGATGCTGGACAAATTCAAAGACACAGTAAAGGACTTCTCTGAAAGTGTGAAAAGCGCGGTAGCTGAAAAAGAACTTGATGAAGACACACTAGACCCGTTACTCGAAAAGATGCGTATGAAACTGCTTCAGAACAATGTATCCCTTGAAGCAGCAGAGACAATCGAAGAAGACCTCAGAAATGAACTTCTAGGCGAAGAAGTCCAGCGTAACAAGGTACAGGACAAAATAGATGAAGCACTCGAAAAAGCACTGAAAGATGTACTGGACGACAGCTTCAACTTCAAAGAACAGATCAGAGGAATCGAAAGTCCTACAGTATTCTTCGTAGGGTTCAATGGCTCAGGTAAAACTACTACAACAGCCAAGATTGCAGAAAGCCTTCAAAACGACGGTGAAGAAGTCGTCATGGGTGCCGGAGATACATTCCGAGCAGCTTCAATAGAACAGCTCGAGAAACATGGTGAAAACCTTGGTGCTAAAGTTATCAGCCATGAGTATGAATCTGATCCTGCAGCAGTAGCTTATGATGCTGTAGAGCATGCAGAGAAAACTGGTAAAGTTGCGCTTGTGGATACAGCCGGCCGTTCTCACGCCGACACTAATCTGATGCAGGAGCTTGAAAAGATGGTTGATGTTAACAATCCGGATGTGACATTCCTGGTCGTAGATGCATTAAGCGGGAACGATGTAAACGAGCAGGCGGATGCGTATGAAGGTATGTTCGATGCCATTATCGTTACGAAGATGGATGTTGATGAGAACGGTGGAGCTCTTCTGTCGATCGCTCAGAAGACTGGTAAGCCTGTAGCCTATATCGGTACGGGACAAGACTACGATGATCTAGAGGAATTTGATAAGGAAAGTTTCGTGGAAGATATTCTGGAATAGCTAACTTGTTTGAGAATTAAAGGAGAAGAAATTTGGTTGGCAGCCTTTATTCTTAGCTGTAAGCCTTCTGCTCGTCAAGCCGTTTCTGCATAGACTTCTCCAGCTTCTGCAGCTTGGACTTGAGCGGTTCAAGATCTTCGTCATTACTCATCTCGATCTCGTTGGAGCCTTCCTGAATTCTCTGTTTTCTCATCTTGGCCAGTAGATGATTGACCTCGGCCACAAGCTGTTCGTACTCCTTCATCTGTGCCTCTATGTAGGAAATCTCTTCTTCGAACTCCTGTCTGAGTTCCTCTGTTACTTCATCCTTCATCTCGTTTTTCAGTTCTTCCTTTTCCAGGCCTAGCTTGCCTCTGACCGTTGAATAGAATTTTTCCATACCCATAAATCTAATTTTAAACCTCTGTATTCACCTATTAATCCTAAAACTCTTTTTAACTTTTCGATTACTCTCGCGGGTCCTTAGGTACTTCATCATCCTGATCATCTTCCTCATCCTTCTCTCCAGGAATGATTACGCCCATATCTCGGAAAGCACCCTGCTCATAATAACGGCCCGTTACAGCACCAAGCAAAGCGTCGAACTCATGACTATTCGAGAGAGGTCCTGTATCAAATCCTAAGCTTTCCAGTGCCTGATCGCCGTGGATGGCAAGTTCTTCAGAAGTGATATGTGGGTTGAACCGGATGATCTCAGGAGCATCAACGCCCATCGCGTGCTCTAAGTGAGCGCTGAGGCTTTCCAGCCTTTTCATCTTCTTCACCTGATGACCCGAAGGCACAAAATTGTATCCTTCATCCTCAAGTTTCTGTTCTTTCTTTGTCAAGTCATCTCGACCCTGCTCCATTCCAACATCTGCCGCAAGAATATCGATTTCCTTCTCTTCGATTTTCTCGATTATCTCGTCATTGGTACTGAGGTTCCAGATGCTTGTTTCTTCGCTGTCAGCTATCGCCAGTACGCTATCTTCATCTATATTATCTTTTAGAAGTAGTCCTGCAAATTTCATACTGTTTTAACCTTCTTTTTTCTCTCCAGATTTTCCTCATCCTTTTTTTCTTCGCCGCGTCTGTTGGTAAACTCTTTAAGTGAAGAATTCATCTCTTTAACCTTCTGAAGCTTCTCCTGCTTCTTCTCTTGTTTCAAACCTTTCAGGAAATCGTGTATAGCTTTGTTGTACTCTTCAGGTTTCTCAAAGAATGGGAAAGAACCTGCAGATTTCAAACGACTGACCATTGGTCTTTCAAGCTCCCGCGCAAAGTCGATACTTGAGAAACGGTCGTCATCAGCATGCAGAACCAGAGACTTCTTCACAGGTCTTCTGAAACGGTAGTTCTCGACGAAAGACTCTACATCTCTGTAGTCCGCTTTATCTACGAGCTCTGAGAACTCTTTAATTACTTTGAAATCGGTTTTACCTGAGAAAGCGTATTTCTTCAGTAATTTTGGATGGTTGACTATGGTTTTCCAGCCCCAGTTGTATACAGGTCTTGGAGGCATGGAAACTGTTCCTCTAAATGCTGAGGTAAGTACTAATGCTTCTACTGATTCGTGTTGTTCGAAGTCAAGTGCGAGACTGTTGCCGAAAAGACTGGATACAAGCACCACATTATCTAGGTCTTCTCTCTCAAGAACATTTTTTAAGGCGGATTTTTCGCCTTCATAGTCTCTGAAGCTTTCGGTAGGCTGGAAACAGACGGTTTTGAACTCTCTGGAGAAGTAACGGTACTGATTACGCCATATCTCCGGGTTCAAGCCGCCTGGGACAAACACGAGCTGGATCGGTGAATCCTTCTCGGACTCGAAGAAATGCATGTTCTCTTCTCCAACTCTCTCTACCGAAAAATCCATAACAAGACACAGTATGACTACAAAGTCTTAAAACAGTTTAATCACTGTAGATTGGTAGAAACCATTGATAACCCGAAAAAGAATACTGGCAGCGGAAATCCTGTTGACCGCTTTACCGCTCGGATACCATGTACACAGAAAGACAGGCAGCCTTCTCACAGCAACCCTGACCTTCGGTATCACGCTCTTCGTGATTGATAGCTTCTTGACCTCGCCGGTCAGAGCATGGGACAACCTAGCGCTCTTCCTCAATCCGTTCATGGTTTCGACAGGAACCTTCATCACCTCGCTGATCTACCTCAACTACACAGGTACAGCCCTGGCAGCAGCCAAATGGCAGGCACTGGGCCTATCCTTTATCTCCCTGGTCTTCGGTTTCATGTTCCTCAGGACTTGGCCCTGAAAACGCCGGGGTTACCATAAAAACATTCATCCCACAAAAACTTTCTTAGAACGATGTTTGACCGCATAAAAGACTCTATACAGAAATTCTCCCGGAAAGACAGGGCAGACAAGGAAGCAGTAGAAGAACTGGTTAAAGACATACAGAGAGATCTCATCCAGGCAGATGTAGACATAGAACTCGTATCCGAACTCAGCGACGAAATAAGAGAGGAAGCACTCGAAGACGATGTACCCAGCGGTCTAACACGCAAAGAACATGTACTCGAAATAATATACAACAAACTAGAAGACCTGCTAGGAGAAAAACCAGAAGTAGAAGTCAAACCACAGAACATCCTTCTATGCGGACTATACGGAGCAGGAAAAACAACAACAGCCGGAAAACTAGCCGACTACTACCGGAAACGCGGACTGAAAACCGGAGTAATAGCAGCAGACACAGACCGGCCGGCAGCCCATGAACAGCTAAAACAGATAGCAGACGATGTAGAAGCCGAATTCTACGGAGAAAAAGAAACAGACGAACCAAGCAAGATTGTAGAAAACGGTCTCGAACAGATGGATGCCGATGTAATAATCGTCGACTCCGCAGGAAGAGACTCACTCAATCAAGACCTCAAAGACGAACTCGCCAGAATAAATGAAGTACTACAGCCAGAAGAAAAATACCTAGTCATGCCTGGAGACATCGGACAATCAGCCAAAGACCAAGCACAGAACTTCAACGAAGCAGTAGACATCACAGGCGTATTAATGACCAAACTCGACTCCTCAGCCAAAGGAGGAGGAGCACTCGTAGCATGTAAACAGACAGGTGCGCCGGTCAAGTTCATCGGAACCGGAGAAGAGATGGGCGACCTAGAAGTATACGACCCCGTCAAGTATGTCTCTGAGATAATCGGACAGCCCGACCTTGAATCACTTCTGGAGAAAGTCGAGGAAATGGACACTGATCCGGAAGAACTTCTTGAAGGAGAGTTTACACTTGAGGACTTCCAGCAACAGATAGAACAGGTCACCGAAACCGGTATGATGGAGGATCTGATGAAGCAGCTGCCGATCGGCGGCGGACAGATGCCAGACAACCTTGGAGATATGACTGAAGGAAAGGCAGAGACCTACCAGGTTATCATGAACTCGATGACACCGGAAGAAAAGAAAGATCCATCAATAATCAAGCGTTCACACAAGGAGAGAATCGCAGAAGGAAGCGCTACCTCTGTAGAAGAGGTTCAGGAACTGATCAAGCATTACCGGCAGACCAAGAACATGATGGACAAGTTCGACAAAGGAGACATGAAGCGAGGAGGCGGCAACCTTCAGAGCATGATGCAGAACATGGGACTCTAAGAGGTGACAAACAAGTTGATAGCCGTTCTATCCGACTCACACATACCTACCAGAGCTGACGAGATACCTGAAAAATTCTGGGAAAAAGTAGAAGAATCCGACATAACTGTACACGCGGGCGATTATGACCGGGAAGAAACATTCAACGCACTAGAAACATATTCAAACAATTTCTACGGAGTAGAGGGAAACTGCGACTTCTTCGAAGCAGAAGAAATGAGCCAGAGCCACACCTTCCAACATGAAGAACTTGATTTCGGAGTCTACCACGGAACCGGTATCACTCCCCGTGCACATACACCTACACTTCTAAAGATAGCGGAGGAAGATCTCGGAGTAGATATACTGATTCATGGGCATTCACATCAGGAAGATATCGAACTGGCTGAAGGAAAACTACTTCTCAACCCTGGAAGCAGTACAGGAGCGGGAGGCGGAACAGCAAACCCGTCAAAGCCGACTATGATGGAGATAGAAGTTGAAGACGGCGATATAGAGGTAAAAATTCTTCAGCTAGTAGAGGAAGAGTTTGAAATCAAAGAAGAACAGGTATTCGATACCGAACAAATTAAAAACTCGGAGAAAGCAGGTGAAGAATAATGGCTTTCCAGAAACTGGACTCAAGAATCAAATGGTTCTGGCTTTTAGAAGCATCAGCTATCTCGGTTTTCGTATCTCTTGTAATTTCTACTGTAGCATATAATTACACGAACAGCGTTGCTTCACTGGCATTCATACCTGTAGTATTCCTAGTAGGCGTATGGTACGGATACAGGAGATACATGAACTGGGGCTTCGAGATAAGAGATGACCATCTTTATATCGAGCACGGAGTTATCAAGAAAGTTTACTCTATGGTTCCGTTCGTACGGGTGCAGCACATCGATACGGATAGAGGACCGATCGACCGTATGCTCGGACTTTCAACACTCCGAGTCTACACCGCAGGATCGAAAGGCGCTGATATCAAGGTTCCAGGACTTGACAGAGAGGAAGCATCTGAACTGCAGAAAAAGCTTCGTGACTCAGCAATCGACTCAGAGAAAGGATTCGATGCAGTATGAAACTTGCCAAAATTTCAATACCTTACAGAGCTCTCAAGAAAGTATTCACAGTCCTAGTATTTCTTATATTCACTAGTGTGGACGCATTAACAGCAGCTAACCCTGCACTTATAGCAGTATTTCTGGTTATGGTTTCTCTTGCAGTATTCCTCATGCTGGGCTACGAATACCTTTACTGGCGTAACTTCGAGTACGAGATACGGGAAGATGGGCTCAAAATCATTTCAGGAGTTATAACCAAGAACGACAGGGATATACCGCTGAAAAGAATTCAGAACATCGATGTAAACCGGAACATAATCCAGAGGATGATTGGAATTGCCAAAGTAGATGTAGAGACAGCTGGAGGTAACGAAACAGAAGCAGCACTCAAGTTCCTGACACTGGAAGATGCAGAAGACATGCAGAAAAA
>JBEQAZ010000010.1:0-17882 GCA_041640055.1 Candidatus Nanohaloarchaea archaeon | reverse complement strand
AAGATAATGTAATCTACTTCATCAACAACAAGATGCCTCAATATGTTAAGGAAAGAGTAGACAACCCAGAAAGCGATAACTTTGCTATCATCGATGGCTTCTCATCCACTCTAGGAAAGGAGTCCAATGAGAAGTTTAATATCGATACCAATCTCAAGGCAGACAGAAAAGACTATATTGAAGAATCCAAGGAAGCATCAATCGATGCAATGGAAGAAATGGAAAGCTGGGGATCAACATTTGTACTAGACTCACTGGATGCATTCGTAGGACAGTGGGACGAGATGCAGGACTTCGCAGAATCACTGCGGCCTGTAGCAGGACGAACCAGCACAGTAAACTACTTCCTACTGCCAAACCTCGGATTTGAAGACGAGGGAGAAGAACTAGAAGAACTTGAAGAAATATTTGACTATGTAATACATCTTAAAGGTCTAGAAAGATCCGGAATCATCCTGAAATTCATCGAAATCAGGAAACCGGATGTGGAAACCAGAGTACCTTTCGACATCACACCGAGAGGACTGGTCATGTATGTACCAAAACTTCTGGTTACAGGACCTTACGACGCAGGAAAGTCAACAACCGTGCAGAATATGTCCGCGGAATCAGTTTCGGTCGACAGGCTTGGTACAACAGTTGCCTTGGACCATGGACAGGTAGAGAAGAAAGGATTGAAGGCTGAACTCTTCGGAACGCCAGGTCAGAAACGGTTTGACTGGGCTCTGGACTTCCTAGGACAGTCAATGTTCGGATGCTTTATCGTAGTCGACTCAAGAGATCCTAACTACGAAAGAGTTGAGGAACTTAAGCAGGACTTGACTGCTGAGGAACTTCCGTTTATCATACTTGCGAACTTCCAGAACAAGGACGAGGCATTAGATCCTGAGGAAATTGAAGAGGAGACAGGAATTGAGACGATAGGAATCGACGCCAAGAACGGTGATAATCTGGATGAGTCGCTTGAAAGACTTATGAACAAAATCATGGATCAACACTCCTGGTACTATGCTTAAGGTAAGCGGGAGTAAATCAAAACAATTTAAAAATACTCAAGAGGTATAATGGTGTATAAGGATGGCAAGTAAAGAAGAAAAACTCCAGGAACCGCTCGACGATCTGGACGATGTACAAAGCGTAAAAGGAGCAGCAGTAGTCCGAAGAGACGGACTTCTCATCGCATCAAATCTAAGTTCAGACATCAACGACGATCAGGTCGGAGCTATGACAGCTTCCACTGTAGGTTCTGGAGAAACGGCTAGTGACTCACTTGAAATGGGTAATGTTGAGGCAGTTACTATTGAGGCAGAAAATGGTAAATTGGTCGCTACAGGAGCAGGAGACGAAGGAATTCTCGCAATCCTAACCGACGACGATGTCAACATGGGACTAGTCAAAGTAGAGATGGAGAAAGCAACAGACAAGATCAAAAGAGTACTTTAGAACCCCATTATTTCTCATCAAGCACATATCCTTCTCTTTCTGTTAATTTAATCTGTAAACCTCCGTAGCCGACTTATTCATGTTTAAAAATTTCTAGACCTATACAGTGACTTGTGAAACTCACATCTCAGGCACTGGATATCTTCAAGGAACTGAAAAAACACGGAGACCTCACAGTAAGAGAACTGGAAAAAGAAGGATTCGACCAGTCCATGGTCAACCGTGCAGCAATAGAACTGGAAGAAAAAGGTCTAGTAGAAACTGAGGAAGAAACAGAGATACACAAAGAACTCACAGAAAAAGGAGAGAAAGTGCTTGAACAGGGATCACCTGAATACCAATTACTGGAAGAAGTCGAACAAGGACCAAGCGAAGTCTCAGAACTAGATATCGACGAAATGGATGTAGCACTAGGAAAAGCCAGAGAAAAAGGCTGGATCGAAATAAGCGCAGGCAAAGTATCAATAACCAACGAAGGCCACAAAAACACCGACCAAGACAACCTGCAGTTCAGACTGGAGACAGAGAACTACACTTCTGAACATGAAGAAAGAGGCCTGATCGAAACAGTAGAAAACATAATAAGAACACTAAAGCCGACTGAAAAAGCAGAAGAAGTAGATTCTGAGGATGTAGATGTCGACTTCAATGTAGAAGCCGAAGTTAAAACACCGAGAACCGGTAAAAAACACTTCTACAAGGAAATCATAACGGAAGCCCGGAAAAACTGGATGGAAATGGGCTTCCAGGAGATGCAGGGGGAATATGTAGTATCAAGCCTGCTCAACTTCGACGCACTATACACACCACAGGACCACCCGGCACGGGAAATGCATGACACCTTCTTCCTCTCAAACCCTGAAACAGCCGACCTAAGCGACTTAGAGCAGATAGCTCAGAGAATCAAAGAAACACATGAAGATGGCTGGACCACAGGAAGCACAGGATGGGGCTACGACTGGAGCGAAGAAGAAGCCGCAAGAAATGTACTCAGAACACATACTACAGCAGTGTCAGCAAGGAAACTATCAGAAATAGACGAAGAAGATCTCCCAGCCAAATACTTCACAGTATCCAGAAACTTCCGAAACGAAACAATTGACCGCTTCCACCTACCAGAATTCTTCCAGACAGATGGAATCGTAGTAGGAAAAGATCTCAGCTTCGCAAACCTCAAAGGCTACATCAGCGAGTTCTTCCACAAAATGGGGTACGATGAATTCCGGCTAATACCATCATACTATCCTTACACCGAGATGAGCGTAGAAGTACAGGTATATGACGAGGAAGAAGAGGAATGGCTTGGACTCGGAGGAGCAGGAATGTTCCGACCAGAAGTAGTCAAACCGCTACTAGGATTCGAAGCAAGAGTACTCGCCTGGGGACTAGGAGTCGGAAGAATAGCAGCCAAAGCAGCAGGAATCGAAGATATCCGAGAACTATACAGAAACGACATCGAACTCCTTGAAACAACACCAAAATGGAGGCCAGAATAATGCCGACACTAAAGATAAACAAGAAAGAATTCGAAGAACTACTAGGACAGGAAATCAGCGAAGACAAACTACATGAAGAAGCATCCTACCTCGGAGCACACTGGAACCACGAAGAAGGCGATAAATGGGAGGTAGAGACATACCCCAACCGCCCGGACCTTCTATCAGTTGAAGGCCTAGCAAGAGCATACAAAGGATTCTTCGACCTAGAAACAGGAGTAAGAAACTACAAAACCAGCAAAGGCGATATCCAACTGGATGTAGACGAATCAGTAGAAGATGTAAGACCTTACATAGGCGGAGCAGTAATCAGAGATGTCGAACTAACACCAAGAATAATCAACGGTCTGATCCAGCTACAGGAAAAGCTACACCAGACAGTAGGCAGGAGAAGAGACAAGATAGCCATAGGACTCCACGACCTGGACTCAGTAGAACCACCTTTCACCTACAAAGCAGTAGCGCCAGAACAGGTAAGCTTCACACCACTTGAATACGGCGAAGAGGTACATCTAGAAGAAATACTCGACGAACATGACAAAGGACAGGAATACGCATGGATACTGGAAGACGAAGACCGTTACCCGATCATAGAGGACTCCAAAGGTCAGATCCTCAGCTTCCCGCCTATCATCAACAACCAGCTAACAGAAGTAACCTCTGAAACGACAGATATCTTCATCGATGTAACAGGAAAGGACAAGGAAACAGTTCTCAAAGTTGTAAACATACTGGCAACCGCACTAGCCGAGAGAGGAGCAGGGATTGAAACAGTAGAGATCGAGAACAGCCATATGCCTCTACTTGAACCAGAAGAGATGAAGCTGGAGCTGGATTACTTCCGAGAAGTATCAGGTCTCGACTTATCTAAAGATGAGATCGCTGAAAGACTGGAGCAGATGCGTTTCAGAGCCAAGAAAAAGAAAAACAGCATCAAGGTCGGTATACCTTCATACCGTACAGATGTGATGCACCAGTACGATCTTATCGAGGATATAGTCATCGCACACCGGTACCACAACATAGAACCAGAGATACCGGAACTGGATACGGCAGCGGATGAAAAAAGTATAGAAGAGCATACAGAAGAGCTTAGAGATATCCTACAGGGAACTGGAGCACTGGAAGCACACACCTTCACACTATCCAGCAAAGAAAAACTATTCCACAACATGAACAGCGCTGAACAGAATGTAGTGGAGATGAGCAACGCTTTAACAGAAGACTACACTGTTGTCAGGAACCAGATGCTTCCATCCATGATGGACGTCCTGAAGAACAACCGGCAGCACAGCTACCCTCAGAGATTCTACGAGGTAGAAGATGTCGCCAGACCTGAACAGAACAGCGCCAGAAATGTAAGGAAGATGTCCTATGTAATCTCAGGAACCGATGTCGACTTCACAGATATAAGACAAGTTCTACAGGTCATAGAAAGGGACACCGGATTTGATCTTAAGGTGAATGAAAGCGAAATGCCTTACTACACACACGACCGAGCAGCAGAAATCGTCAAAGACGGAGAGACCATAGGACATCTGGGAGAGATAAACGAAGATGTGCTTGACAACTGGGAGCTAGAGCAGAAAGCTGTCGGACTTGAACTGGATGTAGAGAAACTTTACGAATAAAGAAAAAATGGTGGAGGTAATGATGAGCCCTGCGGGAACGCAAGCGAAGGCTCGCTTGTCCTATTAAGTGCTGAACCTCCCGAGAACTACTTCTTCTTTTTACTTAACTTCGCTTTCGGTAGGGATGATCAGCCATGCGATCAGGTAGGCTAGTAGCCCTGAACCGGCTCCAAGGACAAGTAATGCGGTCACAAGGCGGACTAGGGAAGGATCAAAGTCGTAGACCTCTGCGATACCTCCACATACTCCGCCAAGGATTCTGTCGGATTCTGAACGGTAAAGTCGTGTCATAATTTATCTCACCTGTTCTTCGTCTGTATGTTCGTAGTCGTGAAGCTCGTCTTCTTCAAACCAGATCTCGATCTCTCTATCTGCTTCTCCGGGTTCGGATGCGTGAACCAGGTTCTTGTACTTGGTGTCTGATTCATCCGCGTGATCCATCGACATGTGTCCGTACTGGCCTCTGATTGTCGATGGATGTGCGTCTCGAGCACTTGTATCTCCTACGATCTTCCGGATGTTTTCTGCTGCATGTACTCCTTCCAGTACCATGGCAACTACCGGTCCCTGCTTCATGTATTCTGCAAGGTCATCGTAGAACGGCTTGTCAACATGCTCTTCGTAATGCTGTTCAAGCAATTGATCGGTTGCCTGAACCATCTTCATACCCATGATTTTGAAACCGGCTTCTTCGAACCGGCTTGTAATTTTTCCGATAAGCCCTCTTTTAACTGCGTCAGGCTTGATAGCTACAAAAGTTCTTTCAACATAGCTCATAGTAATTTAAGTACCTCTTAATTAATCAGAAGATTCTGAAAACTTTTAAAACCGGTCAGTCAGTTAATCTTCCAGAGTGTAACGGAAAGTATCTTCACACGGTAGAAGCTGGATATTCTCGTTCTCAAGCCACTCTTCACCAGTCTTGTTATCATAACTGGTCTCAGTAACCCAATCCATACCAGTCATATCCTGATTCTCTCTACAGACTCCGTATCCCTGAAGCATCAACTCTGCCTCAACTCTCTGGTAGTACTCACTCGTACCTGGTTCAGGATCGGTGTAGTTCTCATCAAAGTAGTTATCAACAGTATGTGTTACATGTTCGATTCCTAGGCAAAATCCTGCATCAATACCGATGCATTCGGCCTGAAGCTCAATTGGACCGACCTCTGGCTGATCCTCTGAAACAGTAGTATTATGAGCTGCTACGAATGAAACTGCCAGAAGCAGGGAAACTCCAAGGAAGAAAACATCCTTCTGGAATCCCTCAAGTTCACGAGGATCAATCATAACAACAAGTTACACGGCGAATCTTCAAAAAACCAACACTCCTTCACATCCCTACAGCTGTAAGTCAGTTATTTTATGAATCTCACTTCTCCAAAACAGGTATACAGATGCAGCTAGGAACAGTAGAAGGAAAGGTGAACACCTCCAATTTCGAATTTAGAGCAGTTGAGGAGGTAAAGAAATTCGACTTTGTATCGATAAAAAGCAATGATAACTGGATACTGTGCCAGGTCGATGAAGTAACCAAGCACCCGGACGGAGAAACCATAGCTAAAGCCAACATCATCGGATACAGAGAAAAAGGACTAACCAAAGCACCAAGACAGGTAATAGAACCCGACTCAATAGTTTACCAGGCAGACCAAGAACTCATCTCCGATACACTCGGCCTAGATGACGACGGACTCAGAATAGGAACGCTGGAAACCAACCCTGAAATCGACATACATGTCAACGCAGACGACTTCTACAAACACTTCGCAGTCCTAGCACAGACAGGAGCCGGAAAAAGCTACCTGACAGGAGTAATAATAGAAGAACTACTGGAAGAAGACTTCCCAGTACTGATAGTCGATCCTCACGGAGAATATCACTCCCTCAGAAAGGAAAACCCGGACAGCGAAGATCCAGAAAGCTATCCGGTAACAGAATACTCTCCAAACACAGATATCAACACTGAAGCAATCCCTCTCAAATTCTCATCTCTCAACCTGGATAAAAAAGAACTTCAGACACTGATACCTGACAACCTGACTAATTCACAGATGGGAGTACTTTACAACGCACTCAAAAGACTGAAAGAGAAAGACGACGGAGATTACAGCCTGATAGATATCGAAGACGCAGTCACACAGGAAGATTCAACCGCAAAATGGAACCTGCTCAACTACCTCGAACAACTGGAGGAAACCAACCTTTTCAGCCAGGATCCAATCGATCTAGAGGATCTGGTCGAGCCAGGAGAGGCATCAGTCATCAACCTGAAAGCTGTAGAGCCAGACGCATCTGAGATGACCGTATACATGCTGGCGCAGAAACTGTTCAACATGAGAAAGGAGAACAAAATCCCGCCGTTCATAATGATACTTGAAGAGGCACACAACTATGTGCCGGAGAAAGGGTTCGGACAGGCACTTTCAAACCCGATAATGAGAAAGATCGCATCCGAAGGACGAAAGTTCGGTGTCGGAATAGGAGTAATAAGTCAGAGACCCGCAAGGATCGACAAAAATGTACTCAGCCAGGCCAACACACAGTTCATCCTGAGAGTAACCAATCCCAACGACCTGAAAGCCATATCCAAAAGCTTCGAAGGCATCACTTCAGAGATTGAAGACATGATAACCTCGCTACCACCCGGAGTAGCATTCACACTTGGAAACGAATACCCTGTTATGACAGATGTAAGAACCCGGAAATCACTTCACGGAGGCGAAACACAGACCAACGATACTTACACGCCTCAGGAAGATATCGAGGTGTTCAAGCCAGAGGAAGAGATTCAGGAGGTTAGAAACAAGACAGGTGAGAAATACGAAGAGGCATACTATCCTATTTACTGGGTTGAAACCGATAAAGAGGTCAAACTGGTTGATGGGGTGAACGGCAAGGTTAAAGCAGAGCGAGAAAAACTTTCCGGTAAGGAGGAACTGGTATTCGATCATCTCAAGGATGGAAAAGCGAAGCAAGAGATAGTGGGTGAGATGGATATAGGGATCTCCCGTATAGCATCAATAATAGATGAACTGAAGGAAAGAGGTTTCATAGATGAGAATAATGAGGCCGATGAGAGCATCATTGACCATGAACTAGTTGAGAAAAAGGTCGAGGAGGAAGCACTTATAGACAGAGATGTGAGTCCAGAGAATCTGGAGGAAACGGGCAACGCGGATGTTAAACTGATTAGGTATCCGTACTTCTCGAAGGGTGAAGAGGTATACGATCCGATACTGAGTGAACATCTGTAGAGCAGGGTACCGTCCCTGTTTTAAGAATTTACATACAACAGGTTTTTGTTACGAAGCGAGCGAACATTGAGGGTTCGTGGTCTAGTTGGTTATGACGTCGCCCTTACAAGGCGAAGATCCCCAGTTCGAATCTGGGCGAACCCACTAAATTTCCCGTTTGAGGAGCCTTTAGCGAGGATTTCGACCGGTAACTGGTTTGAAGGCAGTACCTTTTCGGCCAGTTCATTTCAGGACGATACTGTTGTCACCGAAAGGTACTTAAAAATTGATTTCGGTCGTTAAGTTGGAAGGGATTAAAACCTGTAGAGACACAAAGATATACATGAAGCGTTTCAAACAAGCCATCCTACTGAGAAAGGACTTAGAGATGTCGACAGGAAAACTAGTAGCACAGGGAAGCCACGCTTCACTCGGCGCTTACCAGCAATCAGGTTCTGATGAACGAGACTCATGGGTCTCTCAAGGCCAGAAAAAAATAGTGTTGGAGGCATCCGAGAAACAACTTAAAAATAAAATGCAAAAGGCCGAAGAAATGAATATCACCTATTTCAAGGTGAAAGACGCAGGTCATACCGAAGTAGAGCCTGGAACAGTAACCGCGTTAGGCATCGGACCTGCAGAAGAGAAAAAACTCGATAAAATCACTAGCGACCTACCTCTGCTAAAATAACAACAAACAAGGTGTATAATCAATAATGGAAGAAATGGAAAGTATCGAAATGAAGAACATGGGCTGGAGCTATTATACCGATAATGTAGGTATAAAAGGCAGTATAAAGGAGCAGGTAAACGATTTCGTAGTAAGAGAGTTAGCTAAACATGATACAGGCGACGAAGGAGAACATCTCATAGTAAAACTCAGAAAACAGAACATGACAACTATGGAAGCTGTGAACAAGCTCTCCAACATGCTTCACATATCTAAAGACCGTATCGGATACGCAGGTAACAAAGATAAACGCGCAGTAACCGAACAGTATATTTCTATCCAAGGCGTTGACTCTGAGGACATCAACCAGATATTTACAGACGAGTTTGATCTCGAAGTAATTGGAAAGAACGGGTATATCGGACTCGGCAACCTGATGGCCAACCGGTTCGAGATCAAGCTAAGGGATCTGAACCTTCAGATCGAAGATATCAGGGACCGAACCCTGAAAACCGTCGATCAACTGGGCTCAAAGTTCCCGAACTATTTCGGAGAACAAAGATTCGGAAGCCCACGACCTATCACACATCAAGTCGGACGCCACATTCTACGAGGAGAATTCGAGGAAGCCGTATGGACCTATATCGCAAAGCCATACGATGATGAGTACAAAAGCATACGAAAAGTCAGAGAAGAACTCTGGGAAACCCGCGACCCGGAAGATAAGGCTGAAAAATTCCCTGAAACCTACAGATACGAGAAAACACTTCTCTACCACCTGAATAAGAACCCGGAAGACTACAAAGGCGCTATCAAGAGACTTCCGGAAGATCTACAGATGCTATTCATCCACGCATACCAGTCATGGGTCTTCAACCGCACATTATCCCGACTCATCGAAGAAGACTGGTATGAAGAAGAATACGAAATCCCATTGGTCGGTTACAAGACAGACTTGAAGGACAACAAGCCAGAACAGATAATCCAAGAAATTATCGAGGAGGAAGGTATCTCACAGGAAGATTTCAGACTTCAGGACTTCCCTGAGCTGCGGAGTGAGGGAAGCTACAGGAGAGCGTTTGCTGATTTCAGGAACTTCGAGATCCTGGATATAGGTGATGACGATCTGAATATGACGAAGAACGCCATGACAGTCCGCTTTGACCTGCCTAAAGGAAGTTATGCGACAGTCTTCCTCAATGAGATCATGAAGAATAGATAAAAACAAAAAAGGCTGTTCCTTCCAATACTTTTTCTATGCTAACCCTAATCGTCTGGGCTCTATATGCAGCAGTCCTATTCATATCATTCTTCCTGCTGATAGTACTCTTAGAGCACGGCGGCATAAAGAAAGAGGTAGAGTTCCGAGACAAATGGCCAGGACTGACACTGATAATACCGGCCTACAACGAAGAAGAAACCATCCAGATGACCATAGAATCAGTTCTGGAAGCCGATTATCCGGATGATAAACTAGAACTCATAGTAGTCAACGACGGAAGCGAAGACAACACAGCTGAAAAAGTAGAACCCTACACAGATCAACTCACACTGATCAATCAGGAAAACCAGGGAAAAGGCGCAGCACTCAACACCGGACTTGAAAAGGTCGAAACCGAATTGTTCGGCTGCGTTGACGCAGACTCCCGTTTGAAGGATGATTCTCTCAAATATATAGTTTCAGAACTTGAAGAAGACGCAGGCGGTATAGCATCCGCGATGAAAGTCTATCAGCCGCAGAACCTGCTGCAGAAGCTTCAGTGGGCAGAGTACCTTATGGGAATTTTTCTCAGGAATATCATGGCTTTCATCGATTCGATCCATGTTACACCAGGTCCGCTCAGCATCTACAGGACTGAGCCTGTAAGAAAGGCAGGAGGATTCGATCCAAACTCTCTTGTAGAGGATCAGGAGATATGTTTCAAGCTTCAGAACGCTGACTGGAATATCTCACACTCCCGTAGAGGAGAAGTATTCACTGTAGCACCGGCAACAGTCAAAGAGTTCTACAACCAGCGATACCGTTGGTACAAAGGCTCTCTGCAGAACATAGTCAAGTACAAACATATGATACTGAACAGGGAGTATGGAGACTTCGGAACATTCAGTATACCAACCAAGATAGCCCAGTCTGTACTATCCGTAACAGCACTATTCATACTATCATACTATCTGGTCAAGCCGATATTTGACTTCTTTAATCAGGTCAGACGGATTGGTGTAGAGGCTTATATCCGTGCGATAGAGATGCTTTCGTTCTCTGATATCATAGAAGCAGTATACTGGTCTCTGATCAGTATAGATGTAGTATCAGTCTTCCTGCTTCTCTCACTACTGACGCTGACCTTGATACTGTACTACATGACAGTTCAGCATACAGATGAGAACATGTTTGAGCAGGGAGTGCTGCCGATCGTGATCTACATCTTCTGGTACTTCCTGTTTATCGGAGCTATCTGGCTGATAGTCTACATAGACTCTATTAAAGATCACTTGACCAAAGGTGAAGCAGAATGGGAATGGTAAACCAGCTTAGAGAAAAACTAAAAGAGCAGAAAGAAGCAGTAGCACTCTTCACAGTCTTCACACTGATCCAGCTTGTAATCTACTCCTCTGTCTGGGATAAACCGATGGTCTGGGACTCAGCTATCTACATAGCAATGGGCAAACACCTCTTCAGCTTCGGAAGCATAGGCCTCTGGGAAGTATTCAGACCGCCGCTTATACCGATAATAACAGGTCTGATATGGAAATCAGGTCTGCCGCTCGTACCGTTCTCACGGCTTCTACACATGATAATAACACTAGCAGGATCAGCCCTGATATACAGCCAACTAAAACAGCTTTTTGGCTACAGAACTGCCTTATACAGTTCATCAGTTCTCCTAGCGTCGCCTGTGTTCATATCAAATACTACAGAACTTCTCACAGGTATAATATCGGCACTTCTGATCACAGTATCTCTCAATAAGTATCTAAAGGGTCAGAAACTGGTTTCTGGAACTCTTTCCGGTCTTGCATTCCTAACTCGGTTCCCAACAATCCTGATATCCCCTGCGATAGGATTTTATGAAGCCTACAACAGCAGAAATAACTGGAAACTGATGATCAAGAAACTGACTATCTATGCAGGGCCAGTAGCAGCTTTACTAGGAATCTACTTTGGACTGAACTACCTCTACCTTGGAAATCCTCTGGAACCGATAACCTCAGGGCTTTCGGTCCCGCCATCTGACGCGACATCTATATTTGGCACATACTACCTGACAAGACTTGCAACTAATCCGCTCGTACTACTTGCTCTACCAGGAGTTTACTGGATAATCAGGAGACGGGAAGAGGACTTCTATCCTTATATTTCAGCTCTAGCAGTTTTATTCATCTTCTTCGAGTCCTACCATCACAAGGAGGTAAGATATGCCTTAGCTTTCCTACCTTTCCTGGCTGTGACCGCTGGTTACGGATTGAAGGAGATAGAAGAACGGTTCGAACTAAGGAAAGAGATTTTTGTGGCTGCAGCAATCGTGATAATGCTGGTATCTGCGGCAACTATCTACAATGCAGCTTCTTATCAGAACGAAAACGCCAAGGAATTCTATCAGGCCTTTGAGGGTTTGAATGGCACTATAGCTACGAATAATCCTGGTCCGATACAGTACAGCGACTTCGATTATCAGGCGCTTCCACAGGGTTATCTTGACGGTATCTACAATCAGGGAGGAATCGATTACTACGGTGTAAACAGCTGTGCATGGTATGATACGACCGGTGAAGCAGGGGAAGAGATCGAAAGATTTAATGAGAATATATCAAGTTACGAAACTATTTACAAAGACAATACCTCAATGTGTAATTACACGATATACAGGGTTGATCAGAGATGAGCGAGATAAAGAAATACCGTTACCTATTCGCAGTTATACTCACAGCACTTATATTCATGCTTGGAGTGCTTGGAAGCAACCTGGTAGATGACAAGCGCCAGTCAGAACTCCAAAACAGTTTGCAGGAGGATACAACCGATCTTCAGAGCAAACAGTTGCTTCTAAGGTATCTTGAAGATAAAGATTCATGTGAACTCCGTCAACAAGGACTTACTGAGATAATCGAGGGTTACAACAACAGGCTGGAAAGGGTGCAGTCCTATGAGGACAGAAGCTTCTTCCAAGAATCTGAGTTCCGTAATATCCGCAGAAGCTATGTTCTTTCAGGTATAGAGTACTGGATGTTCGCGGAGCAGATAGAAGCAGGCTGTGAAGACTATGATACTAACACTATCCTGTTCTTCACGGAAGAGGAATGTGACGCCTGTGAGCGTCAAGGACAGACACTTTCCGATATTAAAAGAATCTACGGTGATCAAGTACTGATCTTCTCAGTCTACAGAGGGATAGACGACAGCATGATCAACCTGCTTGAGGAACAGTACGATATCCAAGAGGCACCTACACTGGTCATCAACAAGAACCAAACGGTGCAAGGGGTTCAGTCTCGAAGCAATATCACGGAGCATCTTCAACTAGATACAGGTAATAGTACAGAATGATAACGGATACCTCAGTAATTATACCGGCTTTGAACGAGGAAAGATTTCTACAGGATACCACGGAAGAGGTACTGGAGTATCTCGGAGAGAACTCAGAACTGATAATTGTAACAGATCCTTCAAGCGATAGAACCGAGGATATAGCCGAAGAACTAGCCGAAAAGTACTCCAAGATAGTTCATATCAGGAAGAACGAACGACACGGAAAAGGGAGAGCGATAGAAGAAGGAATCAGAGAATCAAAGTATTCCAAAGTCGCCTTCATGGATGCAGATAACGCAACTACCCCTGACCAGCTTCAGAAAATTATCGAACCTGTAGAAGACGGCTTCGACCTGGCAATAGGCTCTAGATATCTTGAAGAAAGCGATACCAAAAGGAAAAAGTACAGAGAAATCCCAAGCAAGGTTTTCAACCTATTCACATCCAAAGCCCTCGGAACAGAAATCCGAGACCACCAGTGCGGTTTCAAAGCATTCAACAAAGAGAAGATACAGGACATGATCTCCCTGGAGGACGGCGGCTTCCCCTGGGACCTTGAACTTCTTTACAAGGCCAGAAAACAGGATATGAAGATCAAGGAAGTTCCTGTCAGATGGCGATCAAAACAGGGCTCAGAGGTCACAACTAGGACATACCTCAACTTCATGAACAAGATCTATTTCCTGAGCCTGGACAGATTCTTCGATGACCGAGCCGAACAGATACACAAGTACGGCAAGTTTGCCATGATAGGAGCAGCAGGAGCACTGATAAACACAGTATTCCTGTACCTGCTGACTGATGTAGCCGGTATACATTACATGCTGAGCGGCGCGCTTTCCATAGAGGCTGCAATCGTAGCTATGTTCTTCCTAAATAACCGATTCACTTTCTCACCGGTAAAGCAAGGTCTAAGACAGATAGTAGACGGTTTGATAGTATCCAACCTTGTAAGATCTGTAGGTATTGTAGCACAGCTAGGCATCCTGTACCTATTGACAGATTACTTCGACATGTACTACCTGCTCTCAAACATCATAGCGATAATTGTTTCATCGATACTCACCTTCATCGGCGAGAACAGATACAACTGGAACCAGTAAATAATAAGCATTACACAACGAAAAAGTAATTATGGAGATACCTGAAATCTTTCAGAACCAAGCAGCTAAAGTTCTGGTAGCTATTCTAGCGTCTATGATAGGTCTGGCAGCAGGCTACGCCGTTTCAACGGTGGTAATCTCAGAGGACCAAGGCGACCAACAAAATTACTGCCAGAATCTAGAGCAAGAACTGGCCAACCAGTACAACACAAGCTCTGTGATGTGCCACGAACCTGGATGGGTTGCTCTCTCCTCCATGAGTGACGAAGTGGAGAACAAAACCGATTTGAGGTGCGCATGCACACGGATAAATGACGGAGAACTGACTATCTTCCCAATAAGAGCTGCAACAGGATAATTAACGATCCTTGAGAACAAGCTTGTTACTACGACCTTCCTTCTCCTTTGAAACTACATCTTTATCGACAAGCGAGCTTACAACTCCCGAAATCTTCGCCTTAGAGTACTCGGATTCGGATACTACATCTTTCTGAAGCATCTCACCATCATTCTCCTCAATTATATCCACAACCTCCTGTTCATCATCATCTAACTCGATCACTTCTTTCTGTTCCCCACGGGTCAGGATATAAGCTATCACCAGCGCCAGCAAGACTGCAGCAACTACCGGAAGAAGAGGCAGTCCAGTGTTTTCCTCCTGTGTCTCTGTCTCGTATACTGCTCTGAATGAAAGCACATCTCCCACACGCGGGTTCTGACTCCAGGTAATCTCTGTTCTGCCGTCAACCTCCTCTATAGATGCTGCTCCGGGAATAACTGCTTCTTCAGACCTGTTTGTGCTTTCAGCTACTCCGGAGTCTTCAGGTAGGATAACTGTCAGGTTGTATATCTCTGTTGGACGGTAAACGGAGTGTGTGTATTCGAAAAGCCTGAAGCCGTTACGCTCCTCTACAAGGTTTGAAGCGGTGAACTCAAGCCTAAGTAGTATATCTTCCTTTACAGGCGCATTACACTGTATCTCGGACCCGATCTGGAAGTCTTCCTCATTACATTCGATAGGTTCCCCGTTAAGTGTTCCTTCAACATTCTCTACAGGTACGCTGGTTACATATGAGAACTCGGACCCGCTTATACTCTGCATATCAGATTCAAGAACTACGCTGTTATCTTCTAGATCTATAGTGACTGATTCGCTTCTTATATCGGTAGCTGCGGCTGATGAAACAAATGCTAGAAGGAATGTAACTGCTATGATTTTGAGACGCATAACAGTTTAGATTTTCTTCTAAATGGTTAAATAATGTTTTGCGATTTACTCCTCGTCTTGAGATCTTGAAACCAGTACTCCGCCAGCACCCATCTCCGCATACTTCTGCATGGTGCTTGCCATGAACTGAAGACTGTCTTGAGAGTCCTTAAGACCTAGTTCAAATCTGTCAGGTCCTTCAACCTGTACATAAGTCGGTCCATAATTCACTACAGTTCTTACAGCTCGTTCAAATGTCTCGCACTCTACTCTGACCTCTACAACATGAGAGTAACCGTGGTCTATATCCGGATGAGGTTGATCCATCTCCGAGACCTCGTCAAAGTTAGCCTCGGTAACTTCAAGATTGTCTTCGTCCTTGAGGCTTTCCACATGATCTTCCATAGATTCCTCTACGGCCTCTTCCTTATTCGAGATCGCTTCAAAAACCATCCAAAGTTCAATTCCCATACCGGTTACACCTTACAATTAAAGCTGTAGCTGAAACAGTTATAAACATGAGGAAACCGGACATAGGAAGAAAAGAAGCACTAATCTCCCTCGGAGCTTCAGCACTAGTAATTCTACTATACCTGGCTTCAGGCATCACATTCATCGAAGCACAAGGAACCTGCCACACACAAAAAATATCCTGCCACGGAGTACCTTTACAGAACCAGTGTATTGGAGTCAAAACATCAACAACCGATTTCCAGCCAAGCAGCCAGTGCAGCGAACTCGAAAACATAAAACAGAGATGCACCAACGCAAGACAAACACTCTGCAACTCAACAAGGTACTCCGGAGATGAATGGAAGGAAACACCTGTACAAGGCTTCAGCTGCGGAGAATGGGAGCAAAACTATCCGGAATCTATAAACCTCAGAAGCTGCTAAAACTAACTTAGAGCCGAAGGAAAAAAGATGGGACTCAAAGAAACAATCAGAGAAATCGAATACGACTACACACTGGACGAAACAGAGCTAGGCAAAACAATGATAGTAGCCTCAGCCACACTTCTCATGTTCTCACTTCACACCGTACTCGTAATCCAGCCAGCCATAGAAGAAGCCAGAAACACAGAAGAGAACCTAAACCAGCTAGACCAAGTCGTAAACAGCCAGCAATTCAACCAAAGCCTAAACGCCATGCAGGACCTTCAGACCACCGCGGTAGGAGACGATATAGACTATGCATTACAGACATTCAGGGGAATGCAGGTAACCGTACAGGGGCAGGAAGAGATTTACCAAGACCTTGAAGCAACCAACACGCGATACCAGTGGCTGATACTTGTCGGCATACTCGGCATCATAGCAGGTGTCTCAATAATCTATGTATAGCAGAAAAACACTGCTCATGACCCTTCTACTAATAACAATGTTAACGGGAGCATCAGCACAGTTACAGCTCCAGCTCGAAACACTAAACAACGACGGACAAACAGTACCTGCCGAATACACAGTTAAAAACAGTTCAGGTATTGTAGCACAGTCACAGGATTCCCTTACCGCAGATCTGGCTACAAACCATAACTACACAGTTATCCAGAACTTTGGAACCGGCGATATCAATGTTACAATCTACGAACTGAACCTGACAGAAGATTTCAACCCAGATATACGGTTGACGGACCGAAAAGAATCAACACCTTATCTTGAAAACGGAGAGAAAATCTACGGATTCAACAACACAGGCATCAATTTTGACCAAGCAGAGGTAAGCTACGGTAGAGGCAACGCGCCGGATAACATTCTCAAATGTAACAGCTATGATTTCAGCTCTACAGACTGTCCTGACTGGAATATCAACTCCTCTACCGACTACAGTATCTCCCAAGACAGCGGCATCTTCAGCTTTAATGTATCAGGTTTCTCAGCTTACACTGCTGGAGATACCGCTCCAAGACTAAATGTAACGGAGATCAGAGTCTACAATGTAACAGGGCTCTCAAACTCCGAGAAGAAATACCAGGGCCAGCTTATCGACCAAGGACTAAACCAGACCTTCCAGACAGAGCAGAAGGATCAGGCAGCATCATTCAGATTTACTTTCCAGGTCAAAAACATTGGAAGCGAGGACTGGGATCTAGCCTCAGCTGACACGCTCTACCATGATGGAGTTGACACAGGCTGGACCGTAGATCAGATATTCTACAACGCCAATACAGAGCACACCGGTGGATCGTTCTCCTCAGGCAGAGTCACTTGGGATACAGGAACTGATGCAGTCCTTCAGAACGGTACATCTATGAACGCAAGCTATGTAACAGAAACCTCGCTGACCGATACCGAAACATTTGATCAAAGATTTCTGGTTTCTGACTCGTCAACAGCAGCTTCCGATGAAGATGAACACATTTTAGAGGCAGTAAAGTATGGAAGGATAGATGTAGAGTTCATATCTCCTCCGAATAATACTATCGTTACACAGAACAAGACCTTCGCTCTAACTGCCAACCTTACCTGTTCGGAGGGTGAATGCGGAACGGTCGAAGCCAATCCAAGATATAACACTACAGAGGGCCAGCAGATTTTGCCGGGGCAGGGAGAAGAACCTTTCGCTCTA